>NZ_JBXARF010000001.1:0-379292 GCF_058807955.1 Comamonas sp. GW821-FHT11H03
GTTGCCCGCGTAGATGGGGCGCTCGAAGGTGTCGGCCGAGTCGACCTTGGTGATGTCGCTGATCTGGGCCACGTCCAGCTTGGCGGCCACGCGGGGTGCCACGTTCTTGCCCGAGGCAGTCGAGGGGAACAGGATGTGGCTGTAGTTGCCGGCAATGCTCAGCACCTGGGCGGCGACGTTCTCGGCCAGGCCGTCCTTGAGGCTGGCGCCGTCGGCATGGATGACCTTGGAGACTCCGGCGATCTGGGCGGCAGCGGCTGCTGCAGCGGCTGCACCTTCGCCAACGACCAGCACATGCACATCACCGCCGCAGGCCTTGGCAGCCGTCACGGTGTTCAGGGTCGCGGTCTTGATCGACGCGTTGTCGTGTTCTGCAATAACGAGAGAGGTCATTTCAGTCGTCTTTCTCTAGAATTTTTCATGGTGCCTGCATCACCCGCAGCCGGCCAATCTGGCGCGACTCAAGCGCGGGACACCGAGGAAGGGCCGCCCCGCACCGAGGGGTCGTCCCCCTGCGGGGGATGACGCGAAGCGGCTCAGGGGGCCTTAGATGACTTTCGCTTCGTTCTTGAGCTTGTCGACCAGAGCGGCCACATCGGCCACCTTGACGCCAGCGCCGCGCTTGGCGGGCTCGGAGACCTTCACGGTCTTGAGGCGAGGCGTCACGTCCACACCCAGGTCTTCGGGCTTGAAGATGTCCAGCTGCTTTTTCTTGGCCTTCATGATGTTGGGCAAGGTGACGTAGCGGGGCTCGTTCAGGCGCAGGTCGGTGGTGATGACGGCGGGCGTGGACAGGGCCACGGTCTCCAGGCCGCCATCCACTTCGCGGGTGACGTTCACTTTGTCGCCGGCGACTTCGACCTTGGAGGCGAAGGTGGCCTGGGGCAGATCGGCCAGGGCCGCCAGCATCTGGCCGGTCTGGTTGGCGTCGTCGTCGATGGCCTGCTTGCCGCAGATGACCAGACCGGGTTGCTCCTTGTCCACCAGGGCCTTTAGCAGCTTGGCCACGGCCAGGGGCTGCAGCTCGACATCGGTCTCGACCAGGATGCCGCGATCGGCACCGATGGCCATGGCCGTGCGCAGGGTTTCCTGGCACTGGGCCACGCCGCAGGAGACGGCGATGACTTCGGTGACCACGCCTTTTTCCTTCAGGCGCACGGCTTCTTCGACGGCGATTTCGTCAAAGGGGTTCATGCTCATCTTGACGTTGGCGATGTCCACACCCGTGCCGTCCGACTTCACGCGGACCTTGACGTTGTAGTCCACGACACGTTTGACGGGTACAAGGATTTTCATGAGAAAGCTCTTTCCTGGTTTTGAAGAGTGAAAGGCTTAGCGGGCCAGGCCCGCGAGCCGCTCGTTGATCAGTGCATGGGCCTGGTCCATGATGCCGGCGATCAGTTGCGCAACCGTGGGCACGTCGTGGATCAGGCCCGCGACCATGCCGCAGGACCAGACGCCTGCGTCCATGTCGCCGTCGTGCATGATGCGCGGATAGACGCCGGCCACTTCGGGGGCGATGTCGGCAAAGGTGATGGCCGCGCCCAGCTCGCGCTCCTTTTGCAGCAGGCGTTCGGTGGCCGCATTGCTAAGCACGCGCTCGGTGTTGCGCAGCGGGCGCATGACCAGACGGGTGTCCAGCTCGCTGGCCGCAACGATGGCCTGCTTTACCTTGTCGTGTACAGGTGCCTCTTTCGTGGCGATAAAGCGCGTGCCCATATTGATGCCTTCGGCGCCTAGCGCCAGCGCGGCCACCAGCGACCGGCCGTCGGCCATGCCGCCCGAGGCGACAAAGGGAATCTTCAGTTCTTCGGCCGCGCGCGGAAGCAGGATGAAGTTGGGGATGTCGTCCTCGCCCGGATGACCACCGCATTCGAAGCCGTCCACGCTGATGGCATCGCAGCCGATGGCCTCGGCCTTGAGCGCATGGCGCACCGAGGTGCACTTGTGGATCACCTTGATGCCGGCTTCCTTGAGCGCGGGCAGCCATTTCTGCGGGTTGTTGCCGGCCGTCTCGACCACCTTGACGCCGCCTTCGATGATGGCCTTGACATAGCCCGGGTAGTCGGGCTGGTTGACCGAGGGCAGAAACGTCAGGTTGACGCCAAAGGGCTTGTCCGTCATCTCGCGGCAGCGCGCGATCTCGCGTGCCAGCAGCTCGGGGGTGCGCTGGGTCAGGCCCGTGATGATGCCCAGTCCCCCGGCATTGGAAACGGCGGCGGCCAGCTCGGCCAGGCCCACATGGTGCATGCCGCCCTGAATGATGGGGTGCTCTATGCCAAAGAGTTCGGTGATGCGTGTCTTCATGTCGTTGTCACTCCACTGCAATGCCCTTGTCGCGGATCAGCTGGCCCCAGCGCGTGTAGTCCTGCTGGATGCGCTGGCCCAGCTGGGCGGGATTCTGGAAGTTGGCGATGGCGCCCGCGTGGAGCAGCTTGCTCTGGACGTCCTTGTCGGCCAGTATCTGCTGGACTTCGGAGGCGATGCGCTCGACCACGGCCTTGGGCGTTCCCTTGGGCGCGAGCAGGCCGCCCCAGGAGACGGCGTCATAGCCCTTGATGCCTTGTTCGGCGATCGTCTTCGTGTCGGGCAGCATGCTCACGCGCTGGGGCGATCCCACGGCGATGGCGCGCAGCTTGCCGACCTGGATATGGGGCAGCGCAGCCACGAGGTCGGCATACATGATGGGCACCTGGCCGCCGATGGTGTCGGTGATGGCGGGCACGCCGCCCTTGTAGGGCACGTGCTGCATGTCGAAGCCGGCCATCTGCTTGAGCATCTCCATGCTCAGATGGCCGAAGCTGCCGGCACCCGAGCTGGTGTAGTTGAGCGGGGACTTCTGGGCCTTGGCGTGGGCGATCAGGCTCTTGAGGTCGGTGACATCGGGCAGCAGCGCGGGGTTGACCACGATGACGATGGGCAGGTCATAGACCGTGGCCACGGGCGCGAAATCCTTGACGGTGTCATAGCCGGCCTTCTTGTACAGGTGCGGCGCCAGCAGCGTGGGCGTGGCCAGCATCATCAGCGTGTAGCCGTCGGCCGGACTCTTGGCGACCTGCACGGCCGCGATGGAGCCCGATGCGCCGGGGCGGTTTTCCACGACCACGGTCTGCTTGAGACGCTCGCCCAGCTTCTGCCCCACGATGCGCGATGCCGTGTCGGTCGGGCCGCCCGCAGGGAAGGGAACGACCAGGCGCAGCATCTTGCTGGGCCAGTCGGTCTCGGCCAGCGCGCCGCCGGCCATGCCGGCCAGCAGCGGCGCTGCGGCCAGTGCCAGAACGCTGCGCCGGGTGGCTCCGGCCTGAGGTGCGGTGTTGCGCGTGTACATGAAGTCTCCTGTCTGGACTGTCTGAGCAGTCGTCGGTAGCGGCCTGCTGCCGCAGGCCGGAAAAATGAGTGTGCCTGGCATCAGTCCAGCTTCGCGCCAGCTTGCTCGACCAGCGCCTTCCAGACCGGCATATCGCGCTGATAGTTGTCGCGGAAGGCCTGGGGGCTGTTCATCATGGGAATGAAGCCGGCGCCCGTGATGCGCTCCAGCACCTTGGGGTCCTTGATGATCTCGCGCAGGTGGCCGTAGAGCTGGTCCACGACCTCCTTGGGCACGCCTGCGGGCGCGCCCATGGCCACCCAGCCGTAGATCGAATAGGCATCGTCGGTGACGCCCTGCTCGAAGATGGTCGGCAGCTTGGGCAGGATTTCCATGCGTTCCTTGCCCGTGACTCCGATGGCCTTGAGGCGGCCCGAGTCGATGAAGGGCTTGGTGTTGAGCGCGCTGGAAAAGCACAGCTGCAACTGGCCGCCGATCAGCTCCTGGATCATGGGAGCCTCGCCCTTGTAGGCCGCATGGTTCATGTCGGCATCCATGGTCTTGCTCATGTAGGCACCGGCCAGATGCGCGTACGAGCCCACGCCCCAGGAGCCATAGGACAGCTTGCCCTTGTGCGCCTTCACATAGGCCAGCAGCTCCTTCATGTTGTTGGCCGGCACCGAGGGATGGACGACCAGCGTGACGGGCGCCGCCGCGACCTGGGTGATCAGCGCGATGTCCTTTTGCGGGTTGTAGGGCAGCTTGGTGTAGAGGAACTGGTTGATCAGCATCGAGGTGCTGAGCGACAGCAGCAGCGTATGGCCGTCGGGCGCTGCCTTGGCCACGGCCTCGGTGCCGAGGATGCCGGCGGCGCCGGCCTTGTTGTCCACCACCACGGGCTGGCCCAGGCGCTTGGCCAGCACCTCGCCGATGGTGCGCGCCATGATGTCGGTGGCGCCCCCTGCGTTGAAGGGAACGACCACGCGAATGGGCTTGCTGGGCCATGCCGGCTTGCCGGCCTGCGCCAAGGCGCTGCCCGCGCCCGTGGTCAGCAGACTGCCGCCGCCGATGGCGGCCAGCCCTTGAAGAATGTCGCGGCGTGTGACTTGATTGCTCATTGTTTTGTCTCCTGGGTATTGCTGTCTATGGGTGCCGTCTTGGTGCGGCATGCAAACCTGGCGGGGCTGGGGGCCGGGCATCAATGGCCCCCGTGGAATCAGTCGCGTGATCGGTCCTCTTATCCCTATTGCGCGGGGGGCTCGGGCAGGGTCAGCACGCCCTTGGACTGCAGCTGCTGCAACTGCTCGTCGCTCATGCTGAGCAGCCGGTGCAGCACTTCGCGCGTGCCCTCACCCAGCGTGGGCGGCGCATGGCGGATGGGCAGACGCTGGCCGTCCAGGCGGTAGGGCGGCGCGAACACGGGCGTGGTGCCGGCCACGGGATGGGGCATGTCGCGCAGCAGGCCGCTGCGGCGCGTGCGCTCGCTGGTCAGGGCCTCGTGCAGACCGGCCACGCGGCCGCAGGGAATGCCGGCGGCCGTCAGGCGCTCGAGCAGCAGATCGCGCGGGAAGCTGCCAATCAGCTCCTTGAGCATGGGACTGAGCTCCTGGCGGTTCCTGGCACGGTTGACGTTGGTGGAGAAGCGCTGGTCCTCGACGATGTCGGGACGCAGGATGACCTGGCGGCAGAACTTGTCGAACTGGCTGTTGTTGCCCACGGCAATGATCAGCGGGCCGTCGGCGGCCTCGTACATGCCGTAGGGCACGATGGAGGGATGGGCGTTGCCGTAGCGCTCGGGGTCATGGCCCAGCTGCATGGCGTCCAGCCCGTAGTAGCCGGTGACCATGATGCCGCTATCGTACAGCGCCATCTCGATGAGCCGGCCCTTGCCCGTGCGCTCGCGGCGGAACAAGGCGGCCAGCACGGCCTGGGCCGCATACATGCCAGTCACCAGATCCACCACGGCCACGCCGAATTTGAGCGGCGGCATGCCTGCCTCGCCGTTGAGCGCCATCAGACCCGCCTCGCCCTGGATCACCAGATCGTAGCCAGGGCGCTTGGCCTCGGGGCCGCTGCTGTCGTAGCCAGCCACGGCGCAATAGATCAGGTCGGGCTTGATGGCCTTGAGCTGCTCGTAGCCCAGGCCCAGCTTCTCGGCGCCGCCGGTCTTGAAGTTGTGGATGAGCACATCGAACTGGGGCAGCAGTTCATGGAGGATCTTCACGCCCTCGGGCGTTTGCAGATCCAGCGTGATGGACCGCTTGTTGCGATTCATGCTGTTGTAGTAGGTGGTCTCGGTCTTGCCGATGCGCATGCCCCAGTCACGCGTGTCGTCGCCGCGGCCCGGGTGCTCGACCTTGACCACCTCGGCACCGAAGTCGGCCAGCACCATGCCGCACAACGGCCCGGCGAAGACGCGGGACAGATCGAGTACCTTCACCCCCTCCAGCGGGAAGTCGATGTCCGGGTTCTGTTCGGTATTGCTGTCGGCCATGAGCCTTGTCTCCTTGAAAATCTTGGTTTTGTCGGGTGCTCAGGCACGCAATCGGGTGAAATCGGCGCTGCGCTTTTCGAGAAAGGCGGCAATGCCTTCACGGGACTCTTCGCTGCCCTGAGAGCGCACCATGTACTGCGCCTCCAGCTCCAGCTGCTGCTCCAGCGTGGTGCGCGGTGCCTGCCGGCACAGGTCCTTGATCAAGGCCATGGCCTGGTCCGGGCCGGTCGCGATCTGGGCGGCCAGCGCTACGGCATCGGCCAGCGCCTGGCCGGGCTCGGCCAGCCGGTTGACGGGACCCAGAGCGTGCATGCGTTCGCCGCTGATGCGCTCGCCAGTCAGGCACAGCTCGGTCAGCACCTGGCGCGAGACAAACTCGGCCAGAAAGGCCGTGGCGCCGCCGTCGGGCGTCAGCCCCACCTTCACATAGGCCACGGAGAACAGGCTGTCGCGGGCGGCCACCAGCATATCGCAGGCCAGGGCCAGCGACAGGCCAGCGCCCGCCGCTGCGCCTTCGACGGCGGCGATGACGGGTTTGGGGCAGTCGCGCACGGCGCGAATCAGATCGTGCAGGCCTTCCAGCTTTTCTCGGCGCTGCTCCACGGGCAGTTCGCGGCGCCCGGCCAGTTGGCGCAGATCGCCACCGGCGCAGAAATGACCGCCCTCACCCGTGAGCACGACCGCGCCCACACTGGAGTCGGCCGCAGCATCTGCCAGCGCGGTCGTGACGGCCGCGTAGAACGCGGGCGACAGCGCATTGCGCGCAGCCGGGTTGTTGTTGCTCAGCACCAGCACGGCACCTTCGCGGCGGATCAGCAAAGCGTCACTCATTGATGTTCTCTCCATGTCTAGCGAAACCGCAGCCTCCCAGCCTCGGGGCTCAGGCCTGCGTCAAAGCCATGAAACGCGCCAGGTGATGGTCCTCGTCGCCAAACTGGTGGTCGATCATGATCAGTCGCTTGGCGTAATGCGCCAGCGGCAGCTCCCAGGTCATGCCGATGCCGCCATGCATCTGTATGCTTTCCTCGGCCACCAGGGTCCCCACGGAGCCCACGGTGTACTTGGCGGCAGACAGCATCCTCTCGCGCTCGGCGCCCTGGGCATTGTCGATGGCATCGGCCGCATTGATGACGGTGGAGCGCACCTGCTCCACCTCCAGCAGCAGATCGGCCATGCGGTGCTGCAGCGCCTGGAAGCCGCCGATGGCCACGCCGAACTGCTTGCGCGTCTGCAGATACTCCAGCGTGTTCTGCTTGGCCACATCCATGGCGCCCAGCGCCTCGGCAGCCAGCGCCAGCAGGGCAAATCCCTGCACATGCTCAAGCACGGCATGGCCCTGGCCCTCGGCACCCAGCAGAGCATCCTCGGCCAGCTGCACATTCTCGAACGTCAGCTCGGCAGCGCGGCCGCCTTCCATGCGGCTATAGCCCCGCTTGGCAATGCCGGCGGCGTTGCCGTCGACCAGGAACAGGCTGATGCCGGCAGCATCGAACATGCTCCCTGCGGTGCGCGCCGACACCAGCAGCAGGCCGGCCTTTTCGCCAAAGGCCACTACGCTCTTGGCGCCGTTGAGCACCCAGCCCGTGGCGCTCCTGGCGGCCGTGGCGGTGACCTTGTTGAGCTCGTAGTGGCTACCCGGTTCATCGTGCGCCAGGGCGGCGATCACGCCGCCGGCAATGATCTCTTCCAGCTGGCGCTTTTGCGCATCGCTGCCAGCGGCAATCAGGGCCTGGCCCACGACCAGCGCCCCCAGCAGCGGCTCGGCCACCAGGCCGCGGCCCAGTGACTCGAACACCACGCTGATGTCAAAGCCCGAGCCGCCAAAGCCGCCCACCGCTTCGGGGAACAGCGCGCCAATCGCGCCCAGCTCGGCAAATTGCGCATACAGCGCGGGGCTGTGACCTTCTGCGCCATAGGCCAGCTGGTTGCGATGCTCGATGCCGTACTGCTCGGAGACAAAGCGGTTCAGGCTGTCCGCCAGCATGCGGCGGTCTTCGGTGTGTGTGAAGTTCATGACAAATTCTTTCTACCCAACAAGAGACCCATATCGCTTGGCATGCCCCCTTCGCGGGAGACACCGAGCTAGGGCCTCCCCGACGCGAAGTTGTCGTCCCCCTTGGGGGCGCCCGGCTAGGGGAAGGTGCGGGGCCGCCCAGGCGAAGCGACTCAGGGGGTTACAGGTTCACAAGCCCAGAATCATCTTGGAGATGATGTTCTTCTGGATTTCGTTGGAGCCACCGAAGATCGACAGCTTGCGGTAGTTGAAGTAGTTGGCCGAGGCCGTGGCGGCCTCGTCGATGCCGCCGATGGGCGCCTGGTCATAGCCTTCGTACTGGGCCTCGTCGATATAGGGCACGGCATACACGCCCATGGCGCGGCGGATCAGCGACAGGATTTCCTGACGGATCTCGGTGCCGCGAATTTTCAGCATGGAGCTTTCCGCACCGGGCACGCCGCCACCGGCCACGGCGGCGATCACGCGCAGATTGGTGGTCTTCATGTTCTCCAGGTCGATCTCGACGCGCGCCATGCGGGCGGCGAACAGCGGGTCCTGGCTCAAAGGCTGGCCGTTCTTGTGTACCTTGGCGGCGATGACCTTGAGCTTGGCCAGGGCCGAGATGCAGAAACCCACACCCGCAATGCCGGTGCGCTCGTAGGTCAGCAGATACTTGGCATAGGTCCAGCCCCGGTTTTCCTCGCCCACCAGATTCTCGACAGGCACCTTCACATCGGTGAAGAAGACTTCGTTGACTTCCTTGTCGCCGTCCAGCGTGCGGATGGGACGCAGCTCCACGCCGGGGCTGTTCATGTCCACCAGCAAAAAGCTGATGCCGGCCTGGGCCTTGGCCTCGCGGTTGGTGCGCACCAGGCAGAAGATCATATTGGCGTGCTGGCCCTGGGTGGTCCAGGTCTTCTGGCCGTTGACGATGTAGAAGTCTCCATCGCGCACGGCCGTGGTCTTCACCGAGGCCAGATCGGAGCCCGCGCCGGGCTCGGAGTAGCCCTGGCACCACCAGTCCTGGCCGCTCAGAATGCGCGGCAGCCAGTACTTCTTTTGCTGCTCGTTGCCGTACTTGATGAGCACCGGCCCCAGCATGTTCACGCCAAAGGGCACGATGCGCGGGCCGCCGGCCAGGGCGCATTCGGTGTCGAAGATGAACTTCTCGACTGCTCCCCAGCCCGGACCGCCATGCTCCTCGGGCCAATGATTCGCATACCAGCCGCGCTCGTTGAGGATGGCGTGCCACTCGTCCTGATCGGCCTTGCTCAGACGCTGGCCGGCCTTGATCTTGAGCGAAATATGCTTGGGCAGCTTCTCCTTGAGAAAAGTCTGCACCTCGGCGCGAAACGCCTCTTCCTGGGGGGTGAATTGCAAATCCATTGCTATTTCCTGGTAATCCATGGCGCAGCGCGCCTTTGCAGCCTCTGACACCGGCACGCTCTGAACCAGAGGCGCCGAGCAAGAGCCGTCTCGCAGCAAAGGCGTCGTCCCCTTCCCGAAGAGAGAGGGGGAAGCGGCGCCAGCCGCTCAGGGGGTGTTTAGAAAATCTCGAACAGGCCAGCAGCACCCATGCCGCCGGCAATGCACATGGTCACCACGCCCCACTTGACCTGGGGGTTGCGGGCCTTGCGGCGCTGGCCTTCGAGCAGGATGTGGCCGGTCAGGCGTGCACCCGTCATGCCGAAAGGGTGGCCGATCGCAATCGCGCCGCCGTTGACATTCAGGCGCTCGTTGGGAATGCCCAGCTGACGCTGGCAATACAGCGCCTGCGAGGCAAAGGCTTCGTTCAGCTCCCACAGGTCGATATCCTGAACCGTCAGGCCGTGGCGCTTGAGCAGCTTGGGCACGGCAAACACGGGGCCAATGCCCATCTCGTCAGGCTCGCAGCCAGCCACGGCAAAGCCGCGGAAAGCGCCCAGGGGCTTGAGGCCCAGACGCTCTGCCAGCCTGGCCTCCATCACCACGCAGGCGCTGGAGCCGTCAGACAGCTGCGAGGCATTGCCGGCCGTGATGAAGTTGCCCGGGCCCTTTACAGGCTCCAGCTTGGCCAGCCCCTCCAGCGTGGTGCTGGCGCGGTTGCAGTTGTCCTGCGTGGCCACCACCTCGCGGTAGGTGACTTCGCCGGTTTCCTTGTTCTTCTCCATCATGCGTGTGGAGCAGGCGATGATCTCGTCCTTGAACAGATCGGCGGCCTGGGCCGCTGCCGTGCGCTGCTGGCTTTGCAGCGAGAACGCATCCTGGTCTTCACGCGTGATGCCGTAGCGCTTGGCCACCACATCGGCGGTGTCGATCATGGCCATGTACAGCTCGGGCTTGTGCTCCACCAGCCAGGGGTCCATGTCGGTGGGCAGATTGTTGCCGGCCCGGATGCCGGAGATGGTCTCGATACCGCCGGCCAGCATCACGTCCACGCCCTCGGCCACGACGCGGCCTGCCGCGATGGCGATGGACTGCAGACCCGAAGCGCAAAAACGCGTGATGGTGGTGCCGGCGATCGACAGCGGCAGCCCGGCGCGCAACACGGTCTGTCGGCCCAGATTGCGGCCCTGGAAACCGTCGGGGTTGCCGCAGCCCAGAATCAGGTCCTCGATCATTTCGGGATCGACCCCCGAGCGCTCCACCGCCGCCTTGACGGAGAAAGCAGCCAGCTGGGCGGCAGGAGTGACGTTGAACTCGCCACGATGCGACTTGGTCAGCGGTGTGCGGGCGGTGGAAACGATAACGGCTTCACGCATGGTGCTTGTCTCTGTGAATGTTGAAAAATATTTTTGATAGCTGTCTTCGCCTGTCATTACTTGTTTTCAGATACTTTTCATACTGAAATCAATACAAATAAAGCGATAGCAGCTCGTTTTTTTGACTACGCGATCAAAAACCGACACGCCCTATCGGCGGACTGCCGAGCAAGGGCCTAGGCGGCCCCGCCGCCCCGCAGCGAGGGCAGTGTCCCCCTCCCGCGAAGCGAGAGAGGGGGAAGGCGCGGGGCCGCACCGGCGCCGCGCCTCAGGGGGTGTTACTGGTTCAAACTCTCGAAGTTCCTGCCTTCGGCCACCAGCTTTTGCAGCAGCGGCGCAGGCTTCCAGAACAGCGCGTCTTCCTTGGCAAAGGCTTCGATATCGGCCAGCACCTTGGCCAGGCCCTGCATATCGGCCCACTTCATGGGGCCGCCGCGGTGGCGCGGAAAGCCGTAGCCGGAGATAAAGGTCACGTCCACATCCAGCGGGCGCAGCGCAATGCCCTCGCCCACCACCTTGGCGCCTTCGTTGACCATGGCGGCCATGTAGCGGCGCATGATTTCCTCGGCCGTGAACGGGCGCGGTGTCACGCCCTTCTTGGCGCGCTCGGCGTCCACAATGGCCAGCACCTCGGGGTCGGGCTGACCGATGCGCGCACCTTGCGGATAGAGATAAAAGCCCCGGCCCGTCTTCTGGCCGAACCAGCCCTGCTCGCAGATGCGGTCGGCAATCTCCACATAACGGGCCTTGGGGTCGCGCGTGGCAGCGCGGCGCTTGCGCGTGGCCCAGCCGATATCGCCGCCGGCCAGGTCGGTGACCTGAAAGGGCCCCATGGCAAAGCCGAAGCCGCGCACGGCCTCGTCGATCTCGTAGGGGCTGGCACCGTCTTCCATGATGTAGTCGGCGGCCTGCTTGTAGGTGGCCAGAATGCGGTTGCCGATGAAACCGTCGCAGACGCCGGCGCGCACGGGCACCTTCTTCATCTTCTTGGCCAGCTCGAAGGCCGTGGTCACCACATCGGGGGCCACCTTGGTGGGCACGACGATCTCCAGCAGCTTCATGATGTTGGCCGGGCTGAAGAAGTGCAGACCGATCACGTCCTGCGGGCGGCTGGTGACGTCGGCAATCGCGTCGATATCCAGATACGAGGTGTTGGTGGCCAGCACGGCGCCGCTCTTGCAGACGCGGTCCAGCTCCTTGAACACGGCCTTCTTGACCTCCAGGTCTTCAAAGACCGCCTCGATCACCAGGTCCACATCGGCAATGTCGTCATAGCGGGTCGAGGGCGTGTAGCGCGCCATGATGGCGGCCTTGGCCTCCTCGCTCATGCGGCCCTTGGCGATCAGGCCGTTGTAGACCTTCTCCACATTGGCCTGGCCGCGTGCGATGGATTCGGCGTCGCGCTCGATCATGGTCACGACCAGGCCGGCATCCAGCGCCGAGACGGTGATGCCCGCGCCCATGGTGCCGCCGCCGATGATGGCGATCTTGCTGAAGGCGCGCGGCTGCGCGGCGCGGGCTTCGGGAATCTTGGCCGTCTCGCGCTCGGCAAAGAAGGCGTGGATCAGGCCGGCGCGCTGCGGGCTGTCGATGCAGGCCAGAAACTGGGCACGCTCGAACTTCAGGCCTTCGGCAAAAGGCAGATCCAGCGCGGCTTGCACGCAGTCGATGATCTTCAGGGGCGAAAACAGGCCGCGCGACTTCTTGGCCGTGTCGGCACGCAGCGCATCGAGCTCCGCCTGGGCGGCGGCCTTGTCGGCCAGACGGCCCGGCGTGGCGCTGACGGGACGCAGCGGCGCGCCCTGCGCCAGCAACTCGCGCGCATAGGCCAGGCCCGCAGACACGGGGTCCGTGCCCTCTTCCAGTTGGTCCACCAGACCGGCTGCCAGTCCGGCCTTGGCGCCGATCTGCTGGCCGCTGAGCATCAGCTCGGTCGCGGCCTTCACGCCCATCAGGCGCGGTGCACGCTGCGTGCCGCCGGCGCCGGGCACCAGACCCAGCAAGACTTCGGGCAGACCCAGCTTCGCGCCAGGCAGCGCCAGGCGGTAATGCGCCGACATGGCGATCTCCAGGCCGCCGCCCAGCGCCGCGCCGTGGATCACGGCCACCACGGGCTTGCTGCAGGCCTCGATACGGTTGCAGACATCGGGCAGGAAAGGCAGGACCGGGGGCTTGCCGAATTCGCGGATATCGGCACCGGCGATGAAAGCCTTGCCCTCGCCCACGATCACCACGGCCTTGACCGAGGCGCTGGCATCGGCCTGCTCCATGGCCGCCATCAGGCCCTGGCGCACGGCAGCGCCCAGTGCATTGACGGGCGGATTGTTGACGCTGACGAGCAGGACGTCACCGTCTTGCCTGAGTTCGACGACAGAGGTGCTGGCTTGGGCGGTCATGCGTGTCTCCTGAATCTCTTTATGGAATGGGCTTTATTCTTACGACGACAATGTTTTCTAACAATCCCATGAATCATTGACAGACTGTCAAAGGAAATTGGACAAACACGCCATGGACTCCCAATCGCTGACCCTGCTGGTCGAAATCATCGATAGCGGCAATCTCAGTCAGGCGGCGCGCAAGCTCAAGATGACGCGCGCCAATGTGAGCTATCACCTGACCCAGCTGGAAAAATCCGTGGGCGTGCAACTGGTCAAGCGCACCACGCGCCGCGTGGAGCCCACGGAGATCGGCATGCGCCTGTACGAGCACGGGCGCAACATCCACAACGAAATGCTGGCCGCACGCGAGGCCATCACGGCGCTGGGCCAGAGCCTGCAGGGGCGCGTTGGCATCAGCGTGCCCAGCGGCTACGGCCAGATCGTGATGAGCGAATGGCTGATCGAGTTCAAGCGCCTGTACCCGGGCATCGTGCTCGATGTGCTGTTCGAGAACCGGGCCGACAATCTGCGCGACGATGTGGACATCATCGTGCGCGTGATCCAGGAGCCGCCCCTGTCCCTGGTGGCGCGCAGCATGGGCACGGTGCGCTACCTGGCCTGTGCCTCACGCGAATATGCGCAGACCCACGGCCTGCCCAGAACCCTGCATGCCCTGCGCGCCAGCCCGCTGATCACCGCCGGGGTCACGGGGCGGCAATTGCGCCTGGCCGCCTATCTGGGCACCGAGCGCCACGAGGTGATGCTGGAGCCCACCATGATCTCCGAGCATTTCCCGTTTCTGCGCGACGGCATCCTGGCCGGCCTGGGCGTGGGCCTGGTGCCCGACTATGTGGTGCAGGACAAGCTGGCCACGGGCGAGGTGCTGAGCACGCTGGACGAGTACCGGCTCAGCATCTTCGGCACCCATATGTATCTGCTGTACCTGCCCAACCGGCACCAGACCAAGGCCGTGCGTACCTGCATCGATTTTCTGCTGGCCAAGGCCCAGCCCGAAGCAACCCGTCTGGCCTCAATGCCCCAGCCCTGACGCAATGCCCCGGCCCTGAGCCGCAATGCACAACGCCAGCGCGCAGGCTGGCGTTTTCATTCGGCAAGAAGTCCTGGAACGTCTTTGCGTTCTCAGGACAGCCTGCGGCTCAGATTCTGCTGGCGCCAGCTGCTGGGGCTTTGCTGAAAATGCTTGCTGAACCAGCGCGTGAACGAGCTGTTCTCGGCAAAGCCGGCCTGGGCTGCCGCTTCGCTCACCGACAGCTGCGGATTCTGCAGCGCACGCAGCGCGGCCTGGCTGCGCACGGCGTCCAGCGTTTCCTGAAAGCTGGTGTTCTGGGTTTCCAGGTGCCGCTGCAGCGAGCGGGCCGTATAGCCAAGCGCGCCGGCCACATGGGCGATGCTGTGGCGCCCGTGGGGCAGCAGCGACTGCAAGGTGCTGCGCACCTGCTGCTCCAGCGACCTGGCCATGGGCCGCGGCGCGTGGCGCTCCATCAGGCTGCGGGCGTGGCTCTCCATCAGGCTGTCGTGATCGGCATCGACGGCCTCCAGATCCTCGTTGCTCACCACGATGCCATCGAAGTCCGAGCCGAACACGATCTCGCTGCCCAGCACGCGGCGATGGCTCATGGTGCTGCCCGGCGAGCTGTGCGAGAAGTGGATGCCGGCCGGGCTCCACTGCTTGCCCAGCTGATAGCGGCACAGGCTCATCAGCGCCGTGATACCCAGCTCCACCGGGTGACGCCCCGGACTCTCGCGCTCGGTATCCAGGTTCAGCTGGATGATGGAATAGCGCCCCTGGGTCACCACCTCCGTGCCCACGGTGGTGCTGATCATGTGGTCATAGTCCTTGAAGGTCTTGAGCAGACTTGCGAGGCTGGCCTGGTGCTGCAGCAGCAGGCTGATCGGCCCGAAGTCGGACAGACGCCAATGCGAGCCCATGAGCAGGCCCAGCGAAGCCTGCCCGGCCTGCGCCGACGAAGCCTCCAGCAACTGCGCAAACGCCGCTTCGGGAACCATGAGGTCGGGAGAGCTCAGACAGCTGTGATCCAGCCCCACCTGGCGGAACATGCGCAGCGGATCGATGCCGAGCTCATTGGCCACCTTGGCGTATTTGCACAGGCTCACACTTCGGATACGGGGCTTCATCGTGACCAGGAAAACGGTTGACCCAGGTACTGCGCAGCAGGCCCGGATTTCATGGATGCAAACAGGGCTCAAGGGCAAGCTGCATTTCGGGTGTTGATGTTTATCAATATCACCACCAGCGGTCAATCAATGGATACCAGTAGATCGCGACAGATATGACGATTCGGCGCGCAGATGCGTCCACTTCAAGACGCCCCCGAACCGGTCCCAGGGTTTTCCTTGCCCCCACCCAAGAGGGCAACAAGCTGACGCGATCGGTCAAGCCCTGCGGCTGTTGCTGCGCCGAAAATTTTTCCATCAGACGGCGGCGCCCTGCATCAAGGCCTTGCCGGCAACTTAGGAGAAGACCATGAAAGTCGAACAACTGACCTGCAGCATCGGCGCTGAGGTTTCCGACATCCACCTCGGCGATGCGTCCCGCGACAAGGGCCTGGCCGAGGAAATTCGCGCCCTGCTGCTGCAGCACAAGGTGCTGTTCTTCCGCGATCAGGACATCACACGCGCCGAGCATGTGGGCTTTGCCCGCCACTTCGGCGACCTGGAGGACCACCCCGTGGCCGGCAGCGACCCCGAGCACCCCGGTCTGGTGCAGATCTACCGCAGCGAAAAGCGCGAAAACTACGAGAACACCTATCACAGCGACGGCCAGTGGCGCGAGAACCCGACCATGGGCTGCGTGCTGCGCTGCATCGAAGGCCCGGCCGTCGGTGGCGACACCATCTGGGTCAACATGGCCGAGGCCTACCGCAACCTGCCCGAAGACATCAGGAAAAAGATTGACGGTCTCAAGGCCAAGTCCAGCATCGAGCATGGCTTCGGTGCCGTCATGCCCGAAGAAAAGCGTCTGGAGCTGGGCCGCCAGCATCCTCCGGTCGAGCATCCCGTGGTGCGAACCCACCCCGAAACCGGCGAGAAGGTTCTCTACGTCTGCAGCTTCACCACCCACTTTGCCAACTACCACACGCCCGAGAACGTGCGCTATGGCCAGGACAAGACGCCCGGCGCCAGCATGCTGCTGAACTATCTGATCAGTCAGGCGGCCATCCCCGAGTACCAGGTGCGCTTTCGCTGGAAGCCCGGCAGCGTCGCCATGTGGGACAACCGCTGCACCCAGCACTACGCCGTGCAGGACTACTGGCCCGCCGCGCGCAAGATGGAGCGCGCTGCCATCATCGGCGACAAGCCTTTTTGAGCGAGCTATCTGGCCTGCTTTTTTGCGCCCCTTTTTCCGACCCGCTATTGCCAGCCACCAGCGCCGCCGCATGCCGGCACCGGCACACGGTGCATCACACCGGCGCTGCACAAAAACAATAGCTGGCATCGCTTGACTGCCATCGAAGATAAAGCCATGGCTGCCTGAAAAGCTTTTAAATAAAGCGCAGGCAGCTATTATTTTTTCCTCATCGCCCCCTGCATGAATGTGCGCCCGACCCGACCAGCCCCTGCCTTGCACCAATCGCGCCCTGAGGCCGAAGACGGCGCCCAGGACCGCGAGGTCGGCAGCGCCGCCAGGTACAGCCTGCCATTGCGGTGAGCCATGGCGTGCGCAGACTATGTCAGGCCCGCCCCTGTCTTGCCATAGCCATTTTTCCGGCTCTTCCCGACATCATCCAGGCATGAAAAAGGCCTCCATCGCGGAGGCCGTTTTTGCGCATGTCGGTTCAGCACAGACCGCTTGCAGGCGAGGCCGTGATCGCCTTGCCTGCAAGGCTGTCCCCGGAGATCAGGAAGTCTTCCTGAGGAAACCCTGGTTGGCGCCGGGCCGGTTGGGCGCAAAGCCGTTGGCGGCCAGGCTCTCCTCCACGCTGTCGTAGAACACGCCGATCTTGCTGATCTCGCGCGCCTGCCTGGCGGTGGCGACAGGACGACCGAACTCGCGCGAGATGCGCACCAGCTGCTCGATCTGCGAGACGGTGCTGGCCTTCTCGGTGCGTGTCTGGTTCCACAGACAGTCCTCGGTGCCGCAGCGCACATGCAAACCGGCGGCGATGCCCCACATGTTCACGGGCAGCACGTTGCGCACATTGCTTTCCACGGTCAGCACGGCACCATCGGGCACGGCGCGCACAAAGTTGGCCAGGCTGTACAGGCTGGGCGTGTCCATGCCGCCGGCAATCGCCACCCAGTTCATGACCAGCGGGCCCCTGTAGAAGCCACGGCGCATCAGGCGCTCCACCGACTCGAAGCTGTTGAGGTTGTAGCACTGGAAAGCGCTCTGGATGCCGGCCTTGCTCAGGCGGCGCACATGCTCCTCCACCCAGCCCGGCTGCGCGGGCACGGTCATTTCCTTGTAGGCATTGAACAGCGTGGGATTGGCGCGCGAGGTCCCGGCAAAGTCCGCGTCTTCGGCCTGATCGGTCACATTCATCTGCGAGGTGTTCACCGTCACGGTCACCTGATCGGGCACCGGCTCCAGATCGGCCAGCATGTGACGGGTGTCGTCGGAGAGCCATTTGGCCGCCTGACCTTCGTCCTCGGGCGCAAAGCTGATGGAGCCGCCGACCTGGATGATCATCTCGGGCACGGCCTTGCGCACGCCGGCGATCAGCTCGTTGAATTGGGACAGGCGCTTGCTGCCTTTGCCGTCCAGCTCGCGCACATGCAGGTGCAGCACCGTGGCGCCCGCGTTATAGCAGTCCACGGCTTTCTGGATCTGCGCCTGCATGGTGACGGGAATGTCTTCGGGAAAATCCGAAGGCAGCCAGCCCGGGGCATAGGGCGCCGCCGTGATGATCAGGGGTTGCTGGTTTTCGGGGAACAGGTGGCCGTCGAGAAAGTTCATGACATGTCTCCAAGTGAATGCGGGCTTCGACGCACTGCCACGGCCGCGGCTTGCCCGACCTGCGCAATGCCGCCTGGCATTCAAAAGGCATGGGCAACACCGGCCATCAGGCACCGGATCGTCGAAATTGAAAGCAATTTCACTGTAGGAGAGCTGTCCGCAAAGCGTTTGCCCCAGGACGCTCAAAGCTTGGCAAAGTGCGCCAGCACCTGCGCGCGCCCCGATGCGCCCTTGGGCCGGGCCGGGCCGACCCGCCGGACTGCCGGCCTGTTGCCGCCTTGCTATCGCAGCGGGCCGCCTAGCCGCGCCATGCGGCCTCGATGGCGGCGATATCGATCTTCCTCATCTCCATCATGGCTTCAAAAGCCCGTCTGGCCGCCGCGCGATCCGGGTCGGCAATGGCCGTGGTCAGTACACGGGGCGTGATCTGCCATGACAGACCCCAGCGGTCCTTGCACCAGCCGCACTGACTCTCCTGGCCACCGTTGCCGACGATGGCGTTCCACAGGCGATCCGTTTCCTCCTGATCGTCCGTCGCGACCTGAAACGAAAACGCCTCGCTGTGCTTGAAGACAGGGCCGCCGTTCAGGCCCAGGCAGGGAATGCCCATGACCGTGAATTCGACCGTCAACACATCTCCCTGCTTGCCGCACGGGTAGTCGCCCGGCGCATGGTGGACCGCGCCCACGGCGCTATCGGGGAAAGTCTGGGCGTAGAACCTGGCGGCTTCCAGTGCCTCGCTTTCGTACCAGAGACAAATCGTGTTTTTGCTGACCATCTTGACTCTCCTGAACAGGGACTGATGAATGTCTGCCAACCCGCAGACCGCGACCCCCTCTCTCTATCGATGCGCCGATGCATTGCCGGCTTTCGGTGTCTGTGCATTCAAGCCCCATTTCTGCGCCGCTTCAACCCCCAAGTCGGCAGGCACGGCCCATCTCCACGCAAACAGCCTCGCACTCGGCTCTGGGCAGGGCCCCGGATCGGATCAGTGCATAGCGGCGCAGACGGCTTGCGGGGCGGGCCTTCTCCCGGGGCGGGCCTTTTCCCGGGGCGGGCCTTCACCGGAGTCGCGCCTGCCCCTGCCGCCGTATCTCGGGCCGGCAAGTCGCCGCCCGGCGCAGGCCGAGCTTGCCTCGGCTAGCGCACACCAGAGCAACAGCGTCTGCTTTATATCAAGTTAACTTCTTTCATTTTTGTCTAGTCATATAATTGACTACACATATATAAGACTCAATTCTTGAAACCTACGTCATGAAATTCACTCTGAACGGCCAGGAAGTGGACGCGCAAAGCGCCACTGCCGACACACCTCTTTTGTATGTGCTGCGCAATGACATGCAGCTCAACGGCCCCAAGTTCGGTTGCGGCCTGGGCGAGTGCGGTGCCTGCGCCGTGCTGATCGACGGCAAGGTGGCGCGCTCCTGCTCCGTGCCCCTGAAGGCGGTGGACGGCAAGAAGGTCACCACGCTGGAAGGCCTGTCGCCCGACGCCAGCAAGGCCGCCAACGCGCAGGCCCTGCAGGACCACGCCGTGCTGGATGTCAGCGCCGCCAAGCAAGAGGCTCCCGCCCCATCGCGCACGTACACCCTGCATGTGGTGCAGCAAGCCTTTGTCGATGCACAGGCTGCCCAGTGCGGCTACTGCACCAACGGAATGATCATGGCGCTGGTCGCCCTGTTCAACCAGCAGCCCAAGGCCAGCGACGAAGAAATCAGGCACGCCCTGTCCGGCCATCTGTGCCGCTGCGGCACCCATGTGGAAATCATGCAGGCTGCCGCCCGCGCCCGTGAGCTGATTGCCATGGGTCACAGCCCGGCCCTCCCCGCCGCCGGCGCATCCACCACCGCAAAGGCTGCCTGATCATGAAATTCTTCACCAAAGACAATCACGCCCAGCTCACCCGTCGCCAGCTGCTCAAGGCCGGCGGCATGCTGATGGTCGGCTCCGTTGCAGGCGGCCATCTGCTGATGGCCCAGACCGCCCCTGAAGCGGCTGCCAAGGGCGCTTTCCCCATTCCTTCGGCCAAGCTGGTGGACAGCTTCATCGCGATTGGCGCCGACGGCTCCGTCACGGCCTACAACGGCCACGTGGACCTGGGCACGGGCGTGCGCACGGCTCTGGGCCAACTGGTGGCCGACGAGCTGTATGTGGACTTTGCCGCCGTGACCATGGTGCTGGGCCACACTGCCCGCACCCCGGACCTGGGCCCCACCATTGCCAGCAACACCATCCAGGTGTCGTCCCTGCCCATGCGCCATGCCGCAGCGCAGGTGCACCAGTTGCTGATCAAGCTGGCGAGCGAAAAATCCGGTGTTCCCGCCGAGCGCATCACCACCCACAAAGGCTTTGTCATCGCCGGCGGCAAGCGCTATGGCTATGGCGAGCTGGTCCAGGGCCAGGATCTGCAGATCGAGGTCGACGACAAGATCGAGCTGCGCAAGTCCGGCTTCGAGTACATCGGCAAGTCGGTGCAGCGCGTGGACATCCCCAACAAGGTGCTGGGCGCGCTGACCTATATCCATGACCTGCGCGTGCCCGGCATGCTGCACGGCCGCGTGATCCGTCCTCCCTACACCGGCGCCGATGCCACGGCTCCCCTGGGCTCTAGCCTCGTGTCCGTGGACGAAAAGTCCATCGCCCATCTGCCTGGCATCGTCAAGGTCGTGGTCAAGGGCGACTTCGTGGGCGTGGTGGCCGAGCGTGAAGAGCAGGCCATCGCTGCCATGCGCCAGCTCAAGGTCACCTGGAAGGAGTGGAGCGGCCTGCCCGATATGTCGCTGAGCGGTCTGCACCAGACCCTGGTGGACCACGCCAAGACCGACCGCGTGCTGCAGGAAGACGAAGGCGCGCTGCAGGCCGTCGAGCAGGTCAAGACTGCGCTGACCCGCGACTATGTCTGGCCCTATCACGCTCACGGCTCCATCGGCCCGTCCTGTGCGATTGCCGAAGTGGGCAACGGCCAGATCCAGGTCTGGACCGGCTCGCAAAACCCTCACGACGTGTGCAAGGACATTGCCAAGCTCATGGACGTGAATGCCGACAACATCAACGTCACCCGCCTCGAAGCCTCTGGCTGCTACGGCCGCAACTGCGCTGACGACGTCTGCTCGGATGCCGTGCTGATGTCTGCCGCCGTGGGCAAGCCCGTGCGCGTGCAGCTGATGCGCGAGCAGGAAGCCGGCTGGGAGCCCAAGGGCACGGGCCAGCTGATTCGCGTGCGCGGCGGCCTGGACGAGCACAACAATGTGGCCGCCTACGAGCTGCGCACCTGCTACCCCTCGAACAACGCCTCGGCGCTGGCCCTGATCCTCACCGGCAAGGTGTCCGCCAAGATCGATGCCCAGCAAATGGGCGACCGCACTGCCATTCCGCAGTACGAGTACCCCAAGATGCGCGTGATCTCCCAGGACGCCGTGCCCATCGTGCGCGCCTCGTGGATGCGCGGCGTCTCCGCCCTGCCCAATGTGTTCGCCCATGAGTCCTGGATCGACGAATGCGCCTATCTGGCCAAGGCCGACCCCATCGAGTACCGCCTGCGCTATCTCAAGGATCCGCGCGCCGTGGCGCTGATTGCCGAGGCCAAGAAGCAGTGCAACTGGCAGGAAGGTCCGGCGCGCCGCAGTGCGGCTGCTGACGATCAGCGCCTGGTCAAGGGTCGCGGCTTTGCCTATGCCCGCTACTTCCACAGCAAGTTCCCCGGCTACGGTGCGGCCTGGGCGACCTGGGTGGTCGACGTGACCGTGGACCGCGAAACCGGCGAAGTCAAGGTCGACAAGGTCTTTGTCGCCCAGGACACCGGCGCCATGGTCAACCCCGCAGGCGTGCGTCATCAGGTGCACGGCAACGTGGTGCAGTCCACCAGCCGCGTGCTCAAGGAGTTCGTCACCTTCGACAAGAGCGGCGTCACCTCCGTGGAATGGGGCGGCTACCCCATCCTGCGCTTTGACGAGCTGCCCGAGATCGACTCGCTGCTGGTCGAGCGCCCCGACGAGGCGCCCATGGGCGCCGGCGAATCGGCCTCCGTGCCCAGCGCCGCCGCCGTGGCCAACGCCATCTTCGACGCCACCGGCGTGCGCCTGCTGGAAGTGCCGTTCACGCCCAGCCGCGTGCTGGCCGCGCTCAAGGCCGCCAAGAGCGGCGCCGCCTCGTCCAAGTGACTCCACCGATAAAGAACATAGATATGCGAACGTTCCAAAAGATTCTGGCGGGCGGTGCGGCTGTAGTGGTCGTGCTGGCTGCCGCCGGCCTGGCGCTCACCCATCAGGGCGAGATTGCGCCCCAGTCAGCCATTCCTGCTGCCGACTTCACGCCCCAGCAGATTGCCAAGGGCAAGCTGCTGGCCGCCATGGGCGACTGCGCCGTCTGCCACACTGCTCCCAGCGGCAAGACCAACGCGGGCGGTCTGGCCATGCCCAGCCCCTTCGGCACCATCTACACCAGCAACATCACGCCCGATCTGCAGACCGGCATCGGCAGCTGGAGCTATGAAGCCTTCGAGCGCGCCATGCGCCACGGCGTGGACCGCGAAGGCCAGTACCTCTACCCCGCCTTCCCCTACACGGCCTTCAGCCGCGTGACGGATGAGGACATGAAGGCCTTGTACGCCTATTTGATGAGCGAGCCTGCCGTGGAGAACCAGCCACCCAAGACGGCGCTGAACTTCCCCTACAACGTGCGCCGCGGCATTGCAGCCTGGAACTGGCTCTACCTCAAGCCCGGCGTCGTCAAGGACGATGAAAAGCAGGCTCCCGAATGGAATCGCGGTGCCTATCTGGTCGAAGGCCTGGGTCACTGCAGCGCCTGCCACACACCGCGCAACGGCCTGGCCGCTGAAAAAACGGGTGAATTCCACCTCACCGGCGGCAGCGCCGAAGGCTGGGATGCTCCTGCTCTGACGGACAAGACGGCCTCGCCCCTGCCCTGGACCAAGCAGGATCTGGTCGACTACATGAAGACCGGCTTCTCGGCCCGTCACAGCGTGGCAGCCGGCCCCATGGCTCCCGTGGCCCACGGCCTGTCGCAGCAAAGCGATGCCGACCTCGACGCCATTGCCACCTATCTGATGAGCTACCGCAAGGCCGACGCCGCGCCCGGCGATGCCAAGGCACTCATCGAAGAGAAGACCGCCAAGCCCAAGCTGGCGCTTGATGCCGAAGGCTACCGCCTGTACCAGGGCGCCTGCATGGCCTGCCACAAGGCAGACCCCTCGGGCAGCAGCTTCGGCGTGCGTCCCCAGCTGGCGCTGAGCACCAGCCTGCACTCCGCATCGCCCGACAACGCCATCATGGCCGTGCTCGAAGGCGTGCAACATCCGGCCCATGCCGACCTGGGCACCATGCCGGCCTTCCGCCATGCACTCAGCGATGCACAGATCGCCACCCTGCTCAACACCATGCGTGCCCAGTACGGTGTGGACGAGTGGAAGGACCTGGCTGCCAAGGTAGGCCAGTTGCGCAAGCAGACCCAGGCGCATTGACAGCAGGCGCTGCCAAAGCGCTGCACAGCTCTGCACAAGCCGGCCTTCCCTGTCCCATCGGGCCTCGGAAGGCCTTTTTGCGCGTGATCATTTACGGGTAGCGCCGCTACCCAGCGCCCGCCTGATGCTTCAAAATTGCAGCGAGCGAGAGAAACAGAGAAAGCAAGCAATGGACAATATCGACGTCTTGGTACTCAAGGCACTGCGTGACTGGCGCTCGGCCGGCCAGCACGCCTTGCTCGCCACCGTGGTGCGCACCTGGGGCTCGTCCCCGCGGCCCGTGGGCTCCATGATGGCCTTGCGCGAGGACGGTCGCGCCATTGGCTCGGTATCGGGCGGCTGCATCGAAGACGATCTGATCGCCCGCCACACCAAGGCCCTGAACCAGAATCTGGGCATCCCGGACGGCCCGCCGCAGCTGGTGCGCTATGGCGTGAGCGCCGACGAGGCCCACCGCTTCGGCCTGCCCTGCGGCGGCACGCTGGAGCTGCTGCTGGAATTCAACCCCGATGCGGCCAGCCTGCAGCAACTGGTGGCCGATCTTGAAGCAGGATCACTGGTGAAACGCAGCGTCGACTGCAGCAGCGGCGAAGTCAGCCTGCAGACGGCCGAGCACCCCGATGTGCTGGAGTTTGACGGCCAGCAACTCGTCAACCACCTCGGCCCCGGCTACCGCATGCTGCTGATCGGTGCGGGGGCCCTGGCCGAATACCTGGCCACCATGGCCTTGTTCAACGGCTTCACGGTCACCGTCTGCGACCCGCGCGAGGAATACATGGGCAGCTGGTCCGTGGCCCAGGTCAGCACCGTCACCGACATGCCCGACGATGCCGTCACGGCCTTCAAGCCCGATGCGCGCAGCTGCATCGTCGCCCTCACCCACGACCCCAAGCTCGACGACCTGGCCCTGCTCGAAGCCCTGCACAGCCCGGCCTTCTATGTGGGCGCCATCGGCTCGCGCCGCAACAACCACGCCAGGCGCGAGCGCATGATGGAGCACTTTGGCGAGACCGAAGCGTCGCTGGCCAAGCTGCGCGGCCCCATCGGCCTCTATATAGGCAGCAAGACTCCGGCAGAGATCGCGGTGAGCGTCATGGCCGAGATTCTGGCCGTGAAGAACGCCGTGCCGCTGCCGCAGGCCATGTCGGTGGAAGTGGCCAAGCACGAGCATGACATTGCCATGAACGAGGCCAGCACGCATTGCGCCATTGCGCAAATCCTCCAGCCGGGCTCGGCGCACTGATCTCCGTCAGCTCAGGCCCGCAGCGCAAAGTCCACGGCCGCTGCAGCGTGCAAGGCCGTGGTGTCCAGCACCGGCAGCACGCTGTCTTCGCTCTTGATGAGCAAGCCGATTTCCGTGCACCCCAGCACCACGGCCTGCGCCCCACGGGCCGCCAATGACTCGATGGCACGCTGATAGAGCTTGCGCGACACATCGCTGATCTGCCCCGCGCAAAGCTCCTCATAGATGATGCGATGCACCTGCGCGCGCTCGGCCTCGCCCGGCACCAGCACCTTCAGGCCGAACTGCTGCTCCAGCCTCTCGCGCATGAACGGCTGCTCCATGGTGAAGCGCGTACCCAGCAGCCCCAGCACCTGCACGCCGGCTGCGCGCGCGGCCGCACCGACCGGGTCGGCTATGTGCACGAAAGGAATCGACACGGCTGCCGCCACCTGATCCGCCACCTTGTGCATGGTGTTGGTGCAAAGCAGCACGCAGTCGGCGCCGCCGGCTTGCAGACGCCGGGCGGCATCGGCCAGCAGCGCTGCCGCGTCATGCCAGCGGCCTTCATGCTGGGCCTGCTCGACAGGGCCGAAGTCCACGCTGTACATCAGCAGCCTGGCCGAGCGCAGCGCGCCCAGACGGTCCCGGACACCCTGGTTGATCAGGCGGTAGTACTCGGCGCTGGACTCCCAGCTCATGCCGCCGATCAGGCCGATGACGCGCTGCGGCCCGGCGCTTGTTTGCAGGTCTTGATTCATGAGCGCCAGTGTGAGGCCGGCTGGCCGCCATCGTCTATCATGAAATTTCAGCCCGCCATGAAGACCCACCTGATTCAGCCTTTGGCAACCGATGCGCCTGCCGTGCAGATCCATTTGCTCGACCGCGCCGCCTACAGCAGCCGCGACCCGGTGCGCATGCATACGCTGGGCATCGCACTGCAAAGGCAGCAAGGCGTGCACGCGATTGCCTCCGACAGGCGCGTGGACTTCGACACCTGGCCCGGCACCCTGAGCTATACACCGCCGGGCGTGGAGGTATTTTCCGAATCGGCCACCGGCGGCGAATATCTGGTGCTGCGCTATGCCGCCCATGAGGCTGACGCGCCCGGCCCATCGCGGCGCATCTCGCGACATGGCGAGCGTGCAGCCTTGCAGATGGCGCAGTATCTGCGCCGGCTGCTGCTCAGCCCGCAGCCGGACGCTCTGGCCATCGAGCAGGCTGCGCTGCGCTTTCTGGCCTGCCAGGAAGGCAGCGCCTGCGGGGGCGACGCGCGCCCCGGCGCCGGCTATGCGCGCGTGCTGGACCGCATTGCCGCCGAGCTCGATCGGCCGCTGAGCATTGCCGATCTGTCCGCCATGGTGGGCACCAGCCCCTTGCGCTTTCTGCGCGAGTTCACACGGCTCACGGGCATGACGCCGCATGCCTGGATCACGGAGACCCGGCTGCAGGCGGCCCGCGCCATGATGCGAGGCCCCGATCTGTCCCTCACGCAGATCGCGCTGGAATGCGGCTTCAACCACCAGTCGCATATGGGCCATCTATTTCGCAAACACCTGGGCCTGACGCCAGGCCAGTATCGGCAACATCACGGCTTGAAACAAACACCCGGCCCTTGAATTGCGCGCCTGCAGGCAGGCGATTCACATACGGTTTCATTGCCGGACACACAAAGTGCGGCCTGCGGGGCGCGCCATGCCTCAAGCAGCATTCAAGCGGCGTACCATTGCCGCCTCAATGACGACCGCCAAGAAAAAGAAAACGCCTGCGCGCAAGCGCGGCAATGCCTCCAAGACTGCTCGCTACAGTCTCTCCCGCATCAAGCGCTTTGCCCTGTCTGCAGGTGCGGCGGCGCTGGCCAGCTTCCAGATTGCCAGCTGCAGCTTCAATCCCGGTGCCTCTGCCGAAAAACTGCTGGGCCAGGCGCTGGCGAGCCTGCATATTCCCGCACTGGATGCGCTGGGCCAGCGCCTGCAGGCCTTTCGCAAGAACGGCTGGCCGGATCTGGATGGTCTGCATTCCGGCTCCCACACGCCCAGTGTGGGCGGCAAGGTGGCCAAGGCCGATGTCACGGCAACTGCCCAGCCCACGCACTTTGCCGGCTGCCCCCAGTTCTTTCCCGGCGGCAAGGCTCCGGCCCTGCAACTGCACTCCCATGAGCGCGAGCTGTGCTTTTCGGGTTTTGCCGTTCTGCACAACGGCAGCACCAAGACCCCGGTGTTTGTTGCCGAGCGTCTGAACCGCCAGACGCTGCAGCAGGCCCAGGGCTTGCAGCGCAGCGACAAGTTCTATGCCGACGCCCGCCTGCCGAGCGCCGAGCGCTCCGAGCTTGATGACTACAAGCGCTCCGGCTTTTCGCGCGGCCATATGGCCCCGGCGGCAGACATGAGCACGCCCGAGGCCATGGCCCAGAGTTTCAGCCTCGCCAATATGGTTCCGCAAAACCAGGTGCACAACGCGGGAGCCTGGAGCCAGGTGGAACAGGCCACGCGCAAATACGCGCTGCGTGCCCGAGGCGACGTCTATGTCTTCACCGGCCCGGTGTTCAGCAAAAATGCCTCGACCATCGGTGCGGGCAAAGTGGCGGTGCCCGACTACCTCTTCAAGCTGGTCTACGACGCCAGCACCGGCAAGAGCTGGGTGTACTGGCAGGCCAATAGTGCCGACACCCGCATGGGCCCGCCCATCAGCTACGAGGAGTTCACCCGTCGCACCGGCATGCCGCTGCTGTCGGCTGTGAATCTGCCGACAGCATAAAAAAGGAGCTGATAGCGCAATCCATTCAATGATTTCAATGTGTTTTCATATTAAAACCCATGAATGGCTTACACAATAAGCTCACTTTTCAATAGCTACACAAATCCACCGAGACGACGGGGATTCAATTCGGCTCGCCCGCCAGCCGGCGCACCACCTCGGACAGCACCTGGGCCTTCTGACGGGTGCGCTCGTTGGCCATGCCCGTGAAGCCACGCTTGGTGGCCGTGTGGTGCAGCGTATGGCCGACCTGCTTGCGGTACAGCGCACGCGCCCGGTCGCGCATGGCACGGGCGCGCTGCAGTTGCAGGCGGCGCTGGGCCGGGCTCAGCCTGACCAGGGCCGCATCGGACTGGGAAAGGTCGTAGAGCTCACACTCATCGGTGGCGAGAAGTTCATGTGCGCTATGGATGGCACGTCCCATGGCTTGCTCCTGTCATCAAATGCAATGAAAAAACACCTTGGAAGCATGCACATCCAAGGTGTTTCGGTGAGTACAGAACTGCACTCTAGGACAGATTCCGGCTGAGCCGCCCAATACCGCACCCATGCCAGCGGTATTGGGGACGCAGCGAACTGCCAGCCAAAGAGGCGATGAGCCTGCCGCCAGCCTGTGCAGACGGCACGTGCTCCTAGCTTGCCTGGCTTACCTGACTGCGGCTCCTGCTGCGGCCGCTGCCGGCGCACTGGCCGCTGGCACGCTAGCGACTGCAGGGCCGTGCTGCCAGCTGACGGGCAGCACGGTGTCCAGCCAGTGCATGCGCCAGGCCAGCAGCGCGGCGGCTGCCATCAGTGCCAGCACACACAGGCTGTTGCGCAGGCCATGACTGTCCGCATAAGGGTCGGCAATATTGCGCTTGGCGTTGACCGGCACCTTGGCCGTCTGCGACAGGCTGCGGCCCAGGCCCAGATTGATGTTCATGCGGCCATTGATGGCCCAGCCGCTGGCATCCAGAATCGGTCCCAGGCTGCGCTGACGCAGCTTGAGCCAGGCAATCAGCATGCTGGGGCCGGAGATGGCCAGGATAAGGCCCAGTATGGCCACCGGAATCCACGGCCCCAGTTCGATGAACTTGCCGAAGATGCCAACGATCACGGCACTGAGCGAGCCCAGTGCCACGCCGATGGCGGCCACCGTCCCCACATCGGTCTTGCGCGCTGCGGCAGGTGCCTGGGCCAGCTCCTTGGGCGCCGTCACCAGCTTGGCCGCGTTGTCGCTGAGGCTGGTATTGACCACATCGTTCTTGGCTGCGGCATGCTTGGCGACCTGCTCCTCGATCATGCGCAGGAACTTCTTGTAGGGCGAAAAAAAGGCCTGGCCGATGCTGGTCGGGTTGTCGATGAGCTTGACGATGGTCGCATCCCAGTCCTGGCCCGCACGGTCGTAGAACACGCCGTTGCGCCCCACGAACAGAAAATCCACATCGCCTGCCGTGAAGGCCGCAACGATCGTCTTCTTCTGCCCCTCGCGCTTGCACTCGCAATAGGCCAGATAGGTCTTGGCCATGGCGGCCAGCACCGAGTGGGCGGCGGCATCGGCCACCTCCACGGTCAGATCGCAGCTGCGGCCGTCCAGGAACAAGGTACCGGCCTGGAAGGCCGCGCCTTCGCGGCGATAGAAGCGGGAGAAGGAGACAAAGTTGTTGAGCAGCTCCAGCAGATCGCGCTGCAGGCGGATCAGCTTTTCCAGGGCCATGGCCTGCACGGCATGCTCTTTTTCGGCATCGTCATGGTCCAGCAACTGCATTACGGCATCTTTCAGCCCGCTGGACAGCAACTGCTGAATCTCGGCCTCGCTCACTGCGCCCAGCGGCGTGGCCGGGCACTCTGACAACCATTGCTGGCAATGAGCCAGCATGGTCTTGAGCTGATCCCACTGCACCTCGGTCAGCGCCGTCAGCGCTTGGCCGAACACGGGCTGCACGGCCTGCTCGCGCAAGGTCTGCAAGGCAGCAGCCCAGGCGGGATTGACGCCATTGACCAGCGGCAGGCTGCGCTCGCCGGTGACGGCAGCCAGCGGCAGCGCGGCCACAGACTCCGATGCATTGCTGAGCACCTGCGCCCCCAATGCGGCATAGCCCTCTTCCGTGGGGTTGAGCGGTGCCCGTGCATTGGCATCGAACTCCACCAGTCGCGTGCGGGCAAAAAAATCATCGACTTTGGCCTGCACCGCGTTCACAGCCTCCGCAGCCGCCAGCGCCTGTGCGCGCGGCTGCAGATTGCAACCCAGCCCTTGTGCCCGGGCAAACCAGTCCTGCAGGCTTTGCACGTCTTCCCAGAAGGCCTCGGCCTTGCTGCGGTTGATGCCGGGCACTCCATCGCTGCCGTCCACCGCACCGTAAAGCTCCTGAATGCGCGCAATCAGGCCGGCCAGCGCCTCATCGCCCTCGGCAGTGGCCGCACTGACGACGCCGTCGCCATTGAAGCGCAGGGCCTGCAGCGAGGCCATGCGCTCCTGCACCTGGGCCAGCGTGATGGCCTGGGCATCGGGCAGACCCGCGAGTTCCAGCACGCGCCTGGCCTCTGCCAGCAGCAGCGCGCCTTCCTGCGTCGCATCGTTGATGCTGCCCAGCTGCAGCACATCGCCGCCATCGGCCAGAACTTGCGGGTCACGCACTCTTGCCACGGCCCATTCACAGGCGGCCACCAGCTCCGGGGGACGAATGCGCCCGTCCTTGCTTTCGTCAATCAAATCCAGCGTTGCGCTGTCGAACTCGATACCTCTGGTGGGACAGGCCAGAGCCACCCACAGCTTCTGATCGAGCTCACCAATATGGGCAATGTCCTGGCCCGTGCGGATCACCACCTGGTCCACCTCGCCGGCGCGGAAAAACTGCCACTCGTACTGCTTGTGCATGAAACTACCAACTCCCAGGCAAGGATTGCCCTTGTCAAAGCACATGGCAACCAATGGCTGCCTGCACTATCCGCTATCAAAAGCGAGGAGTTTAAAAGTCATTTGCACTGCCCGAATGGTGACATTTGTGAACTCTTGCGCTTCCTGGAGCTGGCTGGCACTGCCTGCTGCGGCCTTGTTGCGCCATCTTGAGCGGCTGCTTGTTTGCCTTAATAAAGTACTTTTTTAGATACTTTATTTGCTACACTGCCCCGCAAAACTGTGCCTATGACTGCTACGTCCACCGCCTCCCAATCTCGCGACAAGCTGCACCTGCAGCTGGCCCGGCTGTTTCGCAACAAGATAGCGACGGGCGAGTGGCCGGTCGGACAAAGCATTCCCACTGTCGATGAGCTTGAGGCACTGCACGGCGTCTCGCGCACCACGGTGCGCATGGCCGTACATGCGCTGGTCGACGAAGGCCTGCTGGAGACCCGCAAGCGCGGCGGCACCAAGGTCGTGGGCCAGCCCTACAAGCCCCCATCCTTTTTGCTGCCCACGACCTGGCAGGAACTGGTGGCCTTTGGCGAGCAGATTCAGCAGACCACGCTGCAGCAAGCGAATGACTGCGTGCCGCCCATTCCGGCCGGCTTCCCCTCCCCTGGCGAACTGGCCCCGGCCTATACCTATTTTTTGCGCGTGCACAAGCACGGCGATGCACGCTTTTGCCTCTCCGAGCTGTACCTGGAACAGAACCTCTACCCCAGGCTGCAGGAACAGCTGGAGCGCACCACGCTGGCTCAGGCGCTGGGAAATGATCCAGCGCAGATCGCCACGGCCCGCCAGTACCTGAGCGTAGCCCCGGCCGACGAGCTGATTGCCGAGCAGCTGGGCGTGCCGCTGGGCACGCCGTTGATGCAGGCGCTGCGCTGGGCCTGCAATCCACAGGGCTTGATCGTCTACTGGGCCAAGGTACGCTTCATCAGCGAATACGTGCATATCGAAATGGACCTGCTCAAATGACCACCGTCCTGCCCCAAGTCCAGCAGCTCTCCAAGCCCCATAGCGGCCGCGTCGCCTGGATCACCGGCTCCACCAGCGGCATAGGCTGGGCCGTTGCCAGGCAACTGGCTGGCGAAGGTGCCGCCATTGCCCTGCATGGCAGCGCCGCCCCCAGCGCTCGCACCGATGCGCAGCTGGCCGAGCTGCAGGCACTGGGTGTGGCGGCCCGCTATTACGCGCTCGACCTGGCTGACGGCGAAGCCATTGCCCCCCTGGCCCGGCGTATTGCCGCCGATCTGGGGGACGTGGACATTCTGGTCAACAACGCAGGCATGCAGCATGTGGAATCGGTGCTCAGCTTCCCTGCGGCCCAGTGGAACACCATGCTGGCCGTCAACCTTAGCGCACCGTTTCACACCATACAGGCCTGCACGCCGGCCATGCTGGAGCGCGGCTGGGGGCGCATCATCAATATGGCATCCGTCAGCGGCCTGGTCGGCGTGGCCCACAAGCCCGCCTATGTGGCCAGCAAGCACGGCCTGCTGGGCCTGAGCAAATCCGTGGCACTGGAGCTGGCCACCACGCCCGTGACCTGCAACGCCATCTGCCCCGGCTGGGTGCTCACGCCGCTGGTACAGGCCCAGATCCAGGCCCTGGCGCTGCGCGAAAACCTGGACGAGCCCGCAGCCCGCACCAAGTTGCTGGGAGCCAAGCAACCCTCGCAGGCTTTTGTAACGGTGGAGCAGGTTGCGGCGCTGGTCAGCTTTGTGGCCAGCGACAACGCCGCCCAGGTGCGTGGTGCACAGTGGAATATGGATGGAGGCTTCACTGCGGCATGAAAGGTCCACAAGCCAGATCCCATTGATCGGTCATAGATCGCTCATAGATCAATGGCTGACAGCGCACAGCAGATCAGCGCTGCAGCCTGTTTTTATTCAAATCGTTTAAGGAGACGAACATGACATTGAACGAAACCCACGACGCCGGCCTGCAAAGCTGGGTCACCAGCGCCAACACAGGCAGCAGCGACTTCCCCATCCAGAACCTGCCGTTTGCAGTGTTTCGTCGCAAGAGCAGCAGCGAGGCTTTTCGCGGCGGCGTGGCGATTGGCGACCAGGTGCTGGATATGGCGGCCGTTCGCGATGCCCAGGCACTGAGCGGCGATGTGCAGGCCCAGGTCGAAGCAGCGGCGCAGGGTCAGCTCAACAGCTTGATGGCCATGGGCCCTGCATCATGGTCGGCCCTGCGCCTGGCCCTGTCGCGCGCCCTGCGTGCCGGCGCTGCCGAAGAAGCCGCTCTCAAGGCCTGCCTCGTGGCCCAGGCCGATGTGGAGTACAGCGTACCCGCACAGGTGGGCGACTACACGGACTTCTACACCTCCGTGCATCACGCTACCAATGTGGGCAAGCTGTTTCGCCCCACCAACCCGCTGATGGAAAACTACAAGTGGGTGCCCATCGGCTACCACGGCCGTGCCTCCAGCATCCGCATCTCCGGCGTGGACTTCAAGCGCCCCAACGGCCAGCTCAAGGCCCCCGATGCCGACCCCGTGCTCAAGCCCTGCAACCGCCTCGACTATGAGCTGGAGATGGGCATTTACGCAGGCTCGGCCAATGCCTGGGGCGAGGCCATCGGCATCGAGGACGCTGAGCACCACATCTTCGGTCTGTGCCTGCTCAACGACTGGTCGGCACGCGACATTCAGGCCTGGGAATACCAGCCGCTGGGCCCCTTCCTGTCCAAGAACTTCGCCACCAGCATCTCGCCCTGGATTGTGACGCTGGAAGCACTGGAGCCCTATCGCACGGCCTTTGTCCGCCCGTCCGAGGACCCACAGCCCCTGCCCTACCTCAGCTCCGAAGCCAACTCGCAGCGCGGTGCGCTCGATGTACAGCTCACGGTCGCCATCCAGACCGAGAAGATGCGCGCCGAAGGCAAGGCTGCCGAGCAGATCACCCGCACCAGCTACCGCCACGCCTACTGGACCATGGCCCAGCTGATTGCCCACCACACCGTCAACGGCTGCGATCTGCACCCCGGCGACCTGCTGGGCACGGGCACACTGTCCGGCCCCACCATGGCCGAAGCCGGTGCCCTGCTGGAAATCACCGAAGGCGGCAAAAACCCCTTGAGCCTGAGCAACGGCGAAACCCGCACCTTCTTGCTCGACGGCGACGCCGTGGTCTTTACCGGCTGGTGCGAAAAGCCTGGAGCCGCGCGCATCGGCTTTGGCGAATGCCGCGCCACCGTGCTGCCTGCACACCAGGCCTGAGCACGCCTCGGCCATCTCCCAAAGAACCGGCCTGGCGCCGGTTTTTTGTTGGGAATCTGCCTTGGGCCTGCTCGTAACGCCATGACACAATTGCAGCCATGCCTTCTGCTTCGGACACCCCCACCCCTGCGCTCGCCCCTGCTGGCCGAAACCAGCGCCAGGAGCCCGTGCTGGACCAGCCTACGCGCTCGGATGCCAGCCCCTTGCCTGCCTCCATTGCAGGGGCCTTTGCAGCTGCGGCCTATTCCATGCAGCACAGTCTGCAACACGAGGACGAGCAGACCGCTGCGCCCGAAGAGGAGGACAGCGGCCTGCTGCCCCAACTCTATGCCAGCCGTCTGAGCCCACGTTCACGCGACTTTTACCTGGCCCAGTTCAAGCGCTTCGATGCCCTGGACCGCAGCCTGCCCAGCTGGAATATGGCGGCCGCCTTGCTGACCCTGGCCTGGTGCAGCCTGCACGGTCTATGGCGCGAGGCTGCGAAATACCTGGCAGCCGTCACGGCAACCGCGCTGATCTGGTGGTTTGGCCTGCGCCCGGCTCTGCCCGAGGCCATGGCTCTAGGCCTGGGCATTGCCCTGTGGCTGCTCGCCGTGGCCGTGCCCGGCCTGCTGGGCAATGGCTGGTACTGGCGCAAGATCAAGGCCCAGACGCTGCAGGCGATTACGGACGCGCCCAATATGGCCGCCGCCCATGCCGCCTTGCAGGCGCAGGTCGGCTCTGCTCGCAACAGAACCGCAGCCATGCTGGTGCTGGCCCTGCCTGTGGCAGCGGCCGCAGGCGCGGGCCTGGCCTTGCTGCCCGCCGACAACCCTGCCCCCCCCAAGAGCGCGCAGCCTGCAGCCACCGCCGCAGCCACCGCTGCAGCTAATCGTCCGGCTGCCAGCCCGGACCCGGCAAAGCCCGCCCCCGAAGCTGCCTCCACTGCCGTCCAGCCAGAAAGCCGCTCGGCAGAGCCAACGCCTACGGCCGCCACCGAGACAGACACAAGCGCAGAGCAAGCAGCGCCCAATGCCGCTGCCTCAGTGCCGAGCAAAGCGGCGGTCAAGGCCGAGCCGAGCGAAAACCAGACAGCCAGACCGGCGACAGATACCAAGGAGCAGCCCGTCAAAGATGCCCCCTCGACACCCCATGCCGGCTCGGATCTGGTTCCTGGCAAGTTCTATCTGAATCTGGGCGTCTATTCCGAAGCGGGCAATGCAGACAAGGTACTGGCGCAGCTGCAAAAGTCCAGACTGCCCGCGCTGACGCAGAAGATGGCCAGCAACAAAGGGGAGGTCACCCGAGTACGCAGCGGCCCCTTCGAGAGCCGAAAGCGCGCCGAAAAGGCTGCGCGCAAGCTGCAGGCCGCGAATATCGATGCCGGCATCTTTCAAAGTGCAGAAGGTCCCCACAGGCCATAGACTCCGGCGCTAAACACGGAGAGTCCAGATGCAAGCATTGCCCTGATGGCCTTGCGCATGAAGCCATCAAATTTGCGCATTGCCTTGTTGCACCCGCTTGCACATCAAGGCCTGGTCTGGCATGCGCGGGCACCTGGGTGGCGCTATGGTGTGGGGCATGAAGCATCGAACACCCACTTGGCCTATTTCCACCCGCCCTTTGCTGGGCATGGCTGCTGCCAGCATGGCAGTGCTGATGGCTGGCTGCGCCAGCAACGGCATGGTCGCAGGCGGCACGGCCGCCCCGGCTGCGCGTCAGCTGCAGGTCTGTCATGCGGAGCCAGTACAGATCTATATCGGCCACAACACGGTGGCGTCGACGCTGGAGACCATCCGCCAGAAATCCGGCTCGTATCTGCTGCGCGTGCTGCGCGAGGGTCAGCCCACAACCATGGAATACAACCAGGAGCGCCTGAACGTCATCACCAATGACGCAGGCAAGATCACGGCGCTGCGCTGCGGCTGAGCATCCACCAGGACTTACAGGAACATTTCCTGCAGGTCGCTGAGAAAGTCGAAGCCGCGTTCGGTGGGCACCACACGGCCCGAATCGCGCAAGCACACCTGCCAAACGATACGGTGCGCAAAGCCGAGCAAGCACGCCGAAAGCTGACATCGAGTCGCGACGAGGACAGGGCCGAGAGCACAGGAACAAAACCCGAAATACGGCCTCGTCTCACCGAGCCGCAGGCTGGGGCTGGGGCTGGGTTTCGTATCCGAAAAGCTGCGGGGTGGCACGAATATCGAGCACCAGACCACCTTCCTCGGGCGTCCTGGCAAGCCGCTCGTAGTCCTGGGCGGACATTTCTTGGATTTTCCTGAAGTCTCGGGTCCGGCTGAAAACGCCATTGCGCCATTGATACACTTCATCCAGCTTCTGGTCGAAGGTATAGGCATGGTGGTTGTCGTTGTAAAAATCGCCGAATTTTCCACGCCCGAGATAGATGGCGTTGGAACCTTCATATCCCGTCTTCTGCGAAAATCGCGGATCCGTATTGACTAAATAGGCCCAGTCGCCCGGAATGAAGTTGCGCGGCGCGACATGCTCTGCAATGCGAAGCAATTTACCGGGGCGCGGCAATGTCGCTGGGTCGAATTCCTTCTCGAAACTCCACATCCGGGGCGGCTCCACGTCAACCAAGGAGTCGCCGTCCAAGGCCAGCCGTCTTTCGACGCCAAGCTCCCGGCTGGCATCCGGTCTTACGCGCTGAAAGTAGTCCACCACACCCTGGGCCATCAATAGTTTGGCGGCGGTATAGCAGCCGATTGCGTATTTGTGCTGCGACTGAAAAGCGTCCATCAGCGCGGCTGCTATCGACACGCCATTCCTGGGGGTTCCATTCGCCCAGTAGCGCACGTTCCAGCGCGCACGCCCACCATTGGGCCAAGTCCATTGCAAGACTTCGGTCCACGCCACGATATTCTGGCGCAAGCCTATGTGGTCCTCCAAAGCCCCCAGGCTGCAAGCGCCGCCATCGAATGAGGTCATCCGGCCATGCTGGAGCACAGACAGCAGGATTTCCTTTTTGGAAACAGTGGCAACCTTGCGCAGCTTGCCTTTGCGCTCCGGCAGCTGGACGATTTCCAACGGCACGTTGTACTCCACGCGACGGACCAGGTCCAAGGTGTCGGTATCGTCCGCAGGCGTGGCCAGTGCATAAACGACGACCCCAGTGTCCTGCTGCTCTGATTGGGTGACCAGCGCGAGGTCGATGTCCAACTTGCCAAGGTACTCGACCATCTGCGTTTCGAGCATGGGCAGCTGAGCCGGGTTGCAGACAAAGCGAAGGTCGGCGTTGGCCGGCGCTGTCAAAGCCATCATGCCAAGCAGCAGACACGCATGAAGTCCGGGGCGGACGACGCTGCCAGCGACTGCACCACGGGATGCCTGCCCTTTGAAAAGTCGCTTGAATTCGAGCCTATACCAAACAAGACGGCCAGAACCCGCAAAAACGGCATGACGTAATTTCATGGCGACGGCTTTCCTAGTCAAGGCAAGCGGAAGAACACTCCGCTGGTCTGCCTCATTCAGCGCACAGGCAGCGACTTCGACGCCTATGCGCAAGCTGGCAGTAGCCCATTACGGCAATGATTTTCGCGCTCAGCCAGGATGGCCCGCAACCGTTTCGCGTTGAGTTCATGGCTCAACTCAGGCTCTCCTCAGGAATGCCATGACACGGGCGCCCGGCGCTGCGGTTGGCACCGTCCGGCAGGCCTGGACCTCCCGTTTTTCCATGGCGGCCTGCCTCTCAGTCGGCCAGGAACATTTCCTGCAGGTCGCTCAGAAAGTCGAAGCCGCGCTCGGTGGGCACCACGCGGCCCAGATCGCGGCTGATCAGGCCCTTGGCCTGCGCCTGATCCAGTCCCTTGGCGATGGCCGACATGGGCAGGCCCGTGCGCTCCATGAACTCCTGCAAGGCAAAGCCGCCGCGCAGGCGCAGCGCGTTGAGCATGTATTCGAACGGCAGCTCGGCACGCTTGACCTCGTTGTCCTGTGCCAGCGGCGTGCCGGCCAGTGCCATGTCGATATAGCGGGCCGGATCGCGAAAACGCACCTGGCGCACGATGCGGTGGGCAAAGCTCAGCTTGCTGTGCGCACCGGCGCCAATGCCCAGATAGTCCCCGAACTGCCAGTAGTTGCTGTTGTGAAAGCACTGATGGCCGTCCTTGGCATAGGCCGAGACTTCATAGCGCTGCATGCCGACTCCCCGGGTGCTGGCCGTGATCAGGTCCAGCATCTCATAGGCCGTATCGTCTTCCGGCACCACAGGCGGGTATTTGGCGAAATAGGTGTTGGGCTCGATGGTGAGGTGATAAATCGACAGATGCGGCGGTGCAAACGACAGTGCCGTGTCTACATCGCGCTGCAGATCGACCAGGCTCTGGCCGGGCAGCGCATACATGAGATCGATATTGAAGGTCTCGAAATTGTCCGCCGCCTCGCGCACTGCCGCCTGGGCCTGCGCCGCATCATGCACACGGCCCACAGCCTGCAGATAGCGGTCATCAAAGCTCTGCACCCCGATTGACAGGCGGTTCACGCCGGCCGCACGGAAGGCCTTGAAACGGTCCTTCTCGAAGGTGCCGGGGTTGGCTTCCATGGTGATTTCGCAATCGGGCTCCATGCGCAGACGCGCGCGCAGACCGGCAATCAGCTTGTCTATGGATTCGGGCGAAAACAGGCTGGGCGTTCCGCCGCCCATGAAGACGCTGTGCACCGTGCGCCCCCAGATCAGCGGCAGCGCAGACTCCAGATCGGCCATCAAAGCATCGATGTAGCGATCCTCGGGCAGCGCATCCCCCTTGGCCCAGGCATGCGAGTTGAAGTCGCAATACGGGCATTTCTTCAGGCACCAGGGCAGGTGCACATACAGCGACAGCGGCGGCAAGCTGCCCAGCTGCAGCGTGCCGGGGCGCATGTAGTGCTGAATATCGCGCTGCACCGCCGCTTCGGCAGTCTCTGTTTGAGGCTGGATGGGGATCATGGAGGGGGGAATTACTTTTCTCTGGCTCAGCAAAAAACCGATGCTGCTACAACTAGCACAGCCCCTGCCAAGAGATGCCTAGCAAGGGCCTAGGCAAAGCGCCTCAGGGGGTTACAGCCATCTCTCTTTCACCATCGCGATCATCTTCCGAGAAGAAAGTCCACGATGGCTATGTGCATGCTTGAGCTCGGGCTCCATCTCGGCAAAGGTCAGGCCCAGCTCGGGGATCAGCAGTACCGGGTCAAAGCCGAAGCCATTGCTGCCACGGCGCTCGGTCGTGAGCAGCGCCTGCACGCGACCTACGGCAATCAGCGGCTCGGGGTCCTTGGGCGAACGCACGCCCACCAGGGTGCTGACCATGGCGGCACGGCGGTTGGCCACGCCCTGCATCTGCTCGAGCAGCGCGCGCACATTGTTGTCGTCGCTTTTTTCGTAGCCGAACTGGGTGCAATAGTAGGCCGTGTCCACACCGGGCAGACCGCCGAAATGATCCACACACATGCCGGCATCATCGGCAATGGCAGGCAAGCCGCTCTTCTCGGCCGCAAAGCGCGCCTTGGACAGAGCATTCTCTACAAAGGTGCCATAGGGCTCGGGAGCTTCTCCCTCGAACAGATCGCCCTGGCGGATCAGCTCCACGCCCAGCGGGGCAAACATGGCCTGCAACTCGACGAGCTTTCCGCGGTTGTTGGATGCCAGCACAATTTTCATCATAAAAATCCATGGAAGCGCTTATGGCGCTTGCGCAATCAGCTATTGATTCAGTAGTTTCAAGCCAGCGCCTATTGCAGCGTGCAACCGTGTTCAGTTCTTGGCTTTCTGGCGCTGCGCCGAGCGGCGTATGGCCTCGTTGATTTCTGCAATCGATCGCTCGATGGCCTCGTCATCGAGTTCATCCTCGCATTCATCGATCGGTCCCACCTGTATCGTGGACTCGAAGCCCTCATCCTCGATCTCCTGTGTGGAGATGGAAGACGGTTCGAAATTATTAGGTGTTTCCCATACCAGTGCCAGCACGGTGACATTGTCGCTGCCGTCTCCGGCTCGCTTGAGTGCCGTATCGACCAGCATGGGCACGAAATGGGCCACGGCCTTGCCATTCATGATCTGGAGAATTTCCGGCGTCGGCACCGCCCCCCAGAGGCCATCGGAGCACAGCATCAGCTGATCGCCCTCTTCAAGCCGCCTTATCTCGCTCACATCGAAGATGGGCTTGGAAGGCGAGCCCAGGCAGGTGAACAGCACATTGCGGTTGGCCGGCACCAGCGCACCGGAGACCTTGCGCATCTCGCTGTAGGAATGATCACGTGTGCGCTCCACGAGCTGCCCGTCGCGCACCCAGTACAGACGTGAGTCGCCGCAGTGAATCCAGGTCACCTTGCCGTCCTGCAGCACGGCCGCAACCAACGTGGTGCGCGGCGTGTCCATCATGCCCTTGGTGCTGGCATAACGCAGGATCTGGCGATGGGCCTGCAGCAGCGCCTCTTCCAGAAACAGAGCAGGCTCTTCCAGCATGGGCTTGGCCTTTTGCTGAAAAAGCGTGGAAACCACCTGCAATGCTATCTGTGCGGCCACTTCGCCGTCCGGATGCCCGCCCATGCCGTCTGCCAGCACGAACAACGCCGCCTCTCGCGTATAGCAGTAGCCCATGCGGTCTTCGTTGAGGGCACGGCCTCCGCGGCGGCTGAGCTGGAAGACGGAAAATTTCATGGTTTGCGATTGCTGTCGGTCACCGCTCCACGTTCGGAGCTGCCGAGTTTCTGAAGATTCTTCCTGGCGTCCTGCACCATGTTGTCAAACTGCATGCGCATGCGCTCCTGCATGCTGAGCTTGGTATAGCGACGCTCGCCTTCGCGGCTCAGCTCTTTTTGCAGAGCAAACACCGACTGCGGGCGCGAGAGCGGATCCATGGCCATGCACCACTCCACCACCTCGATCAGATTGTCCGAATACACGCCGCGCAGCTTGTTCAAGGCCAGGGCCAGTCGGTCCTTGTCCTGACGCTGCGGAGCTTCATTGGGAGGTATGCCCTGCATGCAGGCATAGATACAGGCGCCAATGGCGTAAATATCGGTCCAGGGACCCAGCTGGGAATCGCGCCGGTACATCTCAGGGGCAGCAAAGCCCGGCGTGTACATGGGACGAATGAAGTTGCCCTCCTTGGACAGCACTTCACGCGCCGCGCCGAAATCGATCAGCACGGCCTTGTCGTCATTGGTGATGAAGATATTGGCGGGCTTGATGTCCAGATGCAGCATCTTGTGCTGATGCACGATGCGCAGGCCGCGCAGCACCTCGTCAAACAGGGCGCGGATGGTCGACTCCCTGAACACCTTGTCGGCCTTGAGCTCGCGCGCCGTGACGATGAACTCCTGCAGGGTCGCCCCTTCCAGGTAGTTCATCACCATGTAGACGGTTTCGTTTTCGCGAAAGAAGTTCAGCACGCTCACCACGGAGGCGTGGGAAATCTGCGCCAGCGAGCGACCTTCCTCGAAAAAGCTCTTGAGCCCGAGGCGATAGAGGGACAGTTTCTCTGGTGCCACCACGGGCTGCAGCTCGGCAGGTGCGCGAGTGGCAAGCGAAGCCGGCAGGTACTCCTTGATCGCTACCTGCTGGCCATCGGCATCCAGAGCCAGGTAGACAATCCCGAACCCCCCCGAGGAAATCCTGCGCACCACCCGGTATCCGCCTATTGTGCTGCCCGACGGTAGGGGGGCTGGCTTGGTTTTTGTAGACATTTTTTACCGGTAAACCTCAAGGATGATACGAAACCCGGATAATCGGGCAATTGCAAGCATCCATCAAAAGTCCAATGCCAGTTTACAGCATGACCGGATACGCCAGTGCCCAGCACAGCGCATCCGTTGAGGGTGGTCAAGAGTCCCAGTCCAACAGCCGTCTGGGCCTTGAGATCCGCGCGGTCAATAGCCGCTTTCTGGATTTGTCCTTCCGCCTTCCCGACGAACTGCGCGCCCTTGAACCGGCCCTGCGCACCTTGCTCACCGCGCGCCTCAAGCGCGGCAAGGTGGAAGTACGAGCCGCCATCGACGTCTCCAGCAACCAATACCTGCCCATTCCCGCAGCCAGCCAACTGCAACGCCTCGTGACCTTGCAGGACTCGGTTCAGGCCTGGCTGCCCAAGGCACGCGACCTGTCCGTGGCCGATGTGCTGCGCCTGTGCAGCGGCACCGCCACCACCACCACGGACTGGAGCGAGATCGCTCCGGCCCTGGCCGAACAGGCCGTCACCGAGCTGCTCGCGGCTCGTGCCCGCGAAGGCGAGCGCCTGGCTGACATGCTGCTCGACCGCATCAAGCAACTGCGCGCGCTGGCCAAGACCGCCGCGCCGCTGGTGCCGCAGTTGGTGGAGCAGCAGCGCCAGAAGTTCCTCGAGCGCTGGAAGGAGGCCATGGCCCTCGGTGAAGGCTCGGTGGCCCCCGAGGCCGCCCAGGATCGAGCCCTGGCCGAAGCCACGGCCTTTGCCATCCGCATCGACGTGGCTGAAGAAGTCACGCGTCTGGGCTCTCACCTCGACGAAATCGAGCGTCTGCTCAAAAAGGGTGGCGACATCGGCAAGCGCCTGGACTTCCTGATCCAGGAACTGCACCGTGAAGCCAATACACTGGGCTCCAAATCTGCCACGCTAGAGCTGACCCGCATCAGCGTGGACATGAAGGTGCTGATCGAGCAAATGCGCGAACAAGTGCAGAACATCGAGTAAGCAAACCCCGAGCGTATCCAACCCCATACGCCAAAATTCATGCTCAAAGTCATGCCCAAAGTCATGGACCATCCCGGAAATCTATTTGTCGTGTCGGCCCCCAGCGGTGCCGGCAAATCTTCTCTGGTACGCGCCCTGCGTGAGCTCGATGCGCGTGTCTACCCCTCCGTCTCTCACACCACGCGTGCACCACGCGGCCAGGAAAAGCACGGTCGCGAGTACTACTTCGTCTCGGATGCCGAATTCGATGCCATGGTCGCTAACAACGGCTTTGTCGAATGGGCCAATGTGCATAGCCGCCGCTATGGCACGGCCAAGAAGTCCCTAGAAGAGCGCATTCAGAGCGGCACCGATGTGCTGCTCGAGATCGACTATCAGGGTGCCCTGCAGGTCAAGCAGGCCTTTCCCAACGCGATTTTGATCTTCATCCTGCCGCCCAGCTGGGACGAGCTGCGCGCACGCCTGGAAAACCGTGGCGAGGACACCGCTGAAGTGATCGAACTGCGCCTGAAAAATGCCTCTGAAGAAATGGCACAGGTAGCCAAATTCGACTTCGTTATAATCAACGAACTGTTTGAGAGTGCGCTCTTTGATCTCAAGGCGATCATTCACGCGCAACGCCTCAAATATGCGGCCCAGCGGCGCCTTCGCGCCGACACCTTCGAGTCGCTCAATATCCCTGAATCCAACTGACCGTTCCCGGAGTTCCTGATGGCACGCATTACTGTTGAAGATAGCCTGGAGCAGATCCCCAACCGCTTCCAGCTCGTTTTGGCCGCGACTTACCGCGCCCGCATGCTCAATCAAGGCCATACCCCCAAGATTGAAACCAAAAACAAGGCCAGCGTCACTGCCCTGCGTGAAATCGCAGACGGCAAGGTAGGCCTGGAAATGCTGAAGAAGGTGCCGGGTTAAGCTGTTGCATCGCAGCACCAAAACAGACAATTAAGCACCGCTCGTCGGTGCTTTTTTGTACCTATCACCGTGCGCTCGGTACTTGCAGGCTACATTTAAGGAATATGACAGCGGCCCAGAACTCGACGATTGCACCTTCTTCTACGGCACCGGCCAAGCCTCAGCGCATGCCCGCTGAACAGGCTGCACGTGTGTCGGCTGCTGCTTTTGACGGATTGATGGAGCATCTGGGCTATCTGGATGCCGACAGCGCCGAGCGCGTGCGCCAAGCGTATGTCTACGCAGATCAAGCACATGCCAATCAGTGGCGCAGCAGTGGAGACCCCTATATCACCCACCCCATCGCGGTCACGGGGATATGCGCCAACTGGAAGCTTGATGCCCCCGCCCTGATGGCGGCCCTGCTGCATGACTCGATGGAGGATTGCGGCATCACCAAGCTGGATCTGAAGGAGCGCTTTGGCGAGGATGTGGCCGAGCTGGTGGACGGGCTGACCAAGCTGGACAAGCTGCAGTTCAATACCCGCGAGGAAAACCAGGCCGAGTCCTTTCGCAAGATGCTGCTGGCCATGGCGCGCGATGTGCGCGTCATCCTGATCAAGCTGGCCGACCGCACCCACAATATGCGCACCATGAGCGACATGCCGCGCAGCAAGTGGGGCCGCATCTCGTCCGAGACACTGGAAATCTACGCGCCCATCGCGCACCGCCTGGGCCTGAACCAGACCTATCGCGAGCTGCAGGATCTGTCGTTCAAGCATCTGCATCCCTGGCGCTATGCCACGCTGGAAAAAGCCATAGACCGCTCGCGCACGCGCCGCCGTGATCTGGTGCAACGCGTGCAGGACGAAGTCAGCACCGCTTTTGCCACGCACAGTCTGCCGGTGCGGCTGCTGGGCCGCGAGAGCACGCTGTACTCGCTGTACCAGCGCATGCAGAAGAACCAGCTGAGCTTTGCCAAGGTCACCGACATCTACGGCTTTCGCATCATCGTGCCCAAGACGCTGGACTGCTACACGGCCCTCGGCGTGCTGCACCAGAAGTACAAGCCCATGCCGGGCCGCTTCAAGGACTACATCGCCATTGCCAAGAGCAATGGCTACCAGTCGCTGCACACCACGCTGGTCGGCCCCTCCAGCGTCAGCATCGAATTCCAGATTCGAACGGAAGAGATGAACATCGTGGCCGAGGCCGGCGTCGCGGCGCACTGGCTGTACAAGGCGCAGCAAGGTCATGACTCCGAGCATCTGTCCACCCAGTGGCTGCAGTCCCTGCTCGATATCCAGAACGAGACCCGCGACGCGGCGGAGTTCTGGGATCACGTCAAGGTGGACCTCTTTCCCGATGCCGTGTACGTGTTCACGCCCAAGAGCGAGATCATGGCCATGCCGCGCGGCGCCACGGTGGTGGACTTTGCCTACGCCATCCACAGCAAGATCGGGCATCGCACCACGGCGGCCAAGATCAATGACGAGGAAGTGCCGCTGCGCACCGAGCTCAAGAGCGGCGATGTGGTGCAGATCATCACCTCCGAAACCTCCACGCCCAATCCGGCCTGGCTGAGCTTTGTGAAAACCGGACGCGCCCGCTCCAAGATTCGCTCCTACCTCAAGAATGCGGCCCAGACCGAAGCCGGCCAGCTCGGAGAAACGCTGCTGGCCCAGGCTCTGCGTGCCGAAGGCATTGACAGCGTACCGTCGCAGGACGATGCCAACAAGGGCGTCTGGGACGAGATTTTGCGCATCACGGGCAACCGCACGCCCGCCGACCTCATGGTCGATATCGGCATGGGTCGCCGCATCGCCTCCCTGGTGGCCGCGCGCATGACCAGCTTCATGACCAAGCAGGGTGTGCGCCCGGATGCCCTGCTCATCACGCAAGAGCGCTTCAACACACACAACCGCCCCTTCCAGGGCGCGGTCACGCTCAACGGCGACGAGAGCAGCTCGGTCTATTACTCGCACTGCTGCCGCCCCGTGCCGGGAGACCCGATTCTGGGCTACCTGGGCGGTCAGGGCCTGGTCGTGCACCACGCCCATTGCAACAATGCCATCAAGCTGCGCGAAAAGGATGCCGACCGCTTCATCACCGTGGACTGGTCCGACGACATCACGCGGCTGTTCGAGGCCGGCATCGTGGTCACGGTGCAGAACAACAAGGGCGTGCTGGCCCGCGTGGCGGCCGAGCTATCGAACGCCGAAGCCGATATCGTGCGCGTCGAGATGACCGACGAAGCCGCGATCGGCACCACCGACCTGCGTTTTGTCATCTCCGTGCAAAACAGCGTGCAGCTGGAGAATGCGCTGCGCAATCTGCGCCGCCTGCATTCGGTGATTCGCGCCAGCCGCGTCATGGCCTGATCTCTTGCATGTGCTCCACAAGGCCGCCTCGGGCGGCCTTTTTCATGGGCGAAAGATTTTGTTGCATTCTGCGGGCACCATCCCGCCCTGCAAGGGCCTGCCGGCCACGGCAGCAGGCGACAATGGCATTCATGCTCCAAACCGCACCTTCGCTTCTGAATGTCCGTCAGCCGTTGCTGATCACCGCCATCGCAGCAGCCCTGCTCGCAGGCTGCGCCACCCGGTCCGAACCTCCAGCAGCGGCGGTGTCCGAGCCGGCCCAGCCGGCCAAAACAGAGCAAGGCACTGACGACGCAGCGATGGAAAGCCCCATACAGGCCAGCAACTTCGCACACTGGAAGCAGGAATTTGCCCCGCGTGCGCGCGCCGCAGGCATTTCGGAGCGCACGCTGCGCAGCGCATTGGCCGGCGCCAAGCTGCAGCCCAGCATCGTCAAGCTCGACCGCTCACAGCCCGAGTTCACGCGCACGCCCTGGCAGTATCTCGATAGCGCCGTCTCCGCACAGCGCATCAAGACCGGCAAGCTCAAGATGCAGGAATACGCAGCCAATCTGCAAGCGGCCAGCCAGCGTTATGGCGTGCCGGCACCCGTGATTGCAGCCATCTGGGGCATGGAGAGCAACTACGGCAGCAACTTCGGCAGCTTCTCGGCCGTGGATGCACTGGCCACTCTCGCCTTTGACGGCCGCCGCGCCGAATGGGCTCAGAAGGAGCTGATTGCCGCGCTGCGCATCATCGACAACGGCGACATCGACGCCGCCCATATGATCAGCTCGTGGGCCGGAGCCATGGGCAACACCCAGTTTCTGCCCTCGGTCTTCCTGCAATATGCCGTCGATGCCGATGGAGACGGCCGCCGCGACATCTGGGGCTCCATGGCCGATGTGGCCGCCTCCACTGCCAACTATCTTGCAAGCTCGGGCTGGAACCCCGACGAGCCCTGGGGCGTTGAAGTGCGCCTGCCAGCCAGTTTCGATTACGCACGCACCGAGCTTTCCACTCGCCAGAACAGCAGCGCCTGGGCTGCAGAAGGCGTGCAAAGCGTCAACGGCCAGGCTTTGCCCGCGATGGCCGGAGCCAGCATCATTGCACCGGCCGGTGCCCGTGGTCCGGCCTTCATGGTGGGCAGCAACTTCCGCGCCATCCTGCGCTACAACAACTCCACCAACTATGCGCTCGCCGTGGGCCTGCTTGCATCGCAGCTGGCCGGCAATGGAGGTGTCAGCGCCGAATGGCCGCGCGATCTCGGCGCACTCACGCGTGAGCAGACACGGGCGCTGCAGACCGCCTTGGCCCAGCGCGGCTTTGCCACCGGAGTGGCCGACGGCGTGATGGGTCCGGCCACCCGTGCCGGGCTTCGTCAGTACCAGCAGAGCCAGGGTCTGGCGGCAGACGGTTACCCCACGCTGGAGCTGCTTCAACGCCTGCAGGCTGGCGATCAGCCTCAAAAATAATAGCTATTAGCGCTTTATGCTCAACGATTTCAATAATAAAACCATCTGAAATCGTTGTACATCAATCGATTGCAGCTCACAAAATTAAAGCGCGGCATCCGATACGGAAGCCGCGCTTTTTGGTTGCCGCTGGACTCAGGATCGAGTGGTGGGCTGAGGATAGCTGACGTCCAGAATTTCCAGCATGCGCACGCCGGCCGGCGTGGGCAAGGCCACCTCGTCGCCCACGCGCGCCTTGAGCAGCGCGCGCGAAACCGGGGCAATCCAGCTGACCTGGTTCTGCGCGCTGTCCGCCTCGTCAATGCCCATGATGGTGATGGTGCGCTCCACGCCCTCGTCATCCACGTAGCTGACCGTGGCGCCAAAGAAGACCTGATCGCTGCCTGCGTGCACGCCAGGGTCGACCACCTCGGCGATTTCCAGTCTCTTGGTGAGAAAGCGAATTCGTCGGTCAATCTCGCGCAGGCGCTTCTTGCCGTAGAGATAGTCGCCGTTTTCGGAGCGGTCGCCATTGCTGGCCGCCCAGTGCACGATCTCCACGACCTTGGGGCGCTCGTTGTCGATCAGATCCAGCAGTTCGTCCTTGATGCGCTGGTAGCCCTGTGGCGTGATGTAGTTCTTGCCGCCGGCGGGCAATGGCGGCAGAGCTGCGACGTCTTCATCGTCGTCGCCATCCGATTCTTTGGTGAAAGCCTTGCTCATGAGGCCGATCTTCACACAGATCGGGGCCCGATCAGGCCAGGGCTCGTCAAAGCCCGGAAACGAAAAAGCCTCAGAACTTTTCAGTTCTGAGGCTTGTCGTTTGGTGCGGCTGGCAGGAATCGAACCCACGACCCCTTGGTTCGTAGCCAAGTACTCTATCCAGCTGAGCTACAGCCGCTAAGCCTCGAATTATATACAGTTTTTGAAGCCGCTCGGTGAAAACCCGAATTTTTCTTCAAAGGCACTCAAGCGCCATCAGTGCGGCGAAGCACACATGGCAGAAACGAAAAAGCCTCAGAACTTTGCAGTTCTGAGGCTTGTCGTTTGGTGCGGCTGGCAGGAATCGAACCCACGACCCCTTGGTTCGTAGCCAAGTACTCTATCCAGCTGAGCTACAGCCGCTAAGCCTCAAATTATATACTTATTTTTGAGCCTGCAGAGAAGTCTCCGAGATTTTTCAAATTCCGGGCGCCGCTGCACGCATGCATCCACATGAAAAGCCTGATTCCAAGCACATGCATATGCGCTAATCTTGAGCGCTGAAACCGGTCGGCCAGCAAGCTGCTGGCGGCCTCTGCGATGTCGCGTTAATGGACCCTAAAGAACCAGACCCCGCGCGTCGGGGCCGCCGGTCGCTCCAGGCCACCACGGGCTGCGGCAGTGCATTCAGAACCATCAATGACGACAGACAGAAAACCGGCCTCGCCTTCGATTCCTCCATCCGTGGCCATGTGGGAGCAGTTGTTTCGCCGCAGCGCCAGGCCCTCGCTGAGCCTTCAGGGGCAGATTCGCGAAATGCTGGTCGATGCCATCCTCACCGGCATTCTCGCGCCCGGTGATGCCGTCCCCTCAAGTCGAGAACTGGCCAAGCTGCTGGGCGTGGGCCGCATCACCGTGGTCATGGCCTACCAGCAGTTGACCGAAGAGGCCTTTTTGCTGAGCCGAGAGAGAAAAGGCCATTTCATCCACCCCGATGTGCTGCAGGGCCGCACCACAGAGCGCACCCCCAGCAACGTCAGGAATGCGGGCACCGAGGCGCACACGGACTGGTCGCGCCGCCTGTGGCTGCGCCCCAGCCTGCAGCGCAGCATCGTGAAGGAAGACGACTGGCAGCAGTTCCCCTATCCGTTTCTCTACGGCCAGTTCGACAAGGAGCTGTTTCCCACGGCCGCCTGGCGCGAATGCTGCCTCAAGTCACTGGGCGTGGTGGACATCCGCATGTGGGCGCCCGATCACATCACCCGCGACGACGACAGCCTCATCCAGCAGGTGCAGACCAAGATCCTGCCGCGCCGCGGCGTCTGGGCGTCACCCGACGAAATCATCATCACCGTCGGCGCCCAGCATGCGCTGTACATGGTGGCCGATTTGCTGATGCGCGAGGGCACCTCCATCGGCATCGAAAACCCCTGCTACCCCGATGCGCGCAATATCTTCAGCAGCCGCACCTCGCAGGTCATCCCGATTGGCGTGGATGGCGATGGACTGCCTATCGTCAATGCCATGCGCAAGCTCGAGTACCTCTACGTCACGCCCAGCCATCAGTGCCCCACCGGCGTCACCATGCCGCTGGAGCGGCGCGAGGCCTTGCTCGAGGCCGCACAAAAGCACGACCTCATCATCATCGAGGACGACTACGAAAGCGAAAGCAGCTTCGACGAACAACCCATCCCGGCGCTCAAAAGCCTGGACCGCAACAACCGCGTGATCTATATCGGCAGCCTCTCCAAGAGTCTGGCACCCGGCCTTCGCGTGGGCTATATCGTGGCCCCGCCCGAGCTGATCAAGGAGCTGCGCGCCCTGCGCCGTCTGATGATCCGCCATCCGTCCACCTTCATCCAGCGCACATTGGCCATGTTCATCTCGCTGGGCCACTACGAGGCCCAGCTGCGCCGCCTGGGTCAGGCCCAGAAAGAGCGTCATGCCGAGCTGACGGCAGCCATGGCTCGCTACCTGCCCCAATGCCGCATCACGCCGGTACGCGGCGGCGGCTCGTGCTGGGTGCAACTGCCCGACCATGTGCCCGCGCAGGCACTGGCACGCCAGGCCGCCGAGCATGGAGTGCTGATCGAGCCCGGCGATGTGTTCTTCACTTCCCCTCGCAACACGGGCAACTTCATACGCCTGGGCTATCAGTCCATTCCCGCAGGACAAATCGCCCAGGGCATCAAGGCTCTGGCAGAAGCCATGCACTGCATGTAGATGTGCAAAGCAAAAAGCCCCGGACTCAGGGTCCGGGGCTTTTGTTGGTCTCATCAATTCTTCTTGCGCAGCTTGGGCGGAGCCAGCTCGTCGAGCAGCCCCTCGGGACTGATTCCGCGCCGCAACGCCTGGCGCACGCGATAGGCAATCAGCAAGATGCACAGGCTGGCCACACCCAGGGCCAGCGGCGTGCGCTGCTCGGGAATGAAGCCCATGGCCACCACGATGGACAGCATGCCCGCAATCGCCAGCCAGGTCAGATAAGGGAAGCACCACATGCGCACCTTGAGCAGGTGCGGCGCTTCGCGCTCCAATCGATAGCGCAGGCGCAGCTGGGAAATCGCAATCAGGATATAGACAAAGATGGCAACCGTTCCGTAGGAGTTCACGAGGAAGGCGAACACCTTGTCGGGAGACAGATAGGACATGACGATGGCGCCGTAGCCGAACAATGTGGCCACCAAAATCGCGTACACGGGCACGCCGTTGCGGCTGACCTGGGCCAGCACCTTGGGCGCATCGCCGCGTCGCGTCAGCGCAAACAGCATGCGCGACGAAGCATAAAGCCCGGAGTTGAGCGCCGACAGCACGGCGGTCAGCACCACCGCATTCATGATCTGGGCAGCGGCCGGCACGCCCATCGCATCGAGAGCGCTGACATAGGGCATGGACATGCCGGTGGAGTTCCATGGCACCAGGCAGGCCACCAGCAGCACCGATCCCACGTAGAACACCAGCACGCGCAGGATGACCGAATTCGTGGCCTTGGCCACGGCCTTCTGGGGCTCAGCGGTTTCGGCCGCTGCAATCGTCACGATCTCCGCGCCGAAATAGAAGCCGGTGGCGGCCACGGCGCCCGTGAGCACCGGAACAATGCCGTTGGGCATGAAGCCGCCGTTCTGGCTCAGATTGGCGACATGCATTCCGCCGCCTCCCGGTGTCAGGCCCAGCACATAGACACCGGCGATGAACAGAAACACCACGATGGCGGCTACCTTCACGGAAGCCAGCCAGAACTCGCATTCGCCAAAGGATTTGACCGAGACCAGATTGGTCAGCGTCATCATGATCAGCAAGACCAGGCTGATGCTCCAGGCCGGCACGTCGGGCAGCCAGTAGCGCACCAGCTCGGCCCCTGCCACCGCTTCGATCGCCACGACGATGACCCAGAAGTACCAGTACATCCAGCCCGTCAGAAATCCCGCCAACTGCCCCACGGCGGGCTTGTCACGCCATGCTTCGCGGGCGTACTCGTAAAAGGAGCCCCCTGTCATGGAGCAGGCCATCTCGCCCAGCATGCGCATGACCAGCACCACCAGCAGGCCGGTGATCAGAAAAGAGATGACGGCCGCCGGTCCGGCCGACTTGATGACCACGCCACTGCCGACGAAAAGCCCGGCTCCGATGACGCCGCCCAGGGCAATCATGGTCATGTGCCGCTGCTTGAGGCTGTGCGACAGCCCGTCCGGCGACGAATGCGGATTTCCAATCATTTTTGTCTCCTGTCTTGCCGGCCTGGAAATGCCGGTCGCCACGGCTTTATGTATCGGATCGCGCCTTGCTGCTCGTGCAGGCCGTTGCCGTGGTCGTTCAGTTATCTGCTTGAAAATTGTCGTGAGAAGCCCTGCGTGCAACGCCTCCCACCGTAAGACAGGAAGGTGTGCCCGCAGGCCCGGCGTGTGTCAGGAAAGCGCCACTGGAGGACGATCCTTGCGGTAGGCGTTCTTGACGGCGATCTTGCCGTCGCGGAAGGTGAACACATCGACCATGCGCGCCTCTACCCGCAGGCCGTCGGCCTTGGTGCCTTTGAAGGTGCTCTCCGAAACGCCGCGCGAGCCTTGCACAAAATGCTCTCCATCCACCCAGGCGGCATCAGGGAATGCCTGCCAGGCCAGCTGAAAGCCCTCACGCACGGCTTCACGCCCCACAAAGCTGCGCCCCATCAGATCAGGGCCGGCAACGGCGTGAAACTCGCATTCATCGGCCATGAAGTCCATCAATGCGTCTATGTCATGCCGATTCCACGCGTCGGAGAAACGCGCTAGAAACTGGACATCGGGTTGGGATTCTTGCTTGTTCATATGCTCTCCAGATTGCTGTCATGTCATGGGGGCCGACCATTGCAAAAGCGCCCCCTTTCGATCGAAAAATGCCTGAAATTCCGATGGCTCATGGTAGGGAGCACTGGCTCCATTTCGTAGGACCAGTTGCCGGCTATCGTTAAGTCCAAGACCTTGCCGCGCAGGGCTCGGATCCCTCGCGAAATGACGGCGGCGCGCACCGAAAAAATGCCTTGAAAAAGTCCGCATCTCCTCTGAGCGCGACGCTCTGGCGCAGCGCTTGCCGATGCAGACCGACGCCCGTCGGCAAACGCCTCTTGTGCTGCTTCATTTAGGTGAAAACGATAGGAGAGCATCACCACGCTCAATGCGGTCATCGCCGCCACAAGCGCAGGGAAAGTTCACGGCAACGCCCGCTGGCTGCACAGGTTGCGGTGAACTCCAATGCATCCCCCTGAGGTGGCGAATGACACCGCCTGGTCATGCCGGCCTGAAGCAGGCCAGCGCGCAGCCCCGCTCGGCGGGCGCGACTCGATGGGCACCCGGTTTGCAAGAGACTCGCCGCAGCCCCTCTGCGGCAATCCCGAGGTTCGGATGGCCAGGCTTGCACGCTGGCTCCATCAAAACCTGTGCCGTGGCCCTAACCGGCGACACAGGGGGCTGGCTATGCTGCTCTGGACATCGCAAGCAGTGCATCTGCATTGACTTTGCGCACATCAATTCCATAGCAATAGAGCGCCGCTTCAAACGCAGCCACACCAGGAGACGACCGCCATGAAAGCCGAGGACATCCGCCCCAGCCATCTGAATCCATACGACCCGCAGTACGACCCCCTGGTTGCCAGAAACCCCGGGCATGGCACCGGCTACGCTCCGACCTACTGGGTAGGGACGGCAGGCCGGCCCCCCGAGGACGATGGTCCGGTCTGCGGCGACATGGAGGCCGATGTGGTCATCGTGGGATCGGGCTTCACGGGCCTGTCCACTGCCCTGTTTCTGGCCCGCGAGCACGGCATTCGCGCCGTGGTTCTCGAAGCCAACCAGAGCGCCTGGGGCTGCACCAGCCGCAACGGCGGCCAGGGCCAGAATGCCAGCGGCCGCCTCTATCGCTCGCAGTGGATAGAGCGCTGGGGCAAGGACACAGCCCTGAAGCTGGACGCGGAAATCCGCGAAGGATTCGACACGTTCAAGAACCTGGTCGCGGAGTTTCCCGAATGCGAGCCGCAACCGGGAGGGCATTTGTATATTGCCCACCGCGACAGAAAAATGGATTTTCTGCGCAACGAGACCCGCGTCATGCGCGAAGTCTTCGGCTACGACGCCCGCATACTCAGCGTCGACGCAGTGCGCCGCGACTATGTCGACGACGCCGACTGCCGTGGCGCGATGCACGAGCCCGACGGCATCGGCGTGCATCCGCTCAAGCTGGCATTCGGCTATCTGCGCAAGGCCCGCGAGCTGGGAGTGAAGGTGCATCCCGCCAGTCCCGTGCTGGGCATGGAAACGCGAAACGGCGTGCATTACCTTCAGACCCCGGGCGGCACGGTCAAGGCACGCGCCGTCGGCTTTGCCACCGGCGGCTATACCAGCAACGGCCTGCACCGCAGTCTGCGCTCCAAGATCATGCCGATTCTCTCGAACTCGCTGGTCACCAGGCCATTGACGGAAGAAGAGCTGGCCGCCACCAATTTCAAGACCACGCAAGTCATCACCGACACCCGCACCCTGCGCTTTTACTACCGCAAGCTGCCTGACAACCGCGTGCAGATCGGCAGCCGCAGCTCGATCACCGGCGCCGATGCGCCCAATCCGGTCCATATGGCCAAGCTGGTCGAGGGCCTGCACCACAAGTTCCCGGCCCTCAAGGGAATCCAGGTGGACTACTCCTGGTGGGGCTGGGTCGATGTAAGCCACGACATGATGCCGCGCATCACCCAGCCCGATCCAAGGGAAAGCGTCTTCTATGCGGTCGGCTATGGCGGCAATGGTGTGTCGTTCTCTGCGCATGCAGGCCGGCGCATGGCCCAGCGCATCGCAGGCCAGAACCTCAAGGCTTTCGAGTTGCCAATCTACAACTCATCGCTCGAATATCCGAATGTGTTCAATATGGTGCGCTCGGAGGCATTTGCACCATTTCGCCGCATGGGACAGCGCTTTCTCTACCACTGGTATCACATGAACGACGAGAAGAACTGACCCTGCCAGCCGCCGCTCGGGCTTCACACAACGCAAAGCACCTTCCGCGAGGAAGGTGCTTTTTTCATCCTATCGACGGATGCGCGGCAGCGCATACCTCAGCGCCCAGGCCGCAGGAAAAACCGCCTCTCTGGCACGCATATTGCGCAAGCGCTCGTGCCTCTCGGACAGCCCAATCCTCCCGCATCTGTCTGCGATCAGTGAAACCACCTAAGCCCATGCAGACGTCGCAAAAACGCCTTCCACCAGAACCGAGATATCCCGCGCAAGCCGCGCCATGCATGGCTTTGCAATGCACGGTCGCGGTGCACGCCAACCCATGCTGCACGCACCATCCGGGGCCGTGCGCGACTGGACCTAACGATTCACATCAACTGGCCCTACTGGCTTCACAAGGTTGCTCACTACGATCCGCTGAGAAAGCTCTTTGAGCCTCGCGATGCGGCTTTCAACCGGTTCAGCCAGAAGCGGGAATGGGAAAACAGTCAGCAAGAGTGAGCACAGCAAGGGTTCTCTGGTCTAAGTCTTCAACCGATATCGCTCTAACCATGGAGAAATTGGCAATGAAAATGCAAAAACGATGGATGCTGAAAGCGGGTGTTGCGACGGCAGCACTGGCCATGACAGGCTTCGCGCTGGCGCAGCAGAAAACCGTGACCTTCGCCAACCAGGACATGCTGGTGCCTCTGCGCCTGGTCATGGAATCGGGTGAAGTGGAAAAGGAGACTGGCTACAAGATCAACTGGCGCATGTTCTCGGGCGGCGGCGACGTGATACGGGCGATGGCCTCGGGCGACGTGCAGATGGGAGAGGTGGGCTCCAGCCCGCTGACCGCAGCAGCCAGCCAGGGGCAGGACATCAAGTTGCTCTGGATCTCTGCAGACATCGCCAGTGCCGAAGCCCTGGTGGCACGCGATGGCGGCGGCATCAGCAGTTTCAAGAGCATGGAGGGCAAGCGCATAGGCGTGCCGTTCGTCTCCACCGCGCACTACCAGCTGGTCGCGGCCCTGGGCAAGGAAGGCGTTGATGCACGCAAGGTCAACATCATGAACATGCGCCCGCCAGAGATTGCCGCAGCCTGGGAGCGCGGCGATATCGACGGCACCTTTGTCTGGGATCCGGTACTGGCCAAGGTCAAGCAAAAGGGCAAGGTGATTGCCACCTCCGGCTCCATTGCGCAGATGGGCTATCCCACCTTCGAGGGCATTGCCGTGAGCAGCAAGTTCGCCCAGGAAAATCCCCAGTTCATGGTGGCGTTCATCAAGGCCCTGAATCGGGCCAGCGCCCAGGTGCGCGACAACCTGGCCACGTGGACTCCCGATTCGCCCGAGATCAAGGCCATTGCCAAATGGAGCAAGGCCGACCCCAAGGACGTGCCCGCCGCCATGGCGCTCTACCGCTTTCCCAGCGCTGAGGAGCAGCTCGGCGTTCAGTGGCTGGAAGGCGGTGCGGCCAAGGCCATGACCAATACCGCAACGTTTCTGAAGTCACAAGGTCGGATTCAGGAGGTCAAGCCCGACTACGCCGCGTACGTCACCAACAGCTATGTCAAGCAGGCTCTCGGCCGCTGACGGCTCCTGCCCACGACAGGAGTTTCCCGTCGTGGCTCCCAACTTTGTTTCACATAGGAGGGCAATGTCATGCCGACTCTGGATATACGTGACCTGACCGTCAATTACGAGGTCAAGGGCGGACACTTGCAAGCCCTGGCGCCCGTCAACCTGACCATGAATGAAGGCGACTTCGTGGTCGCTCTGGGTGCATCGGGCTGCGGCAAGACAACACTGCTCAACTGCATGGCAGGCTTTCTGGCACCTTCCAGCGGCCAGATCCTGCTAGACGGCAAACCCATTCAAGGCCCCGGAGCCAATCAAGGGGTGGTGTTTCAAAAGCATGCGCTGATGCCATGGCTCAATGTGATCGACAACGTCGCACTGGGATTGCGCATGCGCGGCATGGATCTGAAGACGCGCACGAAGATCGCCGAAGAGAAACTGGGCCTCGTGGGCTTGGAGAGCTACGCCAGGCGTGCCGTCTATGAACTGTCTGGCGGCATGCAGCAGCGTGTCGGCATTGCCCGTGCACTGGCCAACGATCCCGCACTGCTGCTGATGGACGAGCCCATGGGTGCGCTGGATGCCTTCACGCGCGAGCAGGTTCAGGAAATCCTGCTGCGCGTATGGCATGCCACCCACAAGATGGTGTTCTTCATCACCCACTCGGTCGAGGAGGCGCTGTTTCTGGCCAGCCGGCTGATCGTCATGAGCCCCAGCCCGGGCCGCATCTCCCATGTCTACGACGACATGCCGTTCTGCCACGAGTTTCTGCGCACCGGCGATGCGCGTGCCGTCAAGTCGCGCCCCGACTTCATCAGGATGCGCGAAGAAGTTCTGAGTCTGATTCACCAACGGGAGCCTGCCAATGTCTGAAGCAGTCCACATCAACCATCTGCCCGCCGCAACAGCGCGCGTGCAGCCCAAGGCCACTGCCCCGCAGGCGTCAGGACCGGTGAAGACCAGTCGCTTCAAGACCCCTGGCGAAGGCTCCAGCCTCGCGATCAGCATCGTCACCGTGGCCGTGCTGCTGGCACTGTGGTTCGCCACCACCAATCTCGGCTGGATCAAGCCCTTGTTCCTGCCCAGCCCGCAGGCGGTGTTCCAGCAGTTCTATGAATACCTGACCGGGCAGGCCAACGACAAACCGCTGTGGCAGCATTTCTCGGCAAGTCTGCTGCGCGTGACCGTGGCGTTCTGGCTGGCCTTCCTGATTGCCGTTCCGCTGGGCATTGCGATGGGGATGTCACGCATCGCACGCGGCATCTTCGACCCCCCCATCGAGTTCTACCGCCCGCTGCCGCCACTGGCCTATCTGCCGCTGATCATCATCTGGTTCGGCATCGATGAAACGCCGAAGATTCTGCTGATCTTCCTGAGCTGCTTTGCACCCTTGGCCCTGGCGGCCCGCTCGGGCATGCGCAGCGCAGCGCAGGAGCAGATCAATGCCGCCTACTCGATGGGAGCAAGCTACTTCCAGGTGATCCGCCATGTGATCTTGCCGGCAGCCCTGCCCGACATTCTGGTGGGCATGCGCATTGCCATCGGCTTTGGCTGGACGACTCTGGTTGCCGCCGAAATGGTGGCTGCGAACGTGGGTCTGGGTCAGATGGTGCTCAACGCCTCGAACTTCCTGCGCACCGACATCGTGATCATGGGCATCATCGTCATCGGTGTGATCGCCTATGTGTTCGATCTGTTCATGCGCTGGGTCGAAAAGCGCCTGGTTCCATGGAAGGGACGCATGTAAGTCCGGCCCCCTCCCCTGCGGGGATGGCTCCGGCAAGCAGACAGCGGGCAGGCATTGCGCCTTCCCGCTTTTCTGTTTTCCGTTTTCCGTTTTTTCGGCTTTTCGGTTTGTTGCCTGGGCTTGCTCGGCCTTGTGCGAGGCCTGTCGCACGCTCCATCCCGGTCATCGCCGGCACAGCATCTCGGCCACCGAAAACAGCAAGGCCTCGTCGATATCGTGCTGCAGATCGACGGCAAGCCTTTGACGGTAGAAGACCCCCAGATCCAGCCCGACGCCCAGGGCGCAGACCTTCACGCCGCCCATGCGCTCCTGGGCGGCAAGAACCTGCCGCAGATGCTGATCCAGATAATGCTCGTCATTGGCCTGATGGGTTGCCGTGTCCATGGGACAGCCATCGGAGACCACGAGCAGGATGCGACGCTGCGCGGTCTTGGCGCGCAGCCTCTGGCACGCCCATTCCACGGCCTCGCCGTCGATGCCTTCTCGAAAGATGTCGGGCTTGCGCAGTGCCGCAATGCCATGCCGGGCGTGACGCCAGGGCTTGGCCCCGTCCTTGAAGACAATGTGCAGGCGCTCGTTGAGACGCCCCGGAAACTGGGGCTGGCCGGCGCGCTGCCAGCGGCGGCGCGTTCTGCCGCCATTCCAGGCCTGCGTGGAAAAACCCAGTATCTCCACGCTCGCACCGGCCATCTCCAGCGCCCGCCCCAGCACGTCGAGCAACAGCGACAGGGGCTTGGCAAAGGTTTTCATGGAGCCCGAGCAGTCCATGAGAATGGTGACTGCGGTCTCGTTGACGGGACGTTGCATCTCGTCCTTGAAGATCGCGCGCTGCTGCGGGTCCGTCACCAGCTGGGACAGGCGGCTGCCGTCCAGATGGCCTTCCTCCAGCCCGAAGTTCCAGCCATTGCGCTGCGTGCTGGCCAGGCGCTGTTGCAGATAGCGCGCCAGCCGCCCGGCCTGCTGCAATCCCGAGCGCGCCAGCTCCTCGTCCATCTGTTCCCGGAACTGGGCCAGCTGCAGCGCGCGGATCAGCTCAGCGGCCTGCACCTGCCTGTCGAACTCGCGCGTGAAAACCCGGTAGCTTTGCGCGGTGCCGGCCCAGGCCCGGCTGTCGCCGCTTTGCGCCACAGGCATGCCGTCCAGACTCTGGGACTCAACATGCAGAGGCAGGGCAAAACTGCTGCGCCGCCTGGGGCCGCCGGCACCGCGCGGCGCATCGTCCTGCGCCGCACGCACCGCCATGCCGACCCAGCGGCTGACGGCCAGTGCAGGCTCGACAAACTGCTGCTGCCGGTCTCTGAAGCGCCGCAGCCCATCCCAGTGCCGGCCCAGCGAGGAGGCCATGGACATCCGCGTGGACTCCACCAGATCGGCCATGCGCTCAGGCGTTTCATGCCCAGTCAACCGGCTCCAGGCCGTGATGGCCACCGCAAACAGCAAGATGCCCAGGCTGCTTTCCGTGAGGCCTGAATCCACGAATGCCTGGCACCAGTTCACAAAGCGCTGGCGCATGTTCTCACGCGCTCCGGGCCAGGCCTCGGGCACCAGACTCTCCACACGCAACTGCTCCAGCAGCTCGAACACCATGCGCTCGACCGGCTCCTCGGGCAGATGCGCCTGGAACAAGGCCCGGTTGCTCCACTGCAGACGCAGCCCCATGCTGTCAAGCAGGCCGCGCTGATCCGTCTGCCGCGCCGGCACCTGGCTATGGTGGGCCGCCGCCAGCGGTATGGGCGTGGTGCCGCGGTACAGCGTCTGGCCGCTCCATTGCAGGCCGGCGTCGCCCGTGATGGCACGCAGCATGGCCCCGCCCCAGGCCTCCATGCGGGACAGAGACAAGGAGGTGGGCGTCTGCGTGCTCATGCAAGAGACGCCAGTGCTGGTTCTTCGGGCTGCGTCAGCTCCTCGGCAAAGCAGCGCTGGAAATACTCGCTCACGATGGCGCGCTCGGCAGGCTCGCATTTGTTGAGGAAGGACAGCTCGAAAGCCAGCTTCAGGTCATGGAAGATGGAAATGTTTTCAGCCCAGGTGATCACCGTACGCGGAGACATCAGCAAGGACAGATCCCCGACGGCAAAGCCCTTGCGGGTCAGCGCGGCCAGCGCCACCATGGCGTCCACCTTGCGGCGCCCATCGGCTGTGGCCAGCTCCGGCACACGCGCCAGCACGATGGCCGCTTCCTCCTCTGGGGGCAGATAGTTCAGGCTGGTGACCAGATTCCAGCGATCGAGCTGAGCATGGTTGAGCAGCTGCGTGCCGTGATAGAGCCCGTTGAGATTGCCCTGCCCCAGGGTGTTCATGGTGGCAAACAGCCGAAAGCAGGGATGCGGCTGGATCACCCGCTTTTGGTCGAGCAAGGTGAAGCTGCCCTCACGCTCCAGAACCCGCTGGATGACGAACATCACATCGGGGCGTCCGGCGTCGTACTCGTCAAACACCATGGCCACGGGCCGCTGCAGCGCCCAGGGCAGAATGCCCTCCTGAAACTGGGTCACCTGCTTGCCTTCCTGCAGCACGATGCTGTCCTTGCCCACCAGATCCAGGCGGCTGATATGACCGTCCAGATTCACGCGCACGCAGGGCCAGTTCAACCTGGCTGCCACCTGCTCTATATGCGTGGATTTGCCCGTGCCGTGCAGGCCCTGAACGACCACGCGCCGGTTGTGCGCAAAGCCCGCCAGGATGGCTTGCGTCACCCGCGGATTGAGGCGGTAGGCCTTGTCAATGGCGGGAACATGCTCGCCCGGCTCGGCAAAAGCCGGCACGCTCATGTCCGTGTCGATGCCAAATACATCGCGCACGCTGACGGTGCGGGTGGGCTGCAGCTGGCTCAGGTCAGTCATCATCGGCTTCCGGTGGAACGTCATCGTTAATGCGGGCGATCGCCTCGACGGCCGCCTGCAGCTTGGGAAGAAAGGACAAGGCCTTCTCCTTGGAAAAACGCATGATGGGCGCCTGCACGGCCAGCCCCATATTGGAGTGGCCCTGGGGCGCGGGCACCAGCACGCCAAGGCACAGCAGACCGGGCAGGAACTCCTCGTTGTCAAAGGCATAGCCCTGGGCGCGCACCTGATCGAGCTCCTGCTCCAGCGCCTCGAAGGTCGTCAGCGTGTTGCCGGTGAACGCCTCCAGCGGCACATTGGCCAGCAGCCGGCGGCGTTGAGCGGGCGACATCTGGCTCAGGAACAGCTTGCCCGTGGCCGAACAGTGCGCGGGCACGCGCGAGCCGGGATGCAGATAAAAGCGCAGCGGGGCTGGCGTCTCCACGCGGTCCAGATACAGGACCTCGCTGCCCGAAAAAGCCGTGATGTTGCAGCTCTCGCCGAGCTCGCGCACGAGTTGGGTCAGCACCGCATGCCGCGCACCATGCGTGGTGTTGTTGAGCAACACGTTCTGCGCCAGTCGCATCAGCCGCTGGCCCGTGCCGTAGTGGCGACCGTTGCCATCTCTTTGCAGGATTCCGGCGCTTTCCAGCTGCGCAAGCATGCGGTGCATGGTCGGCTTGGGCAGCCCTGTCTCTTCCACCATGGTTTGCAAGGTGAAGGGCTGGCTCTTCTGCGCCACGGCTTCCAGCAGCGCGAACAAACGCAGATTGGGCGTGTCTCCGTCCAGGCGGGCCGAGGGGGTGTCTTCGCTGTGCTTCATATCGTTGTCGATCATATTAATTTCCATTTTTCGAGTCAATTTATTCCATAAAAAGAAATTTATTTGCACGAAAACAAAAAAATGCCATAGACTGACATCGTTATTTCTTTTTTCGGAACCATAGGTTTCAAATTTTCAAGGAGACAGAGATGGCTGCAACGGACAATCGTAAAGTGGTTGAAGGCGTTCACAAGATGACCCCTTCGGAAGCATTCGTCGAAACCTGCGTCGCCAATGGCGTCAGCGAGATGTTCGGCATCATGGGTTCCGCCTTCATGGATGCCATGGACATCTTCGCCCCCGCAGGCATTCGCCTGATCCCGGTGGTGCATGAGCAAGGTGCGGCCCACATGGCCGACGGCTATGCCCGCGTCTCGGGCCGCCACGGCGTGGTGATCGGCCAGAACGGCCCCGGCATCAGCAACTGCGTGACCGGGATTGCCGCAGCCTACTGGGCGCACAGCCCGGTGGTGATCGTGACCCCCGAGACCGGCACCATGGGCATGGGCCTGGGCGGCTTCCAGGAAGCCAACCAGTTGCCCATGTTCCAGGAGTTCACCAAGTACCAGGGTCATGTCTGCAACCCCAAGCGCATGGCCGAGTTCACGGGCCGCGTCTTCGACCGCGCCATGTCCGAGATGGGCCCGACCCAGCTCAATATTCCGCGTGACTACTTCTACGGCGAGATCGAGTGCGAGATCCCCAAGCCCATGCGCGTGGACCGAGGTCACGGCGGCGAGGCCAGCCTGCAAGCCGCCGTGGACCTGCTCAAGACCGCCAAGTTCCCGGTGATCCTGGCCGGCGGCGGCGTGGTCATGGGCGATGCCGTGGAAGAAGCCAGGCAGCTGGCCGAGCGCCTGGGCGCGCCCGTGGCCACCGGCTATCTGCGCAACGACGCCTTCCCCGCCAAGCACCCGCTGTGGGCCGGCCCTCTGGGCTACCAGGGCTCCAAGGCCGCCATGAAGCTGATCGCCCAGGCCGACGTGGTCATTGCGCTGGGCTCGCGCATGGGTCCCTTCGGCACCCTGCCCCAGCATGGCATGGACTACTGGCCCAAGACCGCCAAGATCATCCAGATCGAGGCCGATCACACCAACCTGGGCCTGGTCAAGAAGATCGCCGTGGGCATCAACGGCGATGCCAAGGCCGTAGCGGCCGAACTGAGCAGGCGCCTGGCCGATGTGACGCTGGGCTGTGACGCCACCAAGGCAGCGCGCGCCGACACCATCGCCACGGAAAAGGCCGCCTGGGAGAAGGAACTCGACGGCTGGACCCACGAGCGCGACCCCTACAGCCTGGACATGATCGAAGAGGCCAAGGGCGAACGCACGCCAACCGGCGGCAGCTATCTGCATCCCCGCCAGGTGCTGCGAGAACTCGAAAAAGCCATGCCGGCGCGCGCCATGGTGTCCACCGACATCGGCAATATCAACTCGGTGGCCAACAGCTATCTGCGCTTCGACGAGCCGCGCAGCTTCTTCGCCCCCATGAGCTTCGGCAACTGCGGCTACGCCCTGCCCACCATCATCGGTGCCAAGTGCGCCGCCCCCGATCGCCCGGCCATCGCCTATGCAGGTGACGGTGCCTGGGGCATGAGCATGATGGAAATCATGACCGCCGTGCGCCACGACATCCCCGTGACCGCCGTGGTGTTCCACAACCGCCAGTGGGGCGCGGAAAAGAAGAACCAGGTGGACTTCTACAACCGCCGCTTCGTGGCAGGCGAGCTGGAAAGCGAAAGCTTCTCCGACATCGCCAAGGCCATGGGAGCCGAAGGCATCGTGGTGGACCACATCGAGGACGTGGGCCCGGCACTGCAAAAGGCCATCGACATGCAGATGAAGGAAGGCAAGACCTGCGTGATCGAGATCATGTGCACGCGCGAGCTCGGCGATCCCTTCCGCCGCGACGCCTTGTCCAAGCCCGTGCGCATGCTGGACAAGTACAAAGACTTTGTCTGACGCCGTCTGACACTCCCTGAGGCGCTGCGCGCCTTCCCCCTCGTTGCACGGCGCCTCTCTACCCGCTGCGCGGAGGAGGGGGACGACACCCTCGGTGCGGGGCGGCGCGGCCAGCCCAGGCCCTTCCTCGGTGTCCCTTGGTCGGGCCGCGCCGGTTTCATGCGCCTGGGTAAAGCGCAAGGCCCTCGAAAGCCGACTCCCAGACCCCCTGCGTTGCTCGCGCCGGGCCATGTACTTCCCCGCAGGAGCTTTCATGACTCCCCCACTCTCCCTTGCCGTGGCCGCCGACGATGCGCCCGCCACGCCTCGCCCCCATCTCCAGCACCTGCTGGACCAGGCCAAGGCCCGGGGCCCCATTCCCGTGGCCGTGGCCTATCCCTGCGATGCCGGCTCTTTGCAGGCAGCCATGCAGGCGGCGGAGGCCGGCCTGATCAAGCCTCTGCTGGTAGGGCCGCAGCAGCGCATCGAGGCTGCGGCTCGCTCTGCCGGTCTGGAGCTGTCTGCCGCCGAGATCCACTCCACGGCGGACGACTCCCGAGTCGCTGCGGCCCAGGCCGCAGCCCTGTGCCGCGATGGCCGGGCACGGGCCCTGATGAAAGGCAGCCTGCACAGCGACGATCTGCTGGGGGCGGCCGTGGCGCGCGAAGCCGGCCTGCGCGGCAGCCGCCGGGCCAGCCATGTCTTCATCATGGACGTCCCGGGCTACGACCGCCCGCTGCTGATGACCGACTGCGTGGTCAACATCTTCCCCAGCCTGATGGAAAAGCGCGATATCGCCCAGAACGCAGTCGATCTGGCCCACGCCATCGGCATAGCCCGGCCGCGCGTGGCCCTGCTGTCGGCGGTGGAGACCGTCAACCCAGCCATTCCCGGCACCATCGATGCGGCAGCCCTGTGCAAGATGGCCGACCGGGGCCAGATCACAGGCGGCATTTTTGACGGTCCGCTGGCTTATGACAACGCCATCTCCCTGCACTCGGCGCACAACAAGGGCATAGTCTCCGATGTCGCCGGTCGCCCCGATATCTTGCTGGCCCCCAACCTGGAAGCGGGCAACATGATCTACAAGCAGCTGGTCTACATGGCCAACGCCGAATGCGCGGGCCTGGTGCTGGGCATGCGCGTGCCCATCGTGCTGACCAGCCGCTCCGACTCGGTGGCCAGCCGCATCGCTTCCTGCGCCCTGGCCGTGCTGGCCAGCGCAGGGATGCAGGCATAGAGCAAGACCTCACCAAGGCCTGGCCGGACACCACGGCGTCCGGGCCTTTGTGCCAAACGCATATCTCCCGCAGACGCCAGAAACGAAAAAGCCTCAGAGTATTTCTACTCTGAGGCTTAACGTTTGGTGCGGCTGGCAGGAATCGAACCCACGACCCCTTGGTTCGTAGCCAAGTACTCTATCCAGCTGAGCTACAGCCGCATTGGCGGAGAGGGTGGGATTCGAACCCACGGTACGTTTGCACGTACGCCTGATTTCGAGTCAGGTACATTCGACCACTCTGCCACCTCTCCTGTGTCGAAGCGTCTATTGTAGCCTAAAAAATCAGGCCTTCAGCAAAGTTTTGCCGCCCATGTACGAAACCAGTGCTTCGGGCACGGTGATCGAGCCGTCGGCGTTCTGATAGTTCTCCAGCACGGCGACCAGCGTGCGACCCACAGCCAGGCCGGAGCCGTTGAGCGTGTGCACCAGTTCGTTCTTGCCCTGGGCATTCTTGAAGCGGGCCTGCATGCGACGCGCCTGGAAGGCTTCGCAGTTGGAGACCGAGCTGATTTCGCGGTAGGTGCCCTGTGCCGGCACCCAGACTTCCAGGTCGTAGGTCTTGGCCGAGCCAAAGCCCATGTCACCCGTGCACAGGCTCATCACGCGGTACGGCAGGCCCAGCTTCTGCAGCACGGCTTCGGCATGGCCGGTCATTTCTTCCAGCGCTTCATAGCTCTTTTCGGGATGCACGATCTGCACCATCTCGACCTTGTCGAACTGGTGCTGACGGATCAGACCGCGCGTGTCACGGCCGCCGGAGCCGGCCTCCGAGCGGAAGCAGGGGCTGTGTGCGGTGAGCTTGATGGGCAGGCGGTCTTCGGCCAGCACTTCGTCGCGCACCAGATTCGTCAGCGGCACTTCGGCCGTGGGAATCAGGTACAGAGCCGCAGTGTCGGGCAGGGGTTCGGCATCCTGGCCGCCCTTCTGGGCTGCAAACAGATCGCCTTCGAACTTGGGCAACTGGCCCGTGCCCTTGAGCGAATCGCTGTTGACGATGTAAGGCACATAGCATTCGGTGTAGCCATGCTGCTCGGTCTGCAGGTCCAGCATGAACTGGGCCAGTGCACGGTGCAGGCGCGCGATCTGGCCCTGCATCACGGTAAAGCGGGCACCGGAGAGCTTGACGCCGGCTTCGAAGTCCAGGCCGATAGGCGCGCCCAGATCCACGTGATCCTTGATCTCGAAGTCGAAATTCCTCGGCGTGCCGAAGCGGCGCACTTCCACATTGCCTTCTTCGTCGGCACCCACTGGCACGGACTCATGAGGCAGATTGGGCACGGCCACCAGCATGGCCTGCAGCTCCGTCTGGATCTGGTCCAGGCGCGTGGCCGATTGTTCCAGCTCGGTCTTCATGGCAGCCACTTCGCCCTTGGCGGCTTCGGCGGCGTCCTTTTCGCCCTTGCCCATCAACATGCCGATCTGCTTGGACAGCTGATTGCGCTTGGACTGCAGCTCCTCCGTGCGCGTCTGGATGGACTTGCGTTCGGATTCCAGCGCCTTGAAGGCTTCCACGTTCAGGAAGGCTTGGGGGTTCTTGCGGGTTTGCAGTCGGGCGACGACTGAATCCAGGTCTTTGCGGAGAAGTTGAATGTCGAGCATAGGTGGAGATTTTAGAGCGACTGGCCGCACCCGGCCGATACACAGGGGATGGCAGCAGTCAGCTATCAAAAGCAAAGCGCCTTGCGCAGGCTACTCATAGATTTTCAGATAAAAACCATCTAAAGTCTTTGAATACCATGCGCAAGGCGCTATGAAGTTACAAGCAGTCAGCTTGTCAGAACTCAGTGTCCGGTCTCGGGCGCCTTGCGCACTTCGATCTCCAGGCCCGTGGCCGCGTCGATCTTCAGCCCCTTGGGCAGCGGGAACTTGATGGTTTCCTCGATACCGTTCATCTTGCGCACGGCGACTGCGCCCAGTTGCCGGATGCGGGCGATGACCTCGTCGACCAGCACCTCGGGCGCCGAAGCCCCGGCCGTCAGCCCCACGCGGGCCGCATCGGCAAACCACTCCTGCTTGAGCTCGAGCGCGTTGTCCACCATATAGGCGGGCGTGCCCAGGCGATCGGCCAGCTCGCGCAGGCGATTGCTGTTGGAGCTGGTCGGGCTGCCGACGACGATGACCAGATCCACCTGGGGTGCCAGCACCTTCACGGCGTCCTGGCGATTCTGCGTGGCATAGCAGATGTCCTGCTGCTTGGGTTCGCGCACCAGCGGAAAGCGTGCCTTGATGGCGGCCTTGATGCCTGCGGCGTCGTCGACCGACAGAGTGGTCTGCGTCACCACGGCCAGCTTTTCGGTCTGGCGCGGCGCCACCCTGGCCACATCGCCCTCGTCCTCGACCAGGTGAATGCCTTCGGAGAGCTGGCCCATGGTGCCTTCGACTTCCGGATGGCCCTTGTGGCCGATCATGAGGAACTCGTAGCCTTCCTTGGCCAGCTTGGCGACTTCCACATGCACCTTGGTGACCAGCGGGCAGGTCGCATCGAAGATGGCAAAGCCGCGGCGCTCGGCCTCCTGCTGCACGGCCTTGGAGACGCCATGGGCCGAGAAGATCAGCGTGGCGCCGGGCGGCACTTCGTCCAGCTCCTCGATGAAGATCGCGCCCTTGGCCTTGAGGTCGTTGACCACAAAGGTGTTGTGCACGATCTCGTGGCGCACATAGATGGGCGCGCCGAACTTGGCCAGCGCCCGCTCCACGATTTCGATGGCGCGATCCACCCCGGCGCAAAAGCCGCGCGGCTCGGCCAGCAGGACTTCCTTGGCTCCCACCATTTCAATCCCCCCTGGCGCTACGCACCACTCGAACGGCATGACACTGGCGCGCTTGAAGCGCGGGACGGCGGCACGGGCCGACCGCGGCAAGGGCCGCCCCGCAGCAAAGGCCGTCGTCCCCCTTGAAGGGGGAAGCTGCGCAGCAGCTCAGGGGGTGTGTCATTTCAGAGCACCCCGATCAGCTTCACTTCAAACGTCACGGGCTGGCCGGCCAGCGGGTGGTTGAAGTCGAACAGCACGGCGCCGTCCTCGCGCACCTGAACCACAGCACCGGCATAGCTGCCCAGGCCGTCGGGTGTGGGGAACTGCACCACATCGCCAGCGGTGTATTGCTCATGCGGGTCGCCGAGCTCGTTCATCAGCTTGCGGGCCACCCATTGCATCATGTCGGCATTGCGCTCGCCAAAAGCCTCGCCTGCGGGCAGCTCGAAAGTGGTGTGCGTGCCCTCGGCCAGGCCGATCAGCTTGTCTTCCATGGCCGGCGACAGCTCGCCCGCACCCAGCGACAGCGTCGCCGGCTTTTCGTTGAAGGTATTGATCACATCGCCAGCCGGGCCGGCCAGGCGGTAATGCAGCGTGAGAAAAGAGCCTGCCTGCACGACGGGCAGATCCGAAGGGGTTGCGCTTGTGGTCATGAAAGTCCCGATAAACTGGGCTGCATTGTAAGAGCGAGCCTATAACCTCTTCGTGGCTGCGTTGAGATGGCCGGCCCGCCCCTTCCCCGCCTTGTGCAAGCGAGCACTGACGCCCATGTCCATCAAAGACCTGCCCCTGGATTCCCAGCCGCGCGAAAAGCTCGCGCAGCGGGGTGCGGCCGCACTGTCGGATGCGGAGCTGCTGGCCATTGTTTTGCGCACCGGCATGGCCGGCAAGACGGTGTTGCAGATGGCCGATGAGCTGCTCAATCTGCCGGGCACCGGGGGACTGGCCGGGCTGCTGGCCGCCAGCTACCAGGATTTGCGTGCCGTCAAAGGACTGGGCCCCGCCAAGCGCGCCGAGCTGCTGGCCGTACTGGAGCTGGCCCGCCGTGCCACCGCACAGCAGCTGCGCGAGCGCGACGTGTTCGGCTCGCCCGAGGAAGTGACTCATTTTCTGCAACTACACCTGGCCGCCAAGCACCATGAGGTGTTTGCAGTGCTGTTTCTGGACAGTCAGAACCGGTTGATCGCGATGGAAGAGCTGTTTCGCGGAACGCTCACACAAACCTCGGTGTACCCCAGAGAGGTGGCTTTGCGCGCGCTGCAACATCATGCGGCGGCCGTTATTTTGGCGCACAACCACCCCAGCGGGCAGGTACAGCCCAGCAGCGCAGACAAATCGCTGACCGCCACCCTCCAATCGGCTCTGGCGCTGATTGATGTCAGGGTGCTGGACCATGTGATCGTGGCGCCTGGCGCTGCGCTTTCCATGGCCACGCAGGGCCTCATGTAATCCACTGTTGACGATGGATGGGCTTGCAAGCCTGGTTGCCGCAGGCGGCTTGGCGCCCCAAAAGTAAGTGACGGAACGGGTGACACAGTGTTTTGCAGGCATTCTCACAAAAATATAGAATGCGAAGAGTTCTCATTTGCAACTCTATTAACCCATGTCTTCACAGCCTGCAGCGGACCCGGTGCACACGCTCTATGTCGATCACCATGCCTGGCTGCAGAGCTGGCTGCTGCGCAGACTGGGTAATACGCATCAGGCTGCAGATCTGACCCAAGACACGTTTGTCAGAGTGATCGCAGCGCAGCAGGTGCATGCCATTCGTGAACCCAAGGCCTATCTGACCACCTTGGCCCAGCGGGTGCTCTACCACTTCTGGCGCAGGCGGGAACTCGAGCAAGCCTGGCTGGATGCACTGGCCACGCTGCCCGAGGAAGTCGCGCCCTCGCCCGAAGACTATGCGCAGGTTCGCGAAGCCATAGAAGCGGTGGATCAGTGGATGGAGGGCCTGTCGCCCAAGGTTCGCCAAGTGTTTCTGCTGCGCCGCCTCGAAGATCTGAAACATGCAGAAATTGCCGAGCTCATGTGCCTGTCTGTCGCCACCGTGGAGCGCTACATGAAACAGGCATTGATGCAGCTCATGCAGATGCCGCAGTCCCCTGCGCATTGATTGATCCATGGACCGCAACACAGAGCAAGCCATTGACTGGCTGATCACGCTGGATTCTGGCCGCGTCAACGAGACGGAGAGGCAGGCCTTCGAACTGTGGCTGCACCAGTCGCCGCTCCATGCACAGGCCTGGGCCTTGTTGCAGCAACGCCTGTCCAGCAGCATGGGCACGGCATCAACCCAGATGCGCCACGATGGCAGCGGCCATACCGCGCTGGGTATTCAGGCACTGCTGGCCCCGATCCCTACGGCCGCTCGCAGACGAAAATTACTCGGTGGCGGCCTTGCAGCCCTGGTAGCCAGCGCCACAGCGGGCTGGATGGTGCATCGCCAGACACCGCTGACCACGCTGGCCGCCGACCTGCGCACGGGAACGGCGCAGCGCCTCAAGCATTGCCTGCCCGATGGCAGCGAGATTGTGCTGGATGCCCGCTCCGCCATAGACATTGCCTTCAATGACGCTCAGCGCCTGGTGCACCTGAGAGAAGGCGCCCTCATGGTGCATGTGCAGGCCAAGGCTGCTGCTGCGCCCCTTCGCCCCTTTGTCGTACAAAGCGCGCAAGGGCATGCACAGGCGCTTGGTACGCGCTTCATGGTGCGCCAGGCACAAGGCGGAACGCTGGTGCATGTCAGCGAACACAGCGTTCGCCTGAGCCTCCCAAACGGCCAGCTGCACACACTGCATGAAGGTCAAAGCGCCTGGATGGACGCCAATCAGATCACTCCCATAGAAACAGAACCTATGGATCCCGCGGCATGGGTCGACGGGGTCATCAGTGTTCGCGATCAATCTCTGGGCGAAGTGATAGAGGCGCTGCGGCCCTACCAGACCGGAATCATCCGCATCAGCCCACAAGCCGCTCGGGTGCGCATCTTTGGTGTCTTCTCCCTGGCTCAACCCCAGCAGATGCTGCAAGACCTGGTCAACACCCACCCGATACAGATTCGCCAATGGGGCTCTTGGCTTACGGTGATTGAAATGAGCGAAAGTGGCTCGTAAAAAATCCCGCACAGCCGCCTGCGTCCATATTCCGAAAAAAATTCAATGCCTGAGGGGTTTTCAGGGGCTCGTTGCACATAGCTAGTGAAACCAGACATTTCACAGCAACGACCGGACACCTGACACCATGGCCCTCCTTGACGATCTCACCCATTCCCCTGCGCCGGCGCACCGCGAAAACAGCCTGCAACGCCCTCCTTCCATGCTCTTGCCCATCGCCATGGTCTGCTCGCTGGCCACGTTTTCCAGCGCCCATGCGCAATCTGCCGAGCCTGCACCAGGCAGCGCCAAGACCGCTCAGGCATCCGCTCAGTCCACCAAGGCCATCAGCTGGAACCTGCCAGCCGCTGCGCTGGACGAGACCTTGTCGCGTATCGCCCGCCTGGGCCTGCGCAGCATCAGCGCCAGCCCCGCCTTGCTCGCAGGCAAGCGCGCGCCGGCCGTTCAAGGCAGCTACAGCGTTGAACATGCGGCACAGATTGCGCTGGCAGGCAGCGGCTTGCGACTGGTCAGCACCCCGAACGGCACCCTCACCGTTTTGCAAGACAGCGTGGCAACGCCCGCCTCCGGCACCGCCGCTGCAGGGGCGAGCTCGGCCGAGCATGCCTTGGCAGAAGTGCGGGTCACCGCCCATGCCGACCACTCGGGCACCACCGAAGGTACGGGCTCCTACACCGCCCAAGGCCCTAGCAGCCTGTCCACAGGACTTGCCTTGAGCCTGCGCGACACGCCCCAGTCGGTCAGCGTGATCACCAAGCAACGCATGGAGGATGAGAACCTCACCACCATCAACGAGGTGCTGATGCGCACCCCCGGCATCAGCACCTCGGTGCTGGGCACCGAACGTACCAATGCCAACGCACGCGGCTATGCCATCAGCAACTACCAGATCGATGGGGTCAGCACCCATTCCGAGTTTCTGGGCCTGGATGCGCTGCCCACCCAGAGCATTGCCGACATGGCCCTGTATGACCGTGTGGAAGTGCTGCGCGGCGCATCCGGCCTGACCACGGGCGCTGGCGACCCCTCGGGCATCGTCAACCTGGTGCGCAAAAAGCCTACCGAGCAGTTTCAGGCCTCAGCCGAAGCCAGCGTGGGCTCCTTTGGCAACCGCCGGGCCATGGTCGACATCTCCTCCCCGCTGAACGAAGCAGGCACAGTGCGCGGGCGCTTTGTGGGCGTGCACCAGGATGCCGACAGCCATATCGACTTCTACAGCAAGAAAAAAGACGTGCTGTATGGCGTGATACAGGCCGAGCTGACATCGACCTTGAAGCTCACCGCCGGACTGGATCACCAGCGCAACCGCGCACAGGGCTCCATGTCCTATCTGGGTTTTCCGCTATTCAACAGCGAGGGCCTGCAAAACCAGTTCCCCACCTCGTTCAACAGCGCCAGCCGCCATAACCGCTTCAACACCAACTCGACCACCGCCTTTGCGGCGCTGGAGCAGTCGCTGACGGAACACTGGAAGCTCAAGTTCTCGGTCAACCATCTGCGCTCCTCTCAGCGGGAAGACGCCGTATACCTGGCCGTCAATGCCGCTCCATTTGACCCTGTCACCGGCGATGGTCTGAAACTGAATGCCGAACGACGCGACTACAGCTTGCGCAACAAGACCTTTGACATCCATGTGCGCGGCCCCATCACGCTGGCCGGCCGCGAGCATGAACTGGTTTTTGGCATGGACCACACCAGCTTCCAAAGCTACACCGACGGCAGCCTGGATGTGAGCGGGCTGCGCGGCAAGCCCGTCAACATCTACCAATGGGACAACAACGGCAAGCCCGTGTTTAACAACCCCACCGTGGTCTATGACAGCACCCGCAGCCAGAGCAGCGTCTATGGGGCCGGCCGCTTTGCGCTCGCCGACAGCCTCAAGCTGATCGTCGGCGGCAAGTTGATGAACTATCGCAGTGACTACGTCACCACCAACACCAGCGGCTACTACTCCAACTCGCCGGCGTCGGAAAACCGCATATTCACCCCCTATGCCGGTCTGGTCTACACCCTGAACCCGCAGCACACCCTGTACGCCAGCTACTCCACGATTTACAACCCCCAGACCGCACGGGATCGCAATGGCGCCTTTCTTGACCCGCAGGAAGGCAATACCTATGAGGCCGGCATCAAAAGCGACTGGCTGGGCGGGCGCCTCAACAGCAGCGCGGCCATCTACCAGATCCGCCAGGACAATCTGGCCGCCGACGACCCTGGGCAGTTCATTCCAGGCACCACCGATACCGCCTCTCGCCCCATCAAGGGTGCCAAAACCCACGGTATCGACCTGGAGGTCAATGGTGCCATCACAGCCGACTGGGCCATCACAGCGTCCTACAACTTCAGCGCCTCAAAAGATGCCAAGGGTGCTCGCATCAACACCACCTTTCCCCGCCACATGGCCCGCTTGTGGACCACGTACCGCATGCCAGGCGAATGGCGCAGGCTCACGGTGGGTGGCGGTGTGAACTGGAACAGCGGCATCTCCTACACCGGCGAAATCTGGCAAATCGGCAAAGAAGCCACCGCTCGCCAGGGCGCTTATGCCGTGGTCGGTCTGATGGCACGCTACCAGGTCAATGACCAGCTCGCGCTGAGCCTGAACGTGAACAACCTGTTTGACCGCAAGTACATTGCGGCCATGTCGGGCTGGTGGTATTCGGGCATGTACGGCACGCCACGCGGCGTACAAGTCAGTGCGCGCTACGACTTCTGATCCAACGCACAAGCGGGGGCCTGCAAAGCCCCTGCGCTGCCATCACTTGCTCCGAGGACAGGCAAATATGCGGTACAACCGGCGTCACCATGACGCTGAAAGCCACCCGTTTCCAAGACCTTGCCCCTCTTCGCCGCTCGCTGGCCGAAGCGGCTGCGCGCGAGGCCTTGCGCCAGCAACAACGGGCCGAGGCCGTGCGGCGTGCGCTGGAAGAGCAAAACCTGTTTGAAAACACGGTGGGGACGGTCACGCCGCTGCGCAGCGCCAGCACCCGGCGCTGGCAACCGAGCGAGCCGCCGGCACCCGAGCCGCGGCAGTTTCTGCTCGATGAGCAGCGTGTGCTGCGAGAAGCCATGAGCGACGAGTTCGATGTCAGCACCCTGCTGGACGTGGACGATCAGCTGAGCTTTCGCCGACCCGGCATTGGTCTGGACGTGACCCGCAAGCTGCGTGGCGGCCACTGGAGCATTCAGCGCCAGCTGGACCTGCACGGCCTGCGCTCGGACGAAGCCCGCGAGGCGCTGGGCCAGTTCATCCGGCTGTCGCACCGCACGGGCGTACGCTGCGTGCGCATCGTGCACGGCAAGGGCCTGGGCTCGCCAGGCCGTACCCCCGTGCTCAAGGGCAAGGTGCAGCGCTGGCTGGTGCAGAAGAAAGAGGTGCTGGCCTTTGTCCAGGCCCGCCCGGCCGAAGGTGGCGCGGGCGCGCTGGTGGTGCTGCTGCAACCGGGCAAGCGCAAGCTGTTCTGAGAACGTGTTGACGATCTCTACGCAGCCGCGCTGGAGCGCCATCGGGATGCGTTCGAAGTGATGGCTGCTCGCGCTTATCTCCATTGGGCTTGAGCCCAAAAGACTTATCTTCCCTGCGGCACGGTGTTGAGCGGCAAGGGCAGCGGCCGCATGTCGCGGCCATAAATGCGGCGTATGCGCTCGGGCACCGTGGGGTGGGATTCCAGCCAGTCTTCGAGGCGGCTGGCATGGGGAGTTTCGGCCAGCAGCATGTGCTGCATGATGCGCTTGTCCAGCCCCTGGTGGCTGCGCTCATCCTGCTGCCAGCTGCCGTACTGCTGCTCGGCCAGTTCACGCTGCGTGAGCACCTTGCGCAGCACACCGCCCAGGCCGTCCTTGCTGCGCGTCCACTGCACGGCGCGGGCATCTGCCAGATACTCGCGCTGGCGCGATACGGCGGCCTTGAGCAACTGGCCGCCGAGCCAGCCGACAAAGCCCGCAGCCTGGATGAAGAGGCCGAACCATTGCGTAAGGATGCTGTCGCGCTCGCGCAGGCTCTGGCCAAAGTTGTGAATCAGCTCCAGCCCGTAGACCATGCCGGCCAGCTGCATGTTCAGCCGCGTGTCGCCCTCACGCAGATGGGACAGCTCATGCGCTACCAGACCCTGCATTTCCTCGCGGCTGAGCTGGTCCAGCGCACCCTGGGTCACGGCAATGACGGCGTCCTGCGCATCCCAGCCCGCCGCAAAGGCATTGATGGCCTCGGTCCGCGCCAGCACCGCGACCTGGGGTGCAGGCCAGTGTGCCGCAATGCACATTTCATGAACGATATTGCACAGTTGCTGCTCGGCCAGCGAGCTGCCGGGTCTGGCCTCGCGTGCTCCTAAGCGCTGGGCCAGTTTGCGCCCGCCGTGGCGCAGCTGGTCCAGCTCTATCCAGCAGCCGCCCAGCACCAGCAGCAAGGTCACGCTGATATTCACCGTCGCAAAGCCCGTGGGGTAGTCCCAGCCGCCGAATGCCAGAGTGCCCAGCCACCAGGCCAGCATCAGGCCCAGATGCACCGACGCCACCACAGCCAGCACACACAGGCCGAACACCAGCAGCAACCAGCGCGTGCTGCGCCTGGCTTCGCGCTGTCGCTCCCAGAAACGCATGCGCTCAGAACCTGACCTGAGGGACGGCGCGCTCCTGCTCGCTCTGGGTCGAAGCCAGCATGTCCATATGCACAAAACCCACCAGCCGCGCCACGATCAGATCCGGGAACTGTCCGGCCTGGTTGTTGAATTCCAGCACCTCGTCGTTATAGGACTGACGCGCAAAACCGATGCGGTTCTCAGTGCTGGTGATCTCTTCGCTGAGCTGCTGCATGCGGGCATCGGCCTTGAGCGTGGGATAGGCCTCGGCCAGCGCCATCAGACGGCCTACCTGACCTCCCAGCACCTGCTCCGCAGCCATCAGAGCCCCCATGGCCTGCGCCTGGCCCGGCGACTGACGGGCCTTGTCGGCAGCGCTGACGGCCTCGCCTCGTGCGCGAATCACGGCCTCCAGCGTCTGGGCCTCGTGCTGCAAATAGCCTCGGGCGACTTCCACCAGATTGGGGATCAGGTCATGACGGCGCTTGAGCTGCACATCGATCTGCGCAAACGCGTTCTCCACCTGGTTCTTGTGCGTGCGCAAGCGGTTGTAGAGGGCAATTGCCCAGATCACGATCACCACAACCACTGCCAGCGTGATATATGCCGTCATACCCTCTCCCTGAAAATTTTCTCGCATCATAGCTAGTCCCAGAAAAAAGCCGCCGTGGCCTCTGGAGCCACGGCGGCAGCTATTGCGGCAACGCCGCCTACTTGGACAGATCGAGCTGATATTTGCTCATGCCCTTGCCTGAGCCGTCATCGGCCGCGAGCACGGACACGCCCGACAGGCCTGCGTCCTGGGCCACGCTCAAGGCATTGGTGCCGGAGCTGAACACCACCGGGCCGGCCGTCGTCACCTTGGTAAAGCGCCAGCTCTTGGCTGCGCCATTGGCCGCTCTGGTGATCTGCGGGTTCTTGCGCACGTACTCGATCACCACATCGCGGTTCGCATCGGGCGAAGCCCAGATGGCCGACGAGCCGTCGAGCTTGGGGATGAAGCTGGCACCGCTGGTGGCACGGTAGTTATTGGTGGCGATCACAAACTCCTGCGCCGTATCCATGGGCTTGCCCAGATAGCTCAGGTTCTTGATGCGGCTGCCCTGCGGCTGGGTCACATCGATCTCGTACTGCACATCGGCGGTGGTGAACATGTCGAAGTTGTAGCCCGGGAAGCTGCTGATCAAGGGCTGCTCGGTCGTCTTGTTCACATCGATCTGGTTGAAGCGCTTGGCTGCCGCTTCCAGCCAGCTCTTGATGTCGGCGCCGTTGACCTTCACCGCATACACGGTGTTCGGATACAGGTACAGGTCGGCCGCGTTGTAGATGGCCAGCGGGCCGGCTGCCACGTCGGTGAAGTCCTTGCCGCCCTGAAAACCGGATTTGAACGGTGCGCTCACCGACAACACGGGCAGGCTGGCGTACTGCGGCAGATTGGTTTTGATGTAGTTGGCCACGTAGGCCTGCTGGGCCTGGTTGACGATCTGGATGGCACCGGGGTCGCCCACATCGGCAAACAGCGTGCTCATGCGGAAGTCAGTGCTGCCAATGGGCGTCTTCACGTAGCTGATGGCTGCCTGATGCTGTGCCTCGATCAGCGGCGCGACGGCCGGGTCGGCATCCACAAACACCGTGGCACCTGCTGCATCCTTGTTCTGGATGTTGCGCAGTTCGCTCTTGCTGCCGGTCTTGGCCACACTCCACTTCTTGCCATCCCATTGCAGCGGCAGCTGGATCACGCCCAGCGCCTTGCCCCAGGAGCTGGCCATGACCGCAGGCACGCCGTTGATGGTGCCAGCCTGGTTGTCCACACCGCTTTGGCTGTAGGCAGGCTTGGCCGACAGATCGGGGAAAACGCTGTGCTGATGGCCCATGACCATGGCATCGATACCCGCCACCTTGGACAGATACAGGCCGGGGTTCTCCATCGTGGCCGAATAGGCCGAGCCGTCCAGACCGCCATGCAGCAGCGCCACCACTACATCGGCGCCCTTGGCGCGCAACTCTGGCACGTATTTGCCGGCAGCCTCCACCGCGCCCTCGGTGTAGACCTTGCCTTCAAGATAGCGCTTGTCCCAGTTCATGATGCCCGGCGTGGTGAAGCCGATCACGCCGATCTTGATGGGCAGCTTGACTTCCTTGCCATCGCTGCCCTTGGCCACCATGGTGCGCTCCAGCACGGCATAGGGCTGAACCAGCGGCTTCTTGGTCTTGCTGCTGTAGACGTTGGCCAGTACGGCCGGATAGCCGCTGCCCGCGCATTTCTGGCTGGCATCCACGCCATCCACATCCATGCCTCCGCCCAGCACCTGGTTGAGAAAGGGCAGGCCGTAGTTGAATTCGTGATTGCCCAGCGTGCCCGCGTCAAAGCTCAACGCGCCCATGGCCTTGTACATGGACAGCTGCTGCGTGCAGGGTATGGGCTTTACCTCGGCCTCGTAGTCAGCCAGGGCCGTGCCCTGGATGGTGTCGCCGTTGTCCACCAGCAGCGTGTTGGCAAATTCCTTGCGAGCCGCACGGATCAGCGTGGCCGTGCGCTCGAAGCCATAGGTCTTGTCTTCGGCCAGCTTGAAATAGTCATAGCTGCGCACATTGAAGTGCAGATCCGTGGTCTCCAGAACGGCCAGCGTCGCCGTGGCAGGCTGCGCGCTGACAGGCGTTGTGCTGCTGTCGTCGCTGCCGCCGCAGGCAGCCAGCAATGCTGCACAGCCCACTGCCGTCAGCACATGGCGGCGTGGCTGCAATGCCGAGAAGAAACCGCCCGAGCGCAGCTTTGCGCCAGGCAAATCGAAATCCTGCATGGTTGACCCTGCTTGTTGAAAAACAGGCAGTCTCTACAGGGCTTTTTACAGCGTCATGAAGGAAATTTGACGCTTTGAAGTTGGACTCAGGAACTCAGGCGCCGCGATTGCGCATCCAGTCCGCCGTGTTCATGAAGCTGGCCTTGAGGCGCGTGCGCAAGGCCTCGGGTACTTCGGTCTCGCCCATGGCCTGATCCATGCAGGCCACCCACTGGTCGCGCTCCTGGATGCCGATGGAAAACGGCATATGACGCATGCGCAGACGCGGATGACCGAAACGATCCTGGTAATAGTCGGGGCCGCCCAGCCAGCCGCAGAGAAACCAGAACAGCTTCTGGCGCGCGTCGTCGAGCGTGCTGCCATGGGCGGCGCGCAGCTCCTTGTAGCCAGGCTCCAGATCCATGAGGTCATAGAAACGGGCAACCAACTGCTGGACTTTGTCTTCGCCACCTATCCATTCGTAGGGGGTGTCAAACGGGGGCTTTTCTTCAATCTGCATGTGTAGCGGCTTTGCGAGTCAGTCCCGATTGTCGGACATGCGGCATGTCCGTACCCGAGCGCAGGAATGCGAAAACGCCAACGGCCGTCAGCACGGTCACGCCGGCCAACACATCGAGCAAGCTGGAAAAGGCCAGGCCATAGGCCTTGAGCAGCTCTGCGGCTGATGCGCCTTGCATCAGCGCCAGTGCTGCCTGCATATTGCCGGTGACCAGCATCTGGGCCACGGCCGAGCCATGCTGCATGGACGGCCAGATGGCCGTCAGCTCCCGCGCCAGCAGCGCTGCCAGCACCGCCCCGACCACGGCCAGGGCAATGCCTTCGCCAGCCACACGCACGGTGCTGAAGATGCCCGTGGCCATGCCGGCACGCTCGCGCGGCACCACCGCCACGGCCAGCCCGTCCATTAGCCCCCAGGGCAGTCCTATGCCCAGACCGATCAGCAGCAGCGGTGTGGCCATCTGCCCCAGGTCCGAGCCGGGCGCGCAGCGGCCCAGCCACAGCAAGCCCATGGCACAGACCAGCAGCCCTGCCCCACAGAGCAAGGCTGCCGACAGCCAGCGTGAGAGCCAGCCCGCCAGCAGTGGTACGAACAGCATGGGCAGCGACAGCACGAACATGCGCTGCCCGGCCGCGAACGGCGCCAGACCTTCCACGCCGATAAAGCGCAGCGGCAGCAGCACCAGCAGCACCACGAAGGCATAGGCAGGCGCTGCAGCCAGCAGCTGCACGCCGACAAAGCGCGGATAGCGGAACAGCGACAGGTCCAGCATGGGATGGGAGCTGCGTCGCTCGATCTGCACAAAGGCCGCTGCCGCCAGCAGGGCTGCCGCCAGGGGCAGCCATGTGCGGCCATGCAACCAGCCTGTTTCCGGGACTTGCAGCATGCCCCAGGTCAACAGCGCCAGCGCCAGCGTGAACGACAGTGCACCTGGCAGGTCCAGCCGCTGCGCCTGCGGATTACGGGACTCCGGCATATGGCGCAGGCCCAGCAGCAGCGCAGCGAATGCCGCAGCGGCTGCGCTGAGCAGCACGCTGCGCCAGCCCCAGCTCTGCAGCAACCAGCCCGACAGCAAGGGTCCGAAGGCCAGCCCAACACCAAAGGAGGCACCTACGAAACTGAAGGCCCGGGTACGCCTGGCACCATCGTAGGCCTGGGCCAGGCCTGCTGTGCCTGCCGCCAGTGCCGCGGCCGCACCCAGCCCCTGCAGCGCCCGCAGCAAATTGAAGCCGATGATGGCCTCCTTGCCTTGCAGGCAGACCTGCAGCAGCACGCTGCCAACCACTACGGCAAGTCCCGCCAGAAACACACGCCGCCGCCCGTAAATGTCTGCCAGTGCGCCTGCCGCCATCAGCGTGGCACCGAAACTCAGCATGAAGGCATTGGTGACCCAGTTCAGCGCCAGAGGGCTGCCGCCCAGCGCCTCGCGCAGCGCCGGCAGTGCCACGGCCGGCCCGGTAAAGCTCAGCGGCATGGCCACAGCGGCCAGGCAGACCGACAGCAGCACCCAGGCAGGCGATGCGCGGCGGGCGAAAACAGGAAGATCCGCCTGCGGGCGGGATGGGGAAGTGGGGCAAGACATGGAGGGCTGGCGTCGTGAATCAATCAGACATGAACGATAAAAGCGCTCCAATGAAACGAAAATAGCTTTGAAACTCCCCACAATCCCAACCAAAGGTTGCCAATGACCATGGACAGCTTCAGCGGACTTGAGTCCTTTGTGCGTGCCGCCGATCTCCTGAGCTTTGCCGAGGCCGGCCGCGCACTCGGCATCTCGGCCTCGGCCGTTGGCAAGAACGTGGCGCGTCTGGAGCAGCAACTCGGCCTGCGCCTGTTCCATCGCACCACACGCCAGGTGCGCCTGACGCAGGAAGGCACTCTGTTTCACGAGCGCTGCCGGCGCATCCTCGACGAGCTGCACGATGCACGCGCTGCCATGCAGGCCGCCGCCCAAGCGCCGCGTGGCCGGCTGCGCGTGAGCCTGCCCACCATCGGCTACCGTTTTCTGCTGCCCGTGCTGCCCGAATTCCAGGCCCGCTATCCCGAGGTCGAGCTGGATCTGGACTTCAACGACCATCTGGTCGACGTCGTAGAGGCCGGCCTCGATGTGGTCATCCGCAGCGGCGAGCTGGCCGACTCGCGGCTGGTGGCACGCCGACTGGGGCCGTTTCGCTTCATTCTGGCGGCCTCGCCGGCCTATCTGAGCGAGCGCGGCGTGCCGCTGACGCCGGCCGACCTTGCCGGACACGCCAGCCTGCGCTATCGATTTCTTAACAGCGGCAAGCTCGAGGAATGGACGCTGCCCGGGCTGCCGGCCATGCCCATCGCCCTGGTCTGCAACAATATGGAAGCCATGCTGGGCGCGGCCGTCTCAGGCCTGGGTCTGGCCTATATGCCCGACTTCCTGGCCCGCGACGCACTGGCGCGCGGCGAGCTCCAGCAGGTCCTGGCGCAGCAACTCACCCATAGCGGGCAGTTCTCGGCACTCTGGCCCTCCAGCCGCCAGCTCTCGCCCAAGGTCCGGGCTTTTGTGGACTTTGCAAGCGAGCGGCTGTTCAAGGGCTAGCCTTATTCCGCCGCCTGGCGCAGCGTGATCATCACCGGGCGGCTGACCACCTCGCGCAACGCCCACCAGCCGGCCAGCCAGGCCAGCAATGCGCCCGCCAGCGCACCCACCAGCGGTACCCACCAGAGCACATTCCATTCAAAATCGAACACCCAGCGCGCCAGCGCCCAGCCCACGGCCAGGGCCACGCAACTGGCCAGAAAGCCGGCCATCAGGCCCACTCCGGCCAGCTCGGCGCTTTGCACCTGCTGCAGCAGGCCCGATCTGGCACCCACGGCACGCATGATGGCGTACTCGCGCGCTCTTTCCTCGCGCGTGCCGGTGACGGAGGCAAACAGCACGACCAGCCCTGCCACCAGCGTGAAGCCGAACAGAAACTCCACGGCACGTATGACCTGGTCCATCACCTGCTGCACCTGGGCCAGCGTGCTGCTCAGATCGACATTGGTGATGTTGGGAAATTCATTGACCAGCGCATTGTCAAAGCCCTTGACGTCGGGCGCGCGATAGGCCGCCAGGTAGGTCACGGCCACGTTCTCCAGATGCTGCACGGGGTAGATCACAAAGAAGTTGGCGCGCATGGAACTCCAGTCCACCTTGCGCAGGCTGGTGATGCGGGCCTCGCTCTCCTCGCCGCCGATATCGAAGCGCAGCGTGTCGCCCAGCTTCAGATCCAGGGTCTTGGCAATGCCTTCTTCCATGCTGATCGCGCCCTGCTCGCCCGCCTGCCAGCGGCCGCCCACGATCTGGTTGTGATCCGGCATGGTTTCGGCAGTGGAGATATTGAACTCCCGGTCCACCAGGCGCTTGGCACGATCTTCCTCATAGTCATCGGGGCTGACGGCCTTGCCGTTGACGGCGATCAGCCGGCCGCGAATCATGGGATACCAGTCATAGCTGTGCACGCCGGCCTTTTTCAGCGCGGCCTGAAAGTCCTGCGCCTGATCGGGCTGGACATTGATGACAAAGCGATCGGGCGCATTGGCCGGCGTGGCCTTGCGCCAGCTGGCAATCAGATCGGTGCGCAGCAGCACCAGCAACACCAAAGCCAGCAGCCCCACGGCCAGCGAGCTGACCTGTACCACGGCATACACGGGTTTGGCCGAGACCTGGCGCGTGGCCATGACCAGCCAGCGCGGCGCCGTGCTCTCATTGACCACCTGCCGCAGCAGCTTGACGGCCAGCCAGGCCAGGCCCGCGAACAACAGCACGGCGACGGCAAAGCCGCCCACGGCAATCAGGCCCAGCTTGATGTCGCGGCTGGCGACCATCAACAAGGCCGCAAAACCCGTAACACCCACACCCAGCACCAGCCACGATGCTGGCTTGAGCGCTCCCAGATCGCGCCGCATCACGCGCAGCGGCGGCACCTGCGCCAGTTGCAGCACGGGCGGCAGGCCAAAAGCCAGCAACAGGGTCAGCCCCATGCCCATGCCGAACAATGCGGGCCACAGGCTGGCCGCAGGCAGGGCGGACTCGACCAGTCCGGCCAGCAGCCAGACAAACACATGGTGCACCGCCCAGCCCAGCAGCACGCCGGCCGCGCTGGCGGCCAGGGCAATGCTCACGAACTCCACGACATAGGCCAGGGCAATACGGCGCTGGCTCTGGCCAAGCACGCGCAGCATGGCCGAGGCATCGAGATGGCTGTTGGCAAAGGCGCGCGCGGCCAGTGCCACGGCCACGGCCGAGAGCAGTGCCGAGAGCAGCGCCACCAGACTCAGGAATTTCTCGGCCCTGTCCAGGGTCTGGCGCATTTCGGGGCGGCCGCTTTCCAGCGATTCCACACGCACGCCATGCAGGCTCTTGGCCAGCTCCTGCGCCCAGCCCAGATAGTCTTGCGCGGCCCGTTCTGCACCGCGCCCTGCGTCTGCCTGCGCAGCCACGGCCAATCGATAGGTGATGCGGCTGGCCGGCTGCACCAGGCGCGTGGCGGGCAGGTCGGCGCTGTTGATCATCACGCGCGGGGCAAAGCTCATGAAACCCGCGCCACGATCAGGCTCGATGGCAATGATGTGTGAGATATGAAAGCTGGCATCGCCCAGCAGCAATCGGTCGCCGAGCTTCAGGCCCAGTGCCTCCAGCAGCGGCGCATCCACCCAGGCATGGCCGCTTTCGGGAATCGCCCGGACTTCCAGGTCTGGCTGGCCCGGCCCCTGATTCAGGTGCAGCACGCCGCGCAACGGGTAGCCGGGGTCCACACTTTTGAGCGCCACCAGACGGCTGGCACCGCCCTGCTCCTGGGCGGCCCGTGCCATGGTCGGAAAGCTGGCCGTGGCCACGGTCTGCAGCCCCTGCTGCTGTGCCTGCTGCACAAAAGCCGTGGGGGCGGGATTGTCGCTGACCACCACCACATCGCCGCCCAGCAACTGACGGGCGTCGCGCTGCAGGCCGGCCTGCAGGCGGTCGGCAAAAAAGCCCACCGAGCTCAGTGCCGCCACGGCCAGCAGCACAGCCACGATGATCAGGCGCAGCTCGCCAGCGCGCAGATCGCGCCAAAGATTGCGCAGACCCAGAATCCAGACAGATGATGCTTGCATGGTCTGCACGATAGCGCAGCAGCCTGCTGCCATGCCCAAACTGCATGGCAATGCCCTGCTTGAGCGGGACGATAATCGGTGCCTTCAGACGGAGACCAGAACGTGGAAGTGATCTTGGTGGTGGCCCTGGGGGCTGCAGTGGCAGGCTTTGTGCAGGGGCTGTCGGGCTTTGCCTTCGGCATGGTGGCCATGTCGTTCTGGGCCTGGGTGCTGGAGCCGCAACTGGCCGCCGTGCTCTCGGTGTTCGGCTCTCTGACGGGGCAGATCATTGCGGCCTTCACCGTGCGCCGCGAATTTCACTGGAAGTCGCTGCTGCCGTTTATCGCCGGCGGTCTGGCCGGCATTCCCATGGGCGTGGCCGTGATGCCGCATCTCAATATGGACTGGTTCAAGTTCGGCCTGGGCTGTCTGCTGGTGCTGTGGTGCCCCACCATGCTGCTCAGCGCTCACCTGCCCCGGCTGACGCTGGGCGGTGGCCTGCTGGCCCGCCTGAGCGATGCGGTCGCGGGCCTGATCGGCGGCGCCATGGGCGGGCTGGGCGGCTTCAGCGGCACCGTGCCCACCCTGTGGTGCACGCTGCGCGGCTTTGAGCGCCATGTGCAGCGCACGGTAATCCAGAACTTCAACCTCTCGGTGCTGGCCGTCACCATGGCCAGCTATCTGGCAACTGGCCTGGTCAAGCCCGCCATGTGGCCGTCGTTTGCCGTGGTGCTGCCCGCAGTGCTGGTGCCCGTGATCTTCGGCACCCGCGTCTACAAAGGCGTGAGCGATGCCCGCTTTCGCCAGATCGTGCTGAGCCTGCTGACTTGCTCGGGCATCGCCATGCTGGCGGCGTCCGTGCCGCGGCTGTTCCTTGCACCGTAACGTAAAACTGCCTACGGCAAGGCTGATCGCAAGCCACTACCATCTGCGGCATGAATGCCGCGCCTACCGCCCCCACACCTGAACTGACCGCCTTTGCCCACGCCATCCCCAAGATGGAGTTGCACTGTCACCTGCTGGGCACGGTCAGAAAAAACACCTTCATCGAACTGGTGCAGCGCGCCAAGGCGCCGCTGACTGCCGAAGAGATCGAGGCTTTCTACACGCGCGGCGAAAAGCCCGTGGGCGTGCTGCGCGTGCTGCGTGCACTCGATGAGTGGCTGCTGCAGACGCCGGCCGACCTGGAGCGCATTACCTATGAATATCTGCAGGATGCCGCTGCCCACCATGTCCGCTATGCCGAATTCTTCTGGAACCCCACGGGCACGGTGCAGTGTTCGGGCATGAGCTATGCCGCCGCCCAGCAAGCCATCCTGGCCGGCGCCGCAGCGGCGCAAAAGGATTGCGGCATACGCGGCCGCCTGGTGCCGTCCATCGACCGCGAAGCCCCGGCCGAGGCCGCCGTGCAGATGGTGCAATGGATGCTGGACAACCGCCATGACGATGTGCCCGGCATCGGCATCGACTACCGTGAAAACGAGCGCCCGCCCGAGCTGTTTGCCGAGGCCTATGCGCTGGCTCGTCGCAACGGCCTCAAGACCACGGCCCATGCCAGCGAATTCGGCCTGCCCTGGAACAATCTGCAAACGGCCATCGAGACTCTCAAGGTGGACCGCGTCGACCATGGCTACACCGTCATCGACAACCCGGAGCTGGCCCGGCGCTGTGCCGATCTGGGCATTGTGTTCACCGTGGTGCCGACCAATTCCTACTATCTGCGCACGCTGGCACCCGAGCGCTGGGCGCTGGACCACCCGATCCGCAAAATGCCATCCATGGGCATTCGCATCCACCCCAACACCGACGACCCCACGCTTCACCATGTGAACCCTACAGGGGCCTGGACCAAGATGGTCAGCGACTTTGGTTTTTCGATGGCCGACCTCAAGGACTTCATGCTCAACGGCATCGATGCGGCCTGGATAGACGAGAGCGAAAAGCGCAGCCTGCGCCAGCAGTGGAGCGACGAGTTCGATGCATTGAGCAGCACACAGCACTTCTGATCAAACATCGCCGCATCACTTGTCCATCAAGCGCTCTCAGCTATCAAAATCAATTCAGGCAGGCAAAACACCCGCCTTCTCACTTACCGACCATCTGCCCTATGCCGTCAGACAAGCCCGCCAGCCTTGAAGAGATTCAGGCCTCCATTGCCAAACTCAGAGTCACCGAACAGCAGCTCGAAGCCACTGCGCAGAAGTACGAAAGCAAGATGCAAAGCTCAAGGAAATGGAACTATCTTGCCGTCGCCATGGCCGTGGTGGTATGCGCCGTGGCCTGGATCAACCAGGCCTCGCCCTGGCTGCGCTGGGGCGTGCTGCCCGTGGTGCTCTTCATGGTGCTGTTCTTTGAAGGCATGCGCCGCCTGCTGGGCGTGACCATGCAAAGCAGCATGCGCCAGCTCAAGACCCAGATCCGCACACTGGAAACCAGGATGGCCGAGGTACAAGCAGCCACGGCGAAAGATCAGCCATGACTGCTGCCAGACCCGTTCGCGTTCTGATGGTCTGCACCGGCAATATCTGCCGCAGTCCCACTGCCCACGGTGTGCTGGAAAAAATGGTGGCGGATGCGGGTCTGCAGCATCTGGTGCAGGTGGACTCCGCCGGCACGCACGGCTATCACGTTGGCGAGGCCCCCGATGCCCGCAGCCAGCAACATGCACGACGCCGGGGCTATGACCTCAGCGAGCAGCGTGCGCGGCAGCTGACAAAGCAGGATTTTGACGCTTTCGATCTGGTGCTGGTGATGGACAGCGCCAACGAAGTCGCTGCGCGCCGCATCGCCACGCCCGCCCAGCAGCAGCGCATGAAGCGGCTGACCGACTACTGCCAGCGCTTTGACGAGCCCGAAGTGCCTGACCCCTACTATGGCGGCGACAGCGGCTTCGAGCATGTGCTCGATCTGGTGGAAGATGCCTGCCGGAATCTGCTGCAAGCCATCGCCCAGAATCGCCAGACCTGAACGGAGCTCTCCATGGATTTGCCGAAATTTCGTCTCAGCCCCAATGCCTATGCGCTGGATCTGTTTGTGGCCGAAAGCGGTATCTGCTCCTGCTGCGGCCAAGCGCGTGAGCTCAAGTACAACAGCTCGTTTTACAGCCTCGAAGAGCCGGACTATCTCTGCCCCTGGTGCATTGCCGACGGCAGCGCGGCCAGGCACTATGAGGGCGAATTCAACGACTACCTGGGCATTGAAGGCGTGAGCGCCGATCCCGATGAACCGGACAGCATCGTCATGGATCGCGTGCTGCTGCAGGAAGTCTGCGAACGCACGCCCAGCTATCACAGCTGGCAGCAGGAGCAATGGCTGGTGCATTGCGATGAGCCCTGCGCCTTTGTGGGCTACACCGACCATACCGAAATCAAGCAGCTGGAGCAGGAGTTGCAAGCCGATATTGCCAACATGCCAGAGCGCTATCTGCAAGCCATCAGCAAGACCGGTGATCCGGTGGGCGGCTACCTGTTTCGCTGCGTGAAGTGCGGCACGCACCGGCTGCACACCGATTGCAGCTAAAGCATGGGCACAGATAGCCTGCAGGTGGAATCCAGCCACCATATCGACGCCAGTGAGCCCGATGCCGAGGGCTTTTACGAGTACTACTACGAATACGACATCTACTGCTTTACGCTGGGCGGCCTGAGCCTGGTGGTGCGCAGCTACAGTGACACCAGCGCGCAGGCCAGCGTGCTGCGACTGGAAGAAGCTGGCAAGTCACGCCCGCTGCAGCCTGAGGATCTGAAAAGGCCTCTTGTCCAACAGACGCGGGAGCATCTCCAAAGCCTGGGCAAGCGGGATCTGCGCTGGTTCAACCCAAAATATGCGCGATACGATCCGCTTTGAGCAAGCCGCTGAAGCACTCAGGCCATGAAGACGCACATTCACCATTTCGTGTGCCCATGGCCTGCCGGAAAAAGCGGGTCCCTACCGACCTGCAGCCACACTCCAGACAGATCTAGCTGCTGCATGTACAAGGCTCCAGGCCCCTATATGCCTATGGACTTGCACAAACCAGGATGCTCCAAGAGGGTTTGCCTGAGGCAAAGCGCTTGCTTGAGTCTCGTTTGCGCAAGTCGCGATTTGCAAGCTCAGCCTTGCGTTCGGGCTGGCAGTACCGTACCCCGGCATTCGCCGAAGCCGATGCGGCGCGCGCCTGCACCTTCGCAGTAGGCGCGCAGCACGACGGTATCGCCGTCTTCCAGAAAGCCCCGCGTTTCGCCGTTCGACAGCGTGATGCGGTTCTTGCCGCCCGTGGTCAACTCCAGCAAAGAGCCGCTCTGCGCCAGGGTCGGCCCCGACAGCGTGCCCGACCCCAGCAGGTCACCCGCGCGCAGCGCGCAGCCGTTGACGGTGTGGTGGGCCACGAGCTGCGCCACGGTCCAGTACGCGGCCTCGGCGAAGTTGGAGCGGCTGATCACATCACCCGCATGACCCTCTCGGGCCATGCGCGCCGTCTGCAGCACCACTTCCATCTGGATAGCGATGGCGCCGCGCGTGCGGTTGTCGGCAGAGTCCAGGTATGGGAGCGGATCGGGGTCGCCTTCAGGACGGCTGAACGGCTGGCGAAATGGCTCCAGTGCCTCCATCGTCACCATCCAGGGCGAGACCGTGCTGGCGAAGTTCTTGGACAGGAAAGGACCCAGCGGCTGGTATTCCCAGGCCTGGATGTCGCGTGCGCTCCAGTCGTTGAACAGCGTGATGCCGAAAACATGTTGCTCGGCCTCCCTCATGGACACAGGCACGCCCTGGGCGTTGGGCTGGCCAATGAAAATGCCCAGCTCCAGCTCGATGTCCAGCCGCGCACAGGGTGCCAGCACGGGCTGGGCCGCATCGGGCGCCTTGGACTGCCCCATGGGTCGATGGAAGGACGAGCCGCTGGCCTGCAGCGTGGAGGCACGGCCGTGATAGCCGATGGGCACCCATTTGTAATTGGGCAGCAGCGGGTTGTCGGGGCGGAACTGGCGGCCGATTTCGGAGGCGTGGTGGATGCCGACGTAGAAGTCGGTGTAGTCACCCACCTCGCAGGGCAGGCCCAGCTCGACTGCAGACTGGGGCAGCAGCGCTGGCTCCCATGCCGACTGCTTGGTACTGCCCTCGCGCAAGCCTTCGGAAAGCGCCTGGCGCAGCGCCTGGCGCTCTTGCCGCGTGGCTTGCATCAAGCGGTGCATGTCCGCATGGTCGATCAGGCCGGCAGTGCGCAGATCCAGCACCTGGTTGCCGATGGCGACGCCGATACGCCAGCCGCTGTCGCCCACCGTGCGGAAGCGGCCGAAGGGCAGGTTCTGGATGGGGAAGTCGCAACCCGCAGCGTTGGCCGAGACCACCCAGCTCTGGAGCTGGGGGTTCAAGGTCTCATTCAGGACCGCGCTCATTGCTGGAACTCCCTCTCGTGCAGGAAAGCCGCATGCTTGGGCGCACGCTTGGTCTTGCTCCAGTCTTCGAGCATGTCCCATTTCACGGCATCAAGCCTCTTGATCATGGCTTCCTCGTCCGGGTCGGGGCAGGCCAGTTCGATGCGGTGGCCATTGGGGTCGAAGAAGTAGATGGAGTGGAATGCACCGTGATCGGTCACGCCCAGCACGTCAACGCCGTTGGCCTCCAGGTGAGCCTTGAACTCCAGCAGCTCGGCCCGATCCTTCACGCGGAAGGCGATGTGCTGCACCCAGGCCGGCGTGTTCGGGTCGCGGCACATGGGCGGCTGGGTGGGCAGCTCGAAAAAGGCCAGCACATTGCCGTTGCCAGCGTCCATGAAGATGTGCATATACGGGTCGGGCGCCTTGGTCGATGGCACCTGATCCTCGGCAATAGCCAGCACGAAGTCCATCTTCAGCATCTGGCTGTACCAGAGCACGGTTTCCTTGGCGTCCCTGCAGCGGTAGGCCACGTGATGGATGCGGTCGATCTTCATGGTGCTCATTCCTTGGCGGTATCGAGCACGCCGCGGTTGATCTGGTCGCGTTCCATGGACTCGAACAGCGCCTTGAAATTGCCCTCGCCGAAGCCTTCGCGGTAGTTGCCCTTGCGCTCGATGAATTCGAAGAACACGGGGCCCAACAGCGGCTCGGAGAAGATCTGCAACAGCAGGCGTGGCTGGCCGCCTTCGGTGGTTCCATCCAGCAAGATGCCACGCGACTGCAGCTCGCCCACCGGCTGGCCGTGGCCGGGCAGGCGCTTGGCGAGGTTCTCGTAATAGATGTCGTTGGGCGCAGTCAGCAGCGGAATGCCGGCCATCTGCAGGCTGTCGATGGCCGTGGGCAGGTCTTCGCACAACAGCGCGATGTGCTGTATGCCCTCGCCGTTGAACTTCATCAGGAATTCCTCGATCTGGCCACCGCCCTGCTTGGCTTCTTCGTTCAGAGGAATGCGGATCAGGCCGTCAGGCGCAGTCATGGCCTTGGAGGTCAGGCCCGTGTACTCGCCCTGGATGTCGAAGTAGCGGATTTCCTGGAAGTTGAACAGCTTGTTGTAGAAGTCGGCCCAGTAGGCCATGCGGCCACGGTAGACGTTGTGCGTGAGGTGATCGACGAGCTGGAAGCCGTGACCCTTGGGATTGCGGTCCACACCGGGCAGAAACTCGAAATCGATGTCGTAGATGGACTTGCCGTCTTCGTAGCGGTCGATCAGGTACAGCGGCGCACCACCAATGCCCTTGATGGCGGGCAGGCGCAGTTCCATGGGGCCGGTGGGAATGTGCACGGGCTGCGCGCCCAGCTCCAGCGCGCGCTTGTAGGCCTTGTGCGCATCCTTGACACGGAAGGCCAGGCCGCAGGCACTGGGGCCGTGCTCGGCCGTGAAATAGGCTGCCTGACTCTTGGGCTCGCGGTTGATGATGAAATTGATGCCACCCTGGCGATACAGCACCACGTCCTTGGAACGATGCTTGGCCACCAGCGTGAAGCCCAGCTTCTCGAACAACGGCTCCAGCACGCCGTCGGCAGGCGAGGCGAACTCGACGAACTCAAAGCCGCACAGGCCCATGGGGTTTTCGAACAAATCGGTCATGACGAGGTTTCCTGCAAAAAAATGAAATGGATACGACTTACGCAAATCAGGCTCAGGCAAGACGTTTACCCCATGGGCATGCCTCTTATGCACCCTTGTTTGCGTAAGTCCTGATGGATGATGGCGCGATCAGACTGCTTTATCCAGTGCCTGGACTTCGATCTCAACGCCAACGCCAAAAACCAGCTGTGCCTGCACCAGGCTGCGCACTGGGTAACTGCCTTCCTTGAAATAGCTGGCGTAGACCTTGTTGAAGGCATCGAAATGAGCCAGGTCGCTGAGCCAGATATTGGCCTTCACCACGTCGTCCAGCGAGCTGCCCACTGCCTCCAGCCGCGCCGCGATGGCCTTGAGCACGGCATGTGTCTGCTCTTCGATGGGGCCGGTAAGCGGGCGCTTGTCCTCGCCGAAGGGGATCTGCCCCGACAGCATCAGAAAGCCGCCTGCACGGACTGCAGAAGAGAAGGGCATGCCGCCGGGCGCGGGATAGAAGGTTGCAGTGGAGTTCATCGAAGTGCTCTCAAGGTTCAGGGGTTACAACAGGCTGGCGCAAAGGTCTGCGCAAGCCCTCATTCACACGACTTGCGCAAATCAGGTTCGGACAAGAGCTTTTCCTCAAAAAACAGTCCTGCCGCATCCTTGTTTGCGTAAGCCCTCATTCAATCAAACCGCAGTCTGCACCAGCCCAACGGGCTGGCGAAAAACCATGCGGTACATGGCATAGACCGCCAGCACCCACACCGGAATGGCATAGGCAGAGGCACGTACTCCGGGCGTGAGCAGCATCACGACCACCACCAGCACCATGGCTGCCAGACAGATGTAGTTGGTCAGCGGGAACAGCGGCGCCTTGAAGCTGCGCGGCGTGCCCTTGGCGTCATGCAGCTTGCGGTAGTTCAGGTGCGAAATGATGATGATGGTCCAGATAATCACCAACGCCGCCGTGATCAACGAGATCAGCAGCTCGATCACTCCGGCAGGCGCCACATAGTTCAGCACCACGCAGAAGGCAGTGACGATGCCGGGGTAGACGATGGCCTTCACGGGCACACCGCGTTTGTTGACTTCACCCAGCGACTTGGGGGCGTTGCCTTCCTGGGCCATGCCATACAGCAGACGGCTGGAGCTGTAGACCATGCTGTTGTAGACCGACAGCGTAGCGGTGAGGATCACGAAATTCAGCATATGCGCGGCCAGATGCTCGCCCATGCCCGAGAACACCAACACAAAGGGACTGCTGCTGTAGGTGCCGCCACCGGCCTTGAGCTGGGCCACCAGATCAGTCCAGGGCGTCAGCGACAGCAGCACGGCCATCGAGCCCACATAAAACAGCAGCACGCGCACCATGAGCTGGTTGATCGCCTTGGGAATGACCTTGCGAGGCTCTTCGGTTTCTGCAGCGGCAAAGCCCAGCATTTCCACGCCGCCGAAGGCGAACATGATGAAGGCAAAGGCCATGAACAGACCCTTGAAGCCGTTCGGCAGGAAACCGCCTTGCGTCCACAGGTTGCTGATCGTCTGCGTGGGGTTGTGTGTGGTGGACAGCAGGTAGATGCCGGTGGCGATCATCGCCACCACGGCCACGATCTTGATCAGCGCGAACCAGAACTCAAACTCGCCATAAGCCTTGACGTTGATGAAGTTCACGCCGTTGATAAGCACAAAGCAAACGGCTGCCGTCACCCAGACCGGGATATCGGGCCACCAGAACTGGATGAACTTGCCCACTGCGGTCAGCTCCAGCATGCCCACCAGCACATAGAGGGCCACGCAGTTCCAGCCCGACAGGAAACCGGCAAAGCGCCCCACGTAGCGGTTGGCGAAATAGCTGAACGAACCAGCAGAGGGCTCCTCGACCAGCATCTCGCCCAAGAAACGCATGATGAAGAAGATCAGCAGGCCGCCGATGGTATAGCCCAGCAACACGCCAGGGCCGGCCAGCTCGATGATGCCGGCCGAGCCCAGAAACAGCCCGGTGCCTATGGTGCCGCCCAGCGCAATCAACTGGATATGGCGGTTCTTGAGCTTGCGCTCCAGATGCCCGTTGGAAGAAGGGGTATGCATGGTTTGTCTCCTGTTATCTATATCTACCTATGCGGATCCGAAAGGTGCTTACTGCTCGGCCCGGCCACGCCACATATCCCATGCCAGCGTGAGTCCCACGCCGACATCGCGCAGCGGGCGCGGCGGGATGTAGTTGGCAGTGCCCTCGACGAGGAAGTCGTCGATCAGCGGGTTCTTGCGACCCAGCGCCAGGTCGGCGATCAGCATGCCGGCGGCGGTGTGGCGCACGATGCCCGAGCCGTTGCAGCAGGACGCTGCCCAGGCGTTGTCGCCAATCCGGCCAAAGGCGGGCGCATGGTTGTGCGAGACCGCCAGCCAGCCCATCCAGAAATGCTCGAGCTCGATGGCCCCGAGTTGTGGAAAGCGGCGGCGCAGCAGCGCCTGGTTCATGGCCCTGGCCTTGGCGCGGCGCCCGTCAGTGGTGCGCAGGCTGGGTGAATACTCGAACCCCTGGCGGATCATCAGCCGCCGGTCGTGCGTCAGACGTACCGTGGAGCCCGCCACGCCATGCGCGGGCGTCACGCCCCAGGCGGCATCCGTTCCCAGCTGGGCGATCTGGGCATCGCTGAGCGGGTGAGTCAGGCTGGCGAACAGCAAAATCGGTACCTGGCGCTCCTGGTAGACGCCAAATGACTGCGAGAACGCATTGACGGCCAGAATGACCTTGCGCGCACGGATGCTGCCCTGGGCCGTGCGGACAAAGGGAGCCGCGCCTTCGAGCTTCGCCTCGATGACCGGCGAGTTCTCGAACAGCTGCACCTGGGACGGCAGGCTGTCGGCCAGACCACGCACCAGCGCCGCGGGATTCATGAGGCGCGTGCCCGGCGTGTAGACGGCTGCCGCGTAGTAGTTGGAGCCTATGCGTTGGCGCAGCGCATCACGGTCCAGATATTCATGGGGCTCCTGCCAGGCATCCAGATTGCGTGCATAGGGCTTGAGCGACTTCTGCGCCACCTCCTCCGTCACTGCCACGTGGTAGCGGCCGCGCTTTTGCCAGCCGCAGGAGATGCTGTGCTCAGTCACTGCCCGCTCCAGCGCATCCACGGCAAAGCGGTTGACGCGGATCACGCTGCGGCCCGCCTCCACGGCGGCGTCCGATGGCGCCGAGCTGTGCGGCAGATCGATCGCGAAGCCGGAGTTGCGGCCCGAGGCATTCTCCCCCACCACGCCCGCATCCACCACGGCGATGGAAGCATCAGGTTGCTGTTGTGCCAGCTGGCGTGCTGCCGCCAGCCCCGCATAGCCAGCGCCCACGATGACCCAGTCCACCGCCACATCGCCCTGCAGCGGCGCCTTCGGCTGACGAGTTCCCAGCAGCGCGCTCCATCCATTGGTGCGGTCGTCGGCGGGAAGGCGGTAAACAGAGCGTGACATGGCGGATTCCAATAACAGCCCTCGGAAGCTGACTAGCTCTCCAAGGTCGCTGATGAACAACAATGGAGGCGGAGTCTAAAACATAAAACATTAAACGTTTAATCTTTATTCATCATGGATTACCCGAGGGTGAAGTTACCCAGACAGGCCCATCCAGCCATCAGTGCCGGAGCGTGTAGCATCTGGTGTGGTGCGTCATCGACGCCTTATGAATCACACACGCAACCCATGAATCAAACAGGAAGCAAAACCGCCCCCCGCCGTACCCAGGCAGAACGCAGTCAGACCACGCAGCGCAAGATCATCAAATCCGCCATACGGCTGCTACAGAAAGTTGGGTTTCAGCAAACCAATCTGCAGGAAATTGCGCGTGGCGCCAAAGTCACGCTGGGGGCGGTGCAGCACCAGTTCGGCAGCCGCCAGGCGCTGATGGAGCAGGTGGTCGATGAAATCATGGCGCCGCTGGCGGCTGCGGGCGCAGGTTGGCCCGAAGATGCCGCGCAGCTGCCGCTGGAGCCGCGCGCTCGCGAATTCGTGCGCAGGGCCTGGCAAAGCCTTTATGCCCAACCCAGCTATGTGGCGACCTGGAGCATGTTTTTCGGCTGCAAGAGCACGCCGCTATTCGAGCGCATCAACGCGCACCGATCCCAATATGACCCCGCCTCCTTCGAACACTTCGTGGAGGTTTTCCCGGAAATCGCCGAGCGCCATCCTCAGCCCAGCCACTTTGCATCTGTGGTGTTTGCCGCGCTGCGAGGCCTGGCCGTCATGCGCCTGTTCGAGATTGACGATGCAGCAGCCGAACATCAGTTGGAGGTGGTCTCCCAGATGATCGTGAATGCAGGCACGATCAAACAGGCTTGATCCGCAGGCAGCAGCGGCTTGGGCACCCTGAACAAGCCAGGCCCATATTCAGTCAAAGCGGCTTGAGACGATTTCTGCGCAAGCGCTTCATGCTGTCAAATAGGAAGGCCGGCCTCAGGCCGTTGACCGACGCCCCCAGTTCATCACGGCTGTACCCAGCACGGCCATGGCGCCGCCGAGCACCATGGAGCCTTCAATGCTCTCGCCCAGCAGCAGGGCTGAAAGCAGAACGCCGATCACCGGCACCAGTGTGATATAGCCCGAGGCGGCACCCGCGCCCAGCGATTTGACGCCCGCAAAGTACCAGGCATAGGCCAGGGCCGTGGAGCCATAGGCCATGAAGACCATGGCAGTCCAGGCCGTGCCACTGGCCTGAAATGCCGAAACCAGCCCCTGCGAGCCCTCCAGCACCAGGCTGGCGGCCACAAGCAGCAAGGCACCGAAAATGGAAGTCACGGTGGTCGCAGCCAGCGCATTCACGCCTGCCAGCATGGCGCGGCCAATCAGTGTGTAGCAAACCCAGCAGGCCACGCAGCCCAGAATCAGCATCTCGCCCACCCCTACCGTTCCGTTGAGCAATTGCATGGGATCGCCATGCGAGATGACCACCACGGCACCGCAGGCCGCCAGCAACATGCCCAGCGCAATGGTGGCGTTGATGCGTTCCTTGAAAAGCCACACGGCGAACGCCAGCGTGACCACCGGATTGAGCGTGATGAGCAGCGCCGCCTTGCCCGCGGGCAGATGCTGCAGACCCGTGAGGAAAAAGCTGGCGTAGCCGAACACCCCGGTCGCGCCTGCCGCAAACATGCCCAGCCAGGTCTTGACAGACCAGTGCCTCAGAGCACCCAGCCCGCCCGAGAAATACAGCCAGGGCAGCAACAGGGTCGCGGCCAGCAAAAAGCGCAGCGCAGATGCGGCCAACGGCGGCATATTGAGCGCCAGAATGCGGCCTGCCGGCCAGGAAGTGCCCCACATCAGGGCCATGCCCAGCAGGCGCAGATGTGCGCTCATCAAAGAGCTCTTGACGGATTCGGAAGTCATGAAGATGGTCAATAAAAAAAGCCGCAGCCATTCGATTGCGGGCAGCGGCTCAGATCAGGGATCTGAAGACCCAATATACCCGCAACGGGCGCAGAGGCTGCTCTTTTTCAGTGCGCAGCACTATGTCTGCACATGCCCCAGCATTGCCACATGCTTGCGCAGCGCGTCGCGCACCAGGGGCCGCAGCTGCGCGGCCTCGGAAGGCTCGTTCAAGGCCGCCAGAATCCGAAGCCGCATGCGCGGCTCCCAGAACTTCTGGATATGCTGGGCAACACCGTCGAGCGCCTCGTCATGTTCGGGCATGGACTCGAAGAACTCGGCTATGCGATTGGCCATGCGGATCAGGTTGTTCACGTCCATCACCGACCTCCCATCTCCAGCTGAGCTGCGGCCAGATGACCGAGCTGCTGGTCGTTGAAACGCTTGTAGCCTTGCTGCCAGCTTGAAGGCTGCGCCACGGGCAGTACCTGCACGGCCGTCACCTTGTACTCGGGGCAGTTGGTGGCCCAGTCCGAGCTGTCGGTGGTGATGACATTGGCACCCGATTCCGGAAAGTGGAAGGTCGTGTAGACCACGCCGGGCTGTATGCGCTCGGTCACCGTGGCGCGCAATACCGTCTGGCCGGCACGGCTTTCAATGCCCACCCAGTCACCATCGCGTATACCGCGATCCTCGGCATCATGGGGGTGGATTTCCAGCCTGTCCTCGCCATGCCACTGGCTGTTGGGCGTTCGCCGCGTCTGCGCGCCCACGTTGTACTGCGAGAGAATACGCCCGGTGGTCAGCAGCAGCGGAAAGCGCTGCGTGACCTTTTCATCCGTGGCCACATACTGGGTGATGATGAAACGGCCCTTGCCACGCACAAATTTTTCCTTGTGCATGATGGCCGTTCCCGCCTCTTCGGTGCCTTCATTGCAGGGCCACTGCACGCTGCCCAGGCGCTCGATCTTCTCGTAGCTCACGCCTGCAAAAGTGGGGGTCAGCTGCGCAATCTCGGCCATGATCTCGCGTGGATGGCCATAGTTCATGGGATAGCCAAGCGCCTTGGACAGCAGCTGCGTCACCTCCCAGTCGGCATAGCCGGCCAGCGGCTGCATGAGCTGGGTCACACGCGAGATGCGGCGCTCGGCATTGGTGAACGTGCCGTCCTTTTCCATGAAGGACGAGCCGGGCAGGAACACATGGGCGTACTTGGCGGTTTCGTTGAGGAAGATGTCCTGCACCACCACGCATTCCATGGCCGACAGCGCTGCCGTCACATGCTGGGTGTTGGGGTCGGACTGCACGATGTCCTCGCCCTCGCAGTACAGGCCCATGAAGCTGCCTTCCAGCGCGGCCTCGAACATATTGGGAATGCGCAAGCCCGGCTCGGGACTGAGCTTTACGCCCCAGGCACCTTCAAACTCGGCGCGCGTGATGCTGTCCGAGATATGGCGATAGCCCGGCAGCTCGTGTGGAAAGCTGCCCATGTCGCAGGAGCCCTGGACATTGTTCTGGCCGCGCAGCGGGTTCACGCCCACACCTTCGCGACCCACATTGCCCGTGGCCATGGCCAGATTGGCAATGCCCATGACCATGGTCGAGCCCTGGGCATGTTCGGTCACGCCCAGGCCGTAGTAGATGGCCGAGTTGACCTGCTTTCCTTGGGGATGATCTGCACTGCCCAAGGCATACAACCGCGCCGCACCGCGCACCAGCTCGGGAGCCACGCCGGTGATGTCGGCAGTGGCCTCGGGCGAGTTCTCCGGCCTGGCAACGAACTCCTTCCATTGCGCAAAGGACTTGGCGTCACAGCGCTCGTCAATATAGGCATCGGCCAGCCAGCCCTCGGTGACGATCACATGAGCCAGCGCCGTGATCATGGCCACATTGGTGCCGGGCCTCAGCTGCAGGTGGTAGTCGGCCTTGACATGGGGCGAGTTGACGAGCTCGATCTCGCGCGGGTCGATCACGATGAGTTTGGCACCCGCGCGCAGGCGCTTTTTCATGCGTGAACCAAACACCGGATGCGCCGCCGTGGGATTGGCGCCTATGACCATGATCACATCGGACTGTTCCACTGACTTGAAGGTCTGGGTGCCTGCCGACGTGCCATAGGTCTGGCCCAGACCATAGCCCGTGGGCGAGTGACAGACACGCGCACAGGTATCGACATTGTTGTTGCCGAAGGCGGCGCGGATCAGCTTCTGCACCAGATAGGTTTCCTCGTTGGTGCAGCGCGATGAGGTGATGCCGCCAATCGAGTCCCTGCCGTGCTTGGCCTGGATGCGGCGGAACTCGCTGGCCGCATGGCCAATGGCCTCGTCCCAGCTCACTTCACGCCAGGGATCGCTGATCTTGGCGCGAATCATGGGCTTTGTGATGCGATCCTTGTGCGTGGCATAGCCCCAGGCAAAACGCCCCTTGACGCAGGCATGGCCTTCGTTGGCCTTGCCGTCCTTCCAGGGCACCATGCGCACCACCTGCTCGCCCTTCATCTCGGCCTTGAAGCCGCAGCCCACGCCGCAGTAGGCGCAGGTGGTGATCTCGCTGTGCTCGCTCTGGCCCAGCTCGACCACGGTCTTTTCCTGCAAAGTGGCCGTGGGGCAGGCCTGCACGCAGGCACCGCAGCTCACGCAGTCGCTGGCCATGAAGCCGTCGCCCTGGCCAGCCGTGATGCGAGACTCGAAACCGCGTCCGCTGATCGTCAGCGCAAACGTGCCCTGCGTTTCCTCGCAGGCGCGCACGCAGCGATTGCAGACAATGCACTTGCTGGGGTCGTAGTTGAAATAGGGATTGGAGGTATCGACCTCCGCCCTGGCTTCGCCCTTGAAGTGGTTGGCTCCATCCATGCCATAGCGCACCTCGCGCAGACCGACCACTCCGGCCATGTCCTGCAGCTCGCAGTCGCCGTTGGACGAGCAGGTCAGGCAATCGAGCGGGTGGTCTGAGATATAGAGCTCCATCACGCCCTTGCGCAGCTCCTGCAGCTGCGGGCTCTGGGTGCGCACCTTCATGCCCGCTTCGGCAGGCGTGGTGCAGGACGCAGGAAAGCCCTTGCGCCCCTCGATCTGCACCAGACACAGCCGGCAGGAACCAAAGGGCTCCAGCGAATCCGTGGCACAGAGCTTGGGCACCTTGATGCCGCCATCGACGGCTGCGCGCATCAGCGATGTGCCCTTGGGCACGGTGACCTCGCGGCCGTCGATATGCAGCGTGACCCGTTCCTCGGACAGGCTGGCAGGCGTTCCGCAATCAGTGTTCTTCAGATGTTCCAGCATGGCTCTCTCCTCAGGCGGGGTTCACGGTCTGCACGGGCTCGATACCGAAGTCCTGCGGATAGTGCTGCAGCGCAGAGCGCACCGGATAGGGGGTCATACCGCCCATGGCACACAGGCTGCCGTGCTGCATGGTGTCGCACAGGCTCTCGAGCAGCGCCACATTGGCTGCATGCTCGGCGCCGCCTTGACGTGTGATGCGATCGATCACCTCCACCCCTCGCGTGGAGCCGATGCGACAGGGCGTGCATTTGCCGCAGGACTCGATGGCGCAGAACTCCATGGCATAGCGCGCCAGCTGTGCCATATCGGCCTGATCGTCATGCACGACCAGCCCGCCATGGCCAACCACATTGCCTTTTGCGGCATAGGCTTCGTAGTCCAGCGGATCATCCCAGTCCCCGGGCGCCACATAGCTGCCCAGCGGGCCACCCACCTGAATGGCCTTGACGGGCCGGCCCGTGGCCGTGCCGCCGCCAAAGTCCTGCACCAGCTCGCGCAGCGTAAGACCGAAGGCTTTTTCCACCAGGCCGCCTTGCGCAATATTGCCTGCCAGCTGGAACGGCAGTGTGCCGCGCGAGCGGCCCATGCCGTAGCCCTGGTAGAAGGCCGCACCCCTGGCCAGGATGACGGGCACGGTCGCCAGCGTGATCACGTTGTTGATGACCGTGGGCTTGCCGAACAGGCCTTCGATCGCAGGCAACGGTGGCTTGGCACGCACAATGCCGCGCTTGCCTTCGATGCTCTCGAGCATGGCGGTCTCCTCACCGCAGACATAGCTGCCCGCACCCTTGCGCACCTGCAGATAGAACGCCTTGCCGCTGCCGGCCACATTGCCGCCCAGCCAGCCTGCGGCACTGGCACGTGCAATCGCCTCGTTCAGCACCGCAATCGCATGCGGATATTCGCTGCGCACATAGATATAGCCCTGCGTTGCGCCGACGGCCAGACCAGCGATCGCCATGCCCTCGATCAGACAGAACGGGTCGCCCTCCATCAGCAGACGGTCGGCGAACGTGCCCGAATCGCCCTCGTCGGCATTGCAGGCAATGTATTTCTGCGACCCTGATCCCACATTCTCAGCAGCCGCCACGGTCTTCCATTTGATCCCCGCCGGAAATGCCGCCCCGCCGCGACCGCGCAGGCCGGAGTCCAGCACCTGCTGGACGATGGCTTCGGGGGCCATGGCCGCAGCAGCCCTGAGGCCTTGCCAGCCGCCATGGGCCTCGTAGTCCCGCAGGCACAGCGGATCGATGATGCCCACGCGCGCAAAAGTCAGACGCTCCTGCCGTGCCAGATAAGGCATCTGCTCGGTCAGCCCATGGCATAGCGCATGGGGCTGGCCCTGCAGCATGCCGGCGTCCAGCAGACCTGCAACGTCAGCCGCCTGAACCGGGCCGTAGGCCACACGGCCCTGCGCAGTCTCGACTTCGACCAGGGTCTCCAGCCACAGCAAGCCGCGCGAGCCGTTGCGTACCAGCTCCACCGCCAGGCCTCGCGCCGCGCACTCGCGCTGCAGCGCGTCGGCCACCGCATCCGCGCCCACGGCCAGGGCTGCGGCATCGCGCGGCACATAGATGCGCGGGGCATCGACAGCTTCATTTTCGATAGCTGGTTTCGATTCATCTGCCTTGGTTTCAAGCTGTTTTTGCTGAATTTCCTCCATCAGGGCATCGAACCGGTCCGCAGTCATCTGCGCATGGACTTCGCTCTCGTCGACCATCACGGCCGGCGACTGGGCGCACAGCCCCAGGCAGTAAACCGGCTCAAGCGTCACGCTGCCATCGGCGCTCGTGCCATGGGACTGGCAGCCCAGTGCCGCTTGCGCATGGGCGAACAGTGCATCGCCGCCACGCGACTTGCAGGCTTCGGCCCGGCAGACCTGGATCAGCGTCCTGCCATGGGGCTGCTCGCGCAAATGCGGGTAATAGCTGACAACACCATGGACCTCGGCACGCGAAAGATTCAGGGCCTCGGCAATGACGGGCACGGCAGCACGCGGGATAAAGCCCAGCGCATTTTGCAGAGAGTGCAGCAGAACGATCAGAGAGCCAGGGCGCGATGCATGGTCGGCAATGGCGTGCTCGAGGGCTTCGCGTTCATGGCCACCGAGTGCGGAAGCGGCACTGGCGGCTGCGTCGAAGGTGATGGGAATGATCTTCCCTTGAATGGCTGGCATGGGTATCCCAACTGGCTTTCATTGTGGAAGCGGCGCGGTCTGTTGCGCAGACGCTTTGTCTCGCCTGCCATTTCAAGCCCTGAGCGGTACGCCGTCAAATTCATATTCCTGATTGCACCATTCAATGCGCGAATGAGCTGGCAGCCTGCACCGATATGCCTGCAGGCCCTGATGCTCTCCTTTGCCGCATGTGCTGCTTTGACGCGGTTTTGCAGCGTCTGTCCATGTGCCTGACTTGTCGCAGATCACGGTAATTGGCGTGATTTTTGGTAAGCTCACACGAACCATGATTCAGCAGCCGCCATCAGCCATGACGCCACAGGATGGCTATCACTTTTCGGACCAGATCGGCCACCTGCTGCGACGCGTCTATCAAAGGCATGCCGCGCTTTTTCAGCAGTACATTCCCGACTCTCAGCTCACGGCGGCGCAATTCGTGGTGCTGTGCTCCGTGCGTGACAACAAAGGCAGCTCGCTCGCCGACATCGTCAAGGCCACGGTGATCGATCAGGCCACCATACGCGGCGTGGTGGACCGGCTCAAGCAACGCGAACTGGTGCAGGTGGAGCATGACCGCATGGACCGGCGCAAGGTCGTCATCAACCTCACCGAAGCCGGTCAGGATCTGGTGCGCGACATGGAGCCCTTTGCCAAGCAGATCACCGAAAGCACCTACGGCAAGCTCAATCCTGCGGAGCGTCTGGCGCTGGATTTCCTGCTCAGAAAGATGCTGGAAGGCAGCGACTGCGACTGAGCCGTTGCAGCCCTCCAAAAAACCAAAGGCCAGAAGGAGCAATCCTTCTGGCCTTTTTGCTGAGCCGACCCTTCCGTCAGCTCAGGCCGTCATCAATCCAGCGCCCGGTTGCGCGATTCCACATCCACGGCCCAGATCGACAGCGCACCACCGACCAGCATGGCGGACAGCACGGCCAGGGCCAGGGTGAAGTGGGTGGCCATGATGGGCGCGATGATGGCCGGGGCGAACAGGCCGCCGAAGCGCGCCACGGCGCCTGCCATGCCCATGCCGCTGGCGCGCAGGTCGGTCGGGTAGACCTCGGGCGTGAAGGCATACAACGCGCCCCAGGTACCCAGCAGCGAGAAGCTCATCAGCAGCGTCGATCCGATCACCACAAAGGGCGAGGAGCCCAGGCTGTAGAGCATGCAGCCCACGGCGCTGAGCAGCAGGAAGCCGATCAGCGTGGGCTTGCGGCCCCAGCGCTCCACGCCGTAGGCCGACAGCGCAAATCCGGGCAGTTGCACCAGCGCCAGCACCACCAGGAAGACCTGGCCGCGCATGAAGGCGAAGCCCTCGCTGCTGAGCTTGACGGGCAGGTAGACAAAGACGCCGTAGTAGGCGATGGAGATCAGCGCCCAGGCCAGGAACAGCGAGAGGCTGCGGCGGCGCAGGTCGCCGTTGAACAGCGCGAGGATGGATTTGCGCTCCTGCTTTTCAGGCTGCAGGGGGGGGATTTCCACGGTGGTTCCGTTGACCTTGGCCACCCGCTGCAGCACCTTGCGCGCCTCCTCGGACTTGCCGTTACGGTTCAGGTACATGGGCGACTCGGGGATGTAGAAGCGCAGCACCACGCCGATCAGCGCCGGCAGTCCGGTCACGAAAAAGATCACGCGCCAGGCATCCTCGCCCCAATATACGGCTACCAGCGCCAGGATGGCCAGGAAGATGGTGCCCACGGCCCAGAACGACTCCAGCAGCACCAGCCAGCGGCCACGGCGGTCACTGGGCAGGAACTCGGCCATCATGGTGTAGTCCACGGGCAGCGTGCCGCCCACGCCGATGCCGGTGATGAAGCGCAGCACCAGCAGCCAGGCGAACTCGGGTGCAAAAGCCGAAGCCACGCCGGCGAAGGCGTCGATCACCACGGCCATCATCAGCACCGGGCGGCGGCCTATGCGGTCTGCCAGTCTGCCGAAGACGAAGGCGCCGATCAGCATGCCGATGAAGAAGAAGGTGCCGGTCTGCAGCGCCTCGGGCACGGTCTTGCCGAAAGTCTTGGCAATGGACGGCGCACTGAAACCAATGGACAGCACCTGCATGGCGTCCGCCAGCCAGACCAGGCCGAAGATCACGAACAGCCGGTACTGAAACTTGCCCACACCCGCAGTCTGGATGCCTTTTTCCACTGAAATATATGTAGATGACATGCAGGGACTCCTTTTTTAGCCATCGCAATTGTTGAATCTGTCTTTCTCGCAAGCACCGCCATTCGGCCCCGGCCTATTCGTACAGTGCTTTCCACCCATCACACATCCAGAACGAACCACTCCCTCGGCGCCATTTCCATGGACCGATGAAAAAGATTCCAGATGTCGGTATCTGCATCCAGGCGATGGGCACATTCCATACGGTCGGCATATCGATAGCTCCGTCCGTGGCTGTCCATCCCCTGTCCCCAGCATCAGATGTCCGGACCCGGACCCTGGAGAGATTCCAGGGCAAGAGATCCATATCCGCGGCATCGCCCGTGCCGCCGCCCATTGCCGCCCCTAGGGCGCATGCGCCTGCACCTGAGCGCGCAGCCGCTTAATCGTCTTCGTATCGTCTGGCCAAGCTTTTTCCTCCGGTGCAAATCGTTGACGCAAATATCCGAGCAGGTCCGCAATCTGTTTGTCGTCCAGGCTGTCCCTGAAGCCGGGCATATAGCCCAGCGCATCGTCAGCGGGTGTCTGGATGCCGTTCAGGATGACCTGGACCAGGTTGTCCGGGCTTGCGGCATGCAGGTTGGTGTTCAGGGCCAGCAGAGGCTTGACGCCGAACAGCGTGGGCCCGCTGCCCGCCTCATGGCAGACCGCGCAGGCGTTCTGGTAGATGCGCTCGCCGTTGACCTGGCGCTCCACCGCCGGCGCCTGCATGGCCACCGATGCGGCCGCAGTCGCAGTCAGAGGAGCCAGGGGCGCGGCCTGGGCTAGCGCCGGCTGCGCTTCCAGCGCATCCTGGCCCGGCAGTTCCGTCAGATACCTGGCCATGGCGCGCACATCGGCTTCAGGCAACTGGGCCAGGCCATGGATGACGGGCGCCATGGGCCCCGCCGCCACGCCATGGCGGGCCGAGAAGCCCGTGCGCAGGTACTGGTAAAGCTCCTCGCGGCTCCAGGGCAGCTTGCCGCCGGCCAGTTGGTTGAGCGCGGGGGCGCTCCAGCCTTCGGCCTCGCCACCGCCCAGATAGTGGATGCCGCTCTTTTCGGCCCCCAGTGCGTTGCGCGGCGAGTGGCAGGCCGCGCAGTGGCCCGCGCCCTCGACCAGATAGGCGCCCCGGTTCCATTCGGCACTGCGCGCGGGGTCGGCCTTGAAGGGCGTGGCATCGTGGAACAGCAGGTTCCAGCCGGCCATGGCCGGGCGCAGGTTGTAGGGAAAGGCCAATTGCGTCTCGGGGGCCTTGGCCTTCACGGCGGGCTGGGACATCAGGTAGCCATAGAGGGCCTGCAGATCGCCATCGCTGAGCCTGGCGAAGGCCGTGTACGGGAACGCCGGATACAGCTGGCGGCCATCCTGGTGGATGCCGTGGCGCATGGCGCGCTCGAAGGCCGCATAAGACCAGCGCCCGATGCCGGTTTCCTTGTCGGGCGTGATGTTGGTGGAGTAGATGGTGCCGAACGGCGTCTCCAGCCCCAAGCCTCCCGCATTGGAGGCACCGCCCGATGCCGTGTGGCAGACCACACAGTCACCCGCAGCCGCCACCAGGCGGCCGCGCTCCAGGGCCTGCGGCGAGTACAGTGAGACGTCCGGCCCATCAGTCAGCGGCAGGGCCGGCTTCAGCGGCCAGGCCATGGCGGCCATGCCGGCAAGGCCCGCGGCGCCTGCAGCCAGCCAGCCCCAGCCACGGCCGGACTTGGCAATGGATGGCTTGCCCGCGCCCTCGCCGGCCAAGGCCAGGCGCAGTTGTTCGGGCTGGAAGGGCACTTCGCGCAGGCGCACGCCCGTTGCATGGTGAATGGCGTTGGCAATGGCGGCGGCGGCGGGCAGCGTGGCCACGCCGTCCAGCGCCAGATCGCCCTGGCGGATGGGCCCTACATCGCCGCGTGCATGCTGCGCCAGATCGGAACCAGGCCTGGCGATCACATCGAAACCGGCAGCGGAAGCGACGGAGCCAGCCCAGTCGTCAAAAGCGGGGGCCGTGCCCAGCAGCCGGCGCGCATCGGCCAGCAACGGCGAATCCTGCTGCAAGATCTCGGGCCGCGTACTGGCAGCCCGGGCCGCTTGCAGACTGCGACTGTCATGCCCAGCCACAACACGGGTGACCTCGATCTCGCCGGTGAGCGGATGCACGGCCACCTCGGCCACCCAGGCGCTCCAGGCATGCAGGTCGGTGCCCTGTGCATCCAGAGTCTGCAACTGGGCAGTGGCAAAGCCCCGGCCCAGCAGGCGGCCATCGGCGTCTTGCGGAATGGAGTCTTGCGGCGACGTCTGCGCACGCTCGGCCACCTGCTGCGCGAGATCGCGCACCGGGCCTTCGGGCAGGTGCTGCAGGCGCCATTGGAGAGGGTCTTGCCCCAGGCCCAGGGCCTGCTCATGCCAGTGGCTTTCACGGGCAAAGACCTGGGCGGCATTCAGATCGTCGACACCGGCATGCCGCAGGCTGGCCACAACTTTGCACTCGCGCACTTCGCCGGCACCGAGCACCGTGGCCAGGGCCGCAGCGCGCGTCAGGCCGGGCTGACTCAGCAGGCGCGCCATGCTGGGACGCACGGCCCAGGGGGTGTCAGACAGCAGCTCGGGCCGCAGCGATGCCTTGCCTGCATGGGCCTGCACCGTCGTACCCGCTTCAAGCGCCTGCGAAGGCTGCGCATCCACGCGCAGCACCAGCTCGCAGCTGTCGCCGATGCCCGCAGTCCCGGCCTCGCAGGCCACGCTGACGGGCCGGCCCACGGCATGGGACAGCAGTGCCGCATCAGCGGCCGCATCCATGAGGTCCAGTGGATGCACGCCGCCAGAGCCCATGGCCGGCACACTGAACAGCCGCAGCGCGGATTCCTGGCACTGCAGCAGCGCGGCCAGTTCACGGCCGATCATCTGGCGTACGTCGACTTCGCAAGGCGGCAGCCAGAGGCTTGCATGGCCGTCCAGGCACCACGCGGCCACGCGTGCCGTGCCGCAACCGGCACCCGCACCGGCCATGCGCCAGACATAGCGGCCGGTATCGATCGACTCGTGGGATTCCTGTGATCCGGGGGAGTGAGAGACTGGGCGATGCGGCAAGGCCGCCTGCCCGTCCTGCCAGACAGGCACCAGACTGGCAAGCGCCTGCCGCGCATGGACGGGCGCCACGGCCACCACGCCCAGAAAATGTTCGCGCTGCACGGCTGCCACCACGCCGGCCATAGCCTGCGCCTGGTCCAGCCGCGCATGGGCGGGCACGCTGCCCCGGTAGCACAGCCCGTCCCAGGCCGCGACGGGTGGGCGCAGCGCCAGGCCGTGCAGCAGCTCGGAAGGCAGAGCGGGGATGTTGTCGGCCGTGCTCATGGCTGGACCTCGCCCGTGCTGGAAGATGGAACGCCGGAGGGTGCTTGCAGCGTGGCGCGTTGCGCACGCAGCTGCACGGCGCGCAGGGCCGCCTGCATGATTTCCACATGCGTGCCGCAGCGGCACAGGTTGTGGTGCAGCTCGTTGCGCAGCTCCTGCTCCGTGGGGTTCGGGTTGCGACGCAGCAGGGCCTCCACCGTCATGATCATGCCGTTGAGACAGTAGCCGCACTGGGCCGCCTGGCAGTCAATGAAGGCCTGCTGTGTGGGGCCCGGGCACTGGCGCGATCCCAGGCCTTCCAGCGTCGTCACTTCTCGGCCCACAGCCGCCTTCACGGGGATCACGCAGGAACGCGCGGCCACGCCATCGATCAGCACCGTGCAGGCACCGCACTCACCCAGGCCGCAGCCGTATTTGGGCCCGTTCAGCTCCAGGTCATTGCGCAGCACATGCAGCAGCGCCGTCCCTGGCGCGGCCGGCACCTCGCATGCGTGTGCATTGACCTGCAGGACTATGAGGTGGGAGTGGCTACTTGAATGAACTGGGATTCCCATGGGGCGAGGCTCTTGCAACTGCGGTTCAGGATGTCGGCGTTCTGCTGCCGGACGGGAGAGGAGTATTGCTCCCCTGTCCGGCAGGGCAGCGAGTATCAGGCAGCGGCCTTGACCCTGGGCTCGACCAGGGGCACGTTGAACACGTCGTAGCCGAAGCACCAGGACGGATCCTCGTTGGTGCGCAGCCAGGTGTTGTCGTGCGAGATGCGCTGCACCTTGCTGGCGCGCTCGGCACGGTTGGCCTCGTACAGCGCGAAGGCCAGCTCATGGTTGTGCGCGCCAACTTCCTTGAGGCAGCGCGCCAGCATGGCGCCGTCCTCGATGGCCATGGCCGCGCCCTGGGCCATGTGGGGCTTCATGGGATGGCAGGCATCCCCCAGCAGCACCAGGCGGCCACGGCTCCACAGCGGCAGCGGATCGCGCTCCAGCAGCGACCACTTGGTCACTTCCACGGTGGCGTCGATCAGCGCCTGCACCGTAGGGTGCCAGCCCGAGAAGGCCTCGCGCATCTCTTCCTTGCTGCTGGGCAGCCAGCGGTCGTCGAGGTCCCACTTCTCGACGGGCACGCCGGTCACGTAGTACAGCTCGTCGGCCTTGCCGGTGACGAAGTAGGTCATCATGTGGCGGTCATCGCTCCACCACTTCACGCAGGCATCGAAGGGCAGCATGCCGGCCTTGACCTCGGGCGTGGGGAATACGGCGCGGTGGGCCAGGTAGCCGGCGTACTTGGGCAGCTCGGGGCCCAGCAACTCTTCGCGAATGCGGGAGTTCACGCCATCGGCACCGATGACGATGTCGGCCTCTTCGGTCGTGCCGTCCGCGAAGTGCATGAGCACCACGTTGCCCCGATCCTCCACCCTGGTCAGGAACTTGCCATAGGCCATCACGCTGTCGGGCAGGGCCTCGATCAGCAGCGCATGAAAGTCGCCGCGGTGCACGGTGAGATAGCTGGCACCGTATTCCTTGACGGCGTAGTCGCCCAGCGGGATCTGGGCCAGCACGTCGCCCGTCTGCCAGTGGCGGCTGTACCAGTAGTCGGGATGCGAACCCTGCTCATTGAGCGCGTCCTCGATGCCGATGCGGCGCAGGATCTTCATCACATTGGGACCGACGTGGATGCCTGCCCCCAGGCGAGAGAAGCTGGGCGCCTGCTCATAGACACGGACATTGAAGCCTTCCTGGAGCAGCAGCTTGGCAGCAGCGGCCCCGCCGAGACCGGCACCGACAACGGCGATTCGAGGGGATTGAGACACAGTTTTTCTCCTTGCAGGAATGTTGAAAGCCAGACGGGGCAACCGTTGCTTCGGCGCGTCCATGAATGCTTGAGAGCAGGAAGCGTGCCAGGCAACAAAACGCCTAATTCAGGTGTATGCACTTAATTTTTTAAAATTACGCATGCACCATGTGGCGGCAGAATAAATTGAAATTCCCCATTTTTGGTGCAATTTCCGCACCAAATAAGTACAAACACCGAGTAAAACGTCATTTGCAAGACGGCATATCTTTTGCAAGAATAAAGCGTACACACTCAGTTGATTCTGATCAGAAACCCTCAAAACTCTGCAAAGGCAAGTCATGACCCCAACGTTCCGCATCGGCCAGATCGTCCCCAGCTCCAACACCACCATGGAGACCGAAGTGCCGGCCATGCTGCAGGCCCACTCCACACTGCGCCCGCAAGATCGCTTCACCTTCCACTCCAGCCGCATGCGCATGAAGAAGGTGCAAAAGGAAGAGCTGGCCGCCATGGACGCCGAAAGCGACCGCTGCGCGCTGGAGCTGAGCGACGCGCGGGTGGATGTGCTGGGCTATGCCTGCCTGGTGGCCATCATGGCCATGGGCAAGGGCTACCACCGCGTCTCGCAGCAGCGCCTGACCGAGCGCACGGCCAGCAATGGCGCCACCGCCCCCGTGATCACCAGCGCCGGCGCGCTGGTGGAAGCGCTCAAGGTCATGGGTGCCAAGAAGATTGCCCTGGTGGCGCCCTACATGATTCCGCTGACCCAGCTGGTCATGGACTACGTGGCTGCCGAAGGCTTCGAGATCGTGGACTGGCGCGCGCTGGAGATCCCCGACAACCTGGATGTGGGCCGCCACGATCCTGCCAAGCTGCCCGGCATCGTGGCCGGCATGAACTACGCCGACGCCGACGTGATCGTGCTGTCGGCCTGCGTGCAGATGCCCTCGCTGCCGGCCGTGGCCCAGGTCGAGGCCGAAACCGGCAAGCCCGTGCTGACCGCCTCCATCGCCACCACCTACGCCATCCTCAAGGAGCTGGGCCTGGACCCCGTGGTGCCGGGCGCAGGTGCGCTGCTGTCGGGCGCCTATCCCTACGACACGGCGGCCAAGGCCTGAGGAGAAACCGCATGACCAGCACTTTTCTCTACGGCGGCAACGTCCACGCCAACGGCATACGCCAGCACTATCTGCGCTACGGCGGCACCAAAGGCGAGCGCGCGCAGCGCGACGCCGTCATCCTGATCCCCGGCATCACCAGCCCGGCCGTGACCTGGGGCTTTGTGGCCGAACACCTGGGCCGTCAGTTCGACACCTATGTGCTGGACGTGCGCGGGCGCGGCCTGTCGTCCTCGGGCCCGGGCCTGGACTATGGACTCGATGCCCAGGCGGCCGACGTGACCGCCTTCGCCCAGGCACTGGGCCTTTCGCGCTGGGCGCTGGTCGGCCACTCCATGGGCGCACGCATTGCCGTGCGCGCCGCGCGCAGCCAGCCGGCGGGACTCACCCGCCTGGTCATCGTCGATCCACCGGTCTCCGGCCCGGGCCGCCGCGCCTACCCGGCCGCCCTGCCCTGGTATGTGGACTCCATCCGCCAGGCCACGCTGGGCATGGACGCCGAAGCCATGCGCGCCTTCTGCCCCACCTGGACCGAAGAGCAGCGCCAGTTGCGCGCCCAGTGGCTGCACACCTGCCACGAGCCGGCCATCGTGCAAAGCTTCGAGGACTTCGGCCGTGACGACATCCATGCCGACCTGCCCCGCATCCAGCACCCGCTGCTGCTGGTCACGGCCGAGCGCGGCGACGTGGTGCGCAGCGAGGACGTGGCCGAGTGGCAAAGCCTGGCCCCACAGACCGCGCATGTGCGCGTACCCAATGCCGGCCACATGATTCCCTGGGACAACGAGGCCGGCTTCTACGCCGCCCTGGGCGATTTCCTCGGAGAGCGGGTGGACTGAATGCCCGCCAGCCGCCTTTTTCCTTTCATCGCGACACCAAGGAGCCGACCATGTCCGTCAGCGATATCGATCTGATCCACGCCTGGAAGCAGGTGCTCACGCTGTCCCGGCTCGAAGCCGGCCAGACCGTCACCGTGCTCACGGGCGCCGACACGCACCCACAGACACTGCGCTGCGCCATTGCTGCCTCCAGCGACATGGGGGCGCGCGTCAATCGCCTGGACCTGCCGCCCGTCAACGCCGAAAAATCACTGAGCCGCGACTCGCTGGCCTACCTGGGCACGACGCCGCTGACCGGCAACCCCGCCGCCATCGCCGCGCTCAAAGCCAGCGATCTGGTGCTGGATCTGATGACCCTGCTGTTCTCGCCCGAGCAGCACGAGATCCTGCAGACCGGCACCAAGATCCTGCTGGCCGTGGAGCCGCCCGAGGTGCTGTGCCGCCTGGTGCCCACCGAGGGTGACCGTGCGCGCGTGCAGGCGGCATCCCGGCTCATCGAAGCCGCCAGCCAGATGCACATCACCTCGGCCGCGGGCACCGACCTGCGCTGCCGCCTGGGCAGCTTCCCCGCCATCTGCGAATACGGCTTCGTGGACCAGCCCGGCCGCTGGGACCACTGGCCCAGCGGCTTCGTGCTGACCTGGCCCGACGAAGGCGAGAGCAACGGCCGCGTGGTGCTGGACCGGGGCGACATCCTGCTGCCCATGAAGGACTACGTGACCGAGCCCATCGAACTCGTCATCGAAAAGGGCTACGTCACGCGCATCAGCGGCGGCCTGCAGGCCGACATCCTCAAGGAATACATGGCCTCCTACGAGGACCCCGAAGCCTACGCCGTCTCCCACATCGGCTGGGGGCTGCAGCCACGCGCTCACTGGTCCATGCTGGCCCACTACGACAAGGAAACCCACATCGGCATGGATGCGCGTGCCTTCGAGGGCAACTTCCTGTGGTCCATGGGACCCAACAACGAGGCCGGCGGCAGCCGCACCACGGCCTGCCACATCGACATCCCCATGCGCCACTGCTCGGTGGCACTGGATGGCAAGCCCACGGTCATCAACGGCGTGGTGCAGGACAAGGAAGGACTGGCGCGCGCCGCCAAAAGGTCCAAGCCAGGAAAGGACATCGCATGACAACCGCCACCGCCACCACCAGCACGCAAAGCGTTCCCACCGAGGGCGTGCAGGGCGACATCTCTGCTGACATCTCGGTTTATGCACGCCAGGGCTTCGGCACGCCGCTGCCGCTCAAGGCCCCGTTCGGCCTGCTCATCATCGACTTCGTCAACGGCTTTGCCGACCCGGCCGTCTTCGGCGGCGGCAACATCCCCGAAGCCATCGCGCAGACGCAGCACCTGCTGGCCCATGCGCGCGAGCGCGGCTGGCCCGTGGCGCACAGCCGCATCGTGTTCTCGGACGACGATGCCGACCACAACATCTTCTGCCTGAAGGTGCCCGGCATGCTGACCCTGAAGGAAGACAGCCCCAACAGCGCCATCGTGCCCCAGCTGGCCCCGGCCGCTGGCGAATACGTGGTGCGCAAGAGCACGCCCTCGGCCTTCTTCGGCACCATGCTCGCACCCTGGCTGGCCCAGCGCGGCGTGCAGACCCTGCTGGTGGCCGGCTGCGTGACCAGCGGCTGCGTGCGCGCCAGCGTGGTCGATGCCATGCAGTCGGGCTTTCGCCCGCTGGTGGTGGCCGACTGCTGCGGCGACCGCGCCCTGGGCCCGCACGAGGCCAACCTGTTCGACATGGCCCAGAAGTACGCGGCGGTGATGCCGCTGGGCCAGGCCATCGCCGACACCGACGCCCTCGCCGCAGGTTGATCCCACCGCGCCAACGCGCCTATGGGGCCGGCCCTGCGCAGCCGGCCCCGGAGTGCATAACATGCACAGGGCACGCCTGAAAGCGTGTCCGCGAAGAACACCGCCCCATGAACCTGCCCCAGCCCCAAGCCCTGCACGCACAGCTGCTCACGCGCGCCGACACCCTGCTCGTGGTGCGCCAGCCCGTGGCGCCGCCGCGCCCTGCGCCCGGCCAGCCCGGCACGGCCACCGACTATGTGCAGTCCACGCCCGAGGTCTTCGTGGCCGTGCTGGCCGACGAAGCCGCACCACAGGGCTGGCGCGCCCTGGCCTTCAACGGCCATGTGGACCTGGGCACGGGCATACGCACGGCCCTGGCACAGATCGTGGCCGAAGAACTGGAAGTGCCACTGGAGCGCCTGGACATGGTGCTGGGCCACACGGCCGCCGCCCCCAACCAGGGTCCGACCATTGCCAGCGCCAGCATCCAGATCTCGGCCGTGCCGCTGCGCCGAGCTGCCGCCCAGGCGCGCGAGCAGCTGCTGGCGCTGGCCGCGCAGCGATGGAGCGTGGCGGCGGACCGGCTACAGGCACGCGAAGGCGTGGTGTGCTTTGCCGATGGCAGCGATGCCCGCCAACTCGGCTATGGCGAGCTGCTGCGCGGCCAGCAACTGCAGCTGACCCTGGCCCCACCCGAGCAGGAAGTGAAGCTCAAGCCCGCCAGCGACTACCGGCTGGTCGGCCGTGGCGCGGCGCGCGTGGACATTCCCGCCAAGGCCACGGGCGAACTCAGCTTTGTCCACGATGTGCGCGTGCCCGGCATGCGCCATGGCCGTGTCATCCGCCCGCCGCATCCGGGCCGCGACGGCGGCAGCTTCATCGGCCGCTGCCTGGTGGCCGTGGAGCGCGACTCCGTGGCCCACCTGCCCGGCAACGTGCAGGTGGTCACCGAAGGCGATTTCGTCGGCGTGGTCGCCGACCGCGAAGAACAGGCCATTGCCGCCATGCGCGCGCTGCGCGTGCAATGGCAGGCCGTGCCGCCTGCGCCGGACCTATCCGATCTGGCTGCGGCGATACGCGCCAATCCCGCCCAACACCGCGCCCTGGTCGATCAAGGCCCCGTGGATGACGCCTTCGCGGGCGCGGGCACGGGCACGGGCACGGGCGTCGGCACGGGTGCAGCCACCATGCTGCGCCGCAGCTATGTCTGGCCCTACCAGATGCATGCCTCTATCGGCCCGTCCTGCGCCGTTGCCGATTTCAGCGAGGGCCGCCTCAAGCTCTGGGCCGGCACGCAGAACCCCCACATGCTGCGCACCGATCTGGACCGCCTGTTGCAGCTGGGCGAAGATCGCATCGAGATCGTGCGCCTGGAGGCGGCCGGCTGCTACGGCCGCAACTGTGCCGACGATGTCTGCGCCGACGCCGCCCTGCTGTCCATGGCCGTGGGTGCGCCCGTGCGCGTTCAGCTCACGCGCGAGCAGGAACACCAGTGGGAGCCCAAGGGCACGGCCCAGCTCATGGACGTGAGCGCTGCCATCAACGCCCGGGGCGAGCTGCTGGCCTACGACTTTGCCGTGCGCTACCCCTCCAACGACGCGCCGCTGCTGGCCCTGCTGCTCACGGGCCGCATCCCGGGCGAGCCGCGCACGCTGGAGATGGGCGACCGCACAGCCGTGCCGCCCTACCGCTACCCCAGCCAGCGCATCGCCTGCCATGACATGGCACCCATCGTGCGCTCGTCCTGGCTGCGCGGCGTCTCGGCCCTGCCCAACTCTTTTGCCCACGACTGCATGATCGACGAGCTGGCCCATGCGGCCGATGCCGACCCCGTGGACTACCGCGTTCGCCATCTGGACGACCCACGTGCCGTCGAGCTGATCGATGCCACGGCCCACCATGCGCAATGGCAGCAAGGCCAGCGCGGGAGCCGGGGACAGCCCGGCACCGACGGTCTGCTGCACGGGCGCGGCATAGCCTATGCGCGCTACATCCACAGCCGCTTTCCCGGCTTTGGCGCGGCCTGGGCCGCCTGGGTCATCGACATCACCGTGGACCCCGCCAGCGGACGCATCGCCGTGCAGCGCCTGGTCGTGGGCCAGGACACGGGAATGATGATCAACCCCGACGGCGTGCGCCACCAGATCCACGGCAACGTCATACAAACGCTGAGCCGCAGCCTGATGGAGAAGGTGGCTTTCAACGAGCATGGCGTGGCCAGCCGCGAATGGGGCGGCTACCCCATCATCGGCTTCCGCGATCTGCCGCCCATCGAAGTCGTGCTGATGCCCCGCCAGGACGAGCCCCCCATGGGCGCGGGCGAATCGGCCTCGGTCCCCGGCCCGGCCGCGCTGGCCAATGCCCTGTTCGACGCCACCGGCCGGCGCTTCTACGCCGCGCCCTTCACGCCCGACGTGGTGCGCGCAGCGCTGAATACTGCACTGAATGCCGCGCCAGAGACTGCGCTGGCAGGCCAGCGGCCCCAGCCCGCCTAAACCGCCCAGTCCTTCAACGCCCCCGCGTGCCGCAGGCACTGCACGCGCCATCCGGCATCGTCCTGCAACTCCAGCGCGGCCAACAGAGCCCGCGTGGGTGCCATGCCCTGCTGAGTCATGAAGCCTATAGGCGTGACCAACTCGGGCGACCGCAACGGCCGCGCGATCAGGCCCGGCATGTGGCGCACCGTGGCCACCATGGCACCAGGCAGCACGGTGACCATGGCACCTCCATCCTTGGGGATGCTTTCGGCCACGGCCATGACCAGACTCAGCACGGAATTCGTTTCCATGGCGGGCTGCACTTCGCGCTGCACGGCGGCAAAGGCCTCGTCGATCACCGTGCGGTTGTGCATGTCGGGGGTGAGCAGGCACAGCGGCATGCCGGCCACCTCGCTCCAGGCGATGTCGGCCCCAAAAGCAAAGGGGCGGCTGTCGCACTGCGTATCCCGGCACAGCAGATAGTAGTGCTCCTGGTACTGAGGCCAGGACTGCAGGCGCGGGCCGCGCGACGGCATGCGCGCGCTGTAGCCCAAAGCCAGGTCCAGGGACAGATCTTCGAGCCCGCTCTCGATCTCGGCCGAGCTCATGGACAGCACCACAGGCATGATGCCGGGATGCCGCTGGCGCAGCATGGCCGCAAAGCGCGTGAGCATGGGCATGGCCGTGGGTACGGCGGCCATGCGCAACTGGCCGCGCAGCGCTCCTGCCGCAGCGCTCAGTTCCTGGCGCAAGCCCTCCTCTGCGCGCAGCATGGCCAGAGCTGTCGCCAGCACCTGCTCGCCCTCAGGCGAGAAACCTGCAAACGACCGGCCCCTGCGCACGATGACGACACCGAACTCCTCCTCCAGCGCCTTGAGCGCATTGGACAGTGCAGGCTGCGTGATATGGCAGGCCTGCGCCGCCCTTGCGAAATGGCGGTGCTCGTTGAGCGCCACCAGATAACGCATGGAGGTCAGAAGGTTCATCAGGTATTGCTGCTAACCGTGATCGTGGGGAACTTGCTGGAGAAGTCCTTGGCCTTGAGAGCCACCTTCACGGCCAGATCGCGGGCGACCTTTTTGTAGACCTGGGCGGCTTCGCTCTCGGGATCGGCCACCACCGTGGGCTTGCCGCTGTCGGCCTGCAGACGGATCTGCAGCGACAGGGGCAGCGCGCCCAGATAGTCGATGTTCTGCTCGCCGGCCATCTTCTTGCCGCCGTCAGCGCCAAAGATATGCTCGACATGGCCGCAATTGGTGCAGACATGGGCGGCCATGTTTTCGACCAGACCGAGAATCGGCACGCCGACCTTCTCGAACATCTGAATGCCCTTCTTGGCATCGATCAGGGCGATGTCCTGGGGCGTAGTCACCACCACGGCGCCCGTCATGGGCACGCGCTGGGACAGCGTCAGCTGGATATCACCGGTTCCGGGCGGCATGTCCACCAGCAGATAGTCCAGATCCTTCCAGTTGGTCTGGCGCAGCATCTGCTCCAGCGCCTGGGTGGCCATGGGGCCGCGCCAGATCATGGCCTGGTCGTTGTTGACCAGCAGACCGATGGACATGACCTGCACGCCATGGTTCTCCAGCGGCTCCATGGTCTTGCCGTCGTGGCTCTCGGGCTTGCCCGAGACGCCCATCATCATGGGCTGGCTGGGGCCGTAGATATCGGCGTCCAGAATGCCCACGCGCGCACCTTCGGAGGCCAGCGCCAGTGCCAGATTGGCCGTGGTCGTGCTCTTGCCCACGCCGCCCTTGCCGGAGGAGATGGCGATGATGTTCTTCACCCCGGGCAGCAGTTGCACGCCGCGCTGCACGGCATGCGAGGCCACCTTGGTGGTGATGTTGACCGAGACATTGCCCACGCCGGCCACCGTCCTGGCCGCAGCGATGAACTGGCTGCGCAGCGCAGGATGCAGACTGCTGGCGGGATAGCCCATCTCCACGTCGAACGACACATCGTCACCCGCGATCTGCAGATTGCGCAGGGCGCGCGTGCTCACAAAGTCCTTGCCAGTGTGCGGATCAAGCACGGTGGCCAGCGCGCTCAGAAGCGCTTGTTCTGTAACAGCCATTGGATTTAGTTTTCCAGAGGTTTCTTCAATAAGGGATAGTCTAGCGAAGCTGTCCAACCCCTGTGCACAGGAGACAATGCAGCCCTTTGCCCAAGATTTGAGAGACAGCCCGTGAAACTGAAGATGGCCGAAAATTCCCTGTTCGCAGTCCTGATGCGCTCGCGCTGGTGGATCAGCTTTGCGATCTGCGCTGCCGTGGTGCTGGTGTCGCTGGCGGTATTCCCCAAAGACATTTCGCCTTTTGCCGCGCTGGGCGCCTTCCCATTCTTCGTCGTCGGCTGCATTGCCTGCTACAGGCAGCTGCGGGCCCCCAGCCCGGCAAGGCTGGAGCAGATTCAACAGGTGATGGCCGAGCAGTCCTGGGCCGACTTCAGCGCACAGCTGCAAACGGCCTGGCAAGCCGAAGGCTATGAGGTTCAGCGCCTGAACCAGGCCGGCGCCGATCTGCTGCTGACGCGCAACGGCCAGACCAGCGTGGTCGGCGCGCGCCGCTGGAAAGCCGCCGCCCACGGCGTGGAGCCGCTGCGCGAGTTGCAGGCCGCGCAACACAAGCTCAAAGCCGATCTCTGCGTTTACGTGGCTCTGCAGCCTCTGGGCGAGAATGCCGCCAGCTGGGCCGCGCAGAATCAGTTGGTGGTGCTGGATGCCAAGTCCATCGCCACGCTGATCGCCAAGAACCAGAAAAAGAGCTGACGCCTGCGGCCGACGGCCCCCCAGGGCGCCGTCGGCACGCTCGATGGCCAGGCTCACCTACCGTCCACAGCGCAATCCGGGCACACTGCAGCCATGGCGGCAGTGAAATTCTCTCCCACCCTCCCTCCCAGTCTGGCCGAAGCACAGCGGCAGAGCTCCGCAGGCCCTAGCTCCAGCATCGGGCAGACCGGCCTGTTGCTCAGCGGCGGCGGCGCCCGGGCTGCCTACCAGGTCGGCGTGCTGGCCGCCATCGCCGAGCTGCGCCGCGCTCGCGGTCTGCAGCATGGCCCCAATCCCTTTCCAGTGCTTGCAGGCACATCGGCAGGCGCCATCAATGTCGCAGCCCTGGCTTGCCATGCCGATGCCTTTGACAGCGCAGTGCGGCGCATGCTGCATGTCTGGGGCCATATGCATACCGAGCAAATCTACAAGGCCGACTCGCTCAGCGTGCTGCGCAGCGGCGCACGCTGGCTGACGCTGTTGTCGCTGGGCTGGGCGCTGGCCCGCTGGAGCCGCATGCGCCCGCGCTCGCTGCTGGACAATGCTCCGCTCAAGACCCTGATGAACAGCAGCCTCATGCCCTTCGAGCGCATTCCACAACTCATCGACAGCGGTCATCTGCACGCCCTTGCCATTACCGCATCCAGCTACAGCAGCGGTCAGCACATCACTTTCTTTCAGACCCGCGAGGCCCTGAGCCCCTGGGTGCGCGACCAGCGCAAGGCCGTGCAGACCCTGCTGAGCGCCGACCACCTGCTGGCCTCGTCAGCCCTGCCCTTCATCTTTCCCGCCATGCCGCTGCCCATGGACGGACATCTCGAACATTTCGGCGACGGATCCATGCGCCAGACTGCGCCCCTGGCACCAGCGATTCATCTCGGTGCCAGCAAACTGCTGGTCGTCGGCGCGGGCAGACGCCACGAGCCTGTGAGCAGCCAGCCGCAGGTCGATGCCAGCTATCCCACTCTGGCCCAGGTGGCCGGGCACGCGCTGTCCAGCATTTTTCTGGACACGCTGGCTGTGGACATAGAGCGTGCCGAACGCATCAATCAGACGCTGAGCCTGATTTCTCCGGCCGAGCGCATCCACAGCCGGCTGCGCCCTATCGAGGTACTGGCCATCACCCCCAGCGAGCGCATCGACGATATTGCCACGCGCCACATCGACAAGCTGCCGCGGCCGGTGCGCACCCTGCTGGCCACGCTGGGCGTGCGCGCCGACACGGGCAACCCCATGCGCGATGGCGCGCTGGCCAGCTACCTGCTGTTTGAGCAAGGCTATACCCGTGAACTGATAGCACTGGGCCGCAAAGACGCGCTGGCCCGAAGTGAGGAGCTGTGCGCCTTCCTGGGTTGGCCTCAAGAATGTAACAAATGTTGATGATGCGAAAGAAGGCCGGCAAATGATGCGTGAGACACTTTGCACGATCTTCATCATCTTTGCGACAGCCGCCTAGTGACTCCATCCCCACAGCCCATCCGCGCTTCCAAATCGCTCAAGCTTTCGCTGATCCTGCCTTTTGTTGCCCTGATTGCGCTGCTGACATCGGCCCTGGGCATGCTCTGGTACTGGACCGGCAGCAACACGGTGTCCGCCTTGTCCGGGCAGGTGATGGAAGAGAAAGCCGAGCGTATCGCGCTGATCGTGGATCGCCACCTGTCCCCCTCCAGCGCCGTGCTGGAAGCTGCGTTCCCCAGCGGCCAGCCCGTAGCAGCCGATATCCGCGAACATATTCCCGACCTGATCTCCCGGCTGTGGGTGGCGACCTCGCTGCATACCCAGCCCAATGACTATGTGTACTACGCCAATATCGCGGGCCAGGGCATTGCGCTGAAGCGAGTGGCCCCAGAACTGGGCCAGCTGCGCCTCAAGACTCAGCCCGGGGAGCACCGCAGCTACTTCAAGGTCGCCGGCATGCATGCCAAGCCGATCTACGAATCCACCGAAACCAATCTGTTCGAGCCGCGCCAGCGCCCCTGGTTCAAGCTTGCGGCGCAGTCGGCCGATGTGATCTGGACTCCGGCCTATATCGACTTCAGTGCCAAGGACCTGGTGCTCACGCGCGCACGCCGCATTCTCTCCAGCAAGGGCCGTCTCGAGGGTGTGGTTGCCACCGATATTTCGCTGCACGCGCTCAACGAATTCGTCAACCAGCTGCACCTGAGCGAACATGGCCGCGCCTTCATCATCGAGGCCGACGGCTCCCTGATCGCCGCCACCGGCATGCCCAACATCCACCGGCGCGAAGACGGCAAGCTGGAGCGCATGACCGCCACCAACAGCCAGGACCCGCTGATTCAGGCGGTGTACGACAAAATCCAGGGTGCCTTCCAGTCCTCGCTGTCCAGCGACGCCCTCGGCACGGCCCTGCTCGAAGATGACAGGCACAACCCTATTCGCATTGCCTATCGGCGTCTGAGCAATGGAGCCGGTCAGGACTGGATGGCCGTGGTGGCCGTACCACACAAGGACATGCTGGCCGGCGTCTACCGCCATATGGCCCTGGTGGGCAGCCTGGGCTTGCTGGCCCTGGTCGTGGCCGTCGTCATCGGCACCCGCATCTTCGGCGCCGTGGCCAACGATATGCGTTCGCTGACCCGCGCCGTACGCAGCGTGGGTCAGGGCGAAATAGACACGCCGATCGAAGTGCAGCGCCGCGATGAAATTGGTGAGCTGGCCCACAATTTCCACCGCATGCGCCACAGCCTGTTTACCGATCCACTGACCGGAGCCAGCAACCGCAGCGCACTGCAGCATATTCTGACCACACTCACCCGCCCCCTGCCCGGCCAGAGCATGGCCGCCCCATTTGCCCTGCTGTTTGTGGACCTGGACCGCTTCAAGCCGCTCAATGACCGCTGGGGCCATGACAACGGCGATCTGGCACTGGCCGAGATCAGCCTGCGCCTGCGCAATCTGCTGCGCCCCGACGATGTCGTTGCCCGCCTGGGCGGTGACGAGTTCATCCTCATCCTGCGCGGCGTCAGCGACGAGGATCAGGTTCAGGCCGTGCGCCTGAAGATAGAGCATGCGCTGCAACAGCCGCTGAGCACGCTGCAAGGCATTCCCGAGGGCGAAGCCGTGACCGTGGGCGCATCCGTGGGGCAGGCCCTGTATCCCAGAGACGCCCAGGATGCACAAAGCCTGCTCAAGGTGGCCGACCAGGATATGTATCGCAACAAGAAGCCTTCGGTCGGCTGAGCGCAGATTCGGTTATCGCTTCTAATTCAGGAGCTACTAACGCTTTACATATATACAATTAACATTGTTTTTATACTGAAAACAATATACAGAATGCGCAACTAGCTACAAAAAACAAAGCAACCATCGTTGCCGAACGATCTCGGCGGGCGCTGCCGCAAAACCCGCGCCCGCAGCCTGGAGCCAAGCCCTTCTAGAATGGCGGGTTCTCTGTGAAAGCTGTTCCCTCATGACCGCACGCAAACTATTCGTCACCACCGCCCTGCCGTACGCCAACGGCAACTTCCACATCGGCCACATCATGGAATACATCCAGGCCGACACCTGGGTGCGTGCGCAGCGAATGCAGGGCAATGCGGTCAACTTCGTGGGCGCCGACGACGCCCACGGCGCGCCCATCATGATTGCCGCCGAAAAGGCCGGCAAGACGCCCCAGCAGTTCGTGGCCGACATCGCCGCCGGCCGCAAGCAGTACCTCGACGGCTTCCACATCGCCTTCGACAACTGGAGCAACACCGACAGCGCCGAAAACCACGAGCTGTCCAAGCAGATCTATCTGGACCTGAAGAAGGCCGGCTTCATCGAAACCCGCACCATCGAGCAGTTCTTCGACCCCGAGAAGAACATGTTCCTGCCCGACCGCTTCATCAAGGGCGAATGCCCGCGCTGCCACGCCAAGGACCAGTACGGCGACAACTGCGAAGTCTGCAGCTCGGTCTACGCGCCCACCGACCTCATCAACCCGTTCTCGGCCCTGTCGGGTGCCACGCCGGTGATGAAGTCGTCCGAGCATTTCTTCTTCAAGCTCTCGGACCCGCGCGCCGTGGAGTTCCTGACCGAGTGGACGCAGAACGGCAAGCATGTGCAGCCCGAAGTGGCGGCCAAGATCAAGGAATGGTTCGGCGTGCGCACCAACCCCGACGGCTCGACCAGCGAAGGCCTGGACGACTGGGACATCAGCCGCGACGCGCCTTATTTCGGCATCGAGATTCCCGATGCTCCGGGCAAGTACTTCTATGTCTGGCTGGATGCACCCGTGGGCTATCTGGCATCGCTCAAGGAACTGCTCAACAAGCGCGGCGAGGACTACGAGGCCTATATGGCCGACCCCGCTCTGGAGCAGTACCACTTCATCGGCAAGGACATCATCACCTTCCACACGCTGTTCTGGCCTGCGATGCTCAAGTTCAGCGGCCGCAAGACGCCGACCAGGATCTGCGTGCACGGCTTCATGACCGTGAACAACGGCGAGAAGATGAGCAAGAGCCGCGGCACCGGCCTCGACCCGCTCAAGTACCTGTCGCTCAAGATGAACCCCGAGTGGCTGCGCTACTACCTGGGCGCCAAGCTCAACGGCAAGAACGAAGACATCGACTTCAATCCCGAAGACTTCATGCTGCGCGTCAACTCCGACCTGATCGGCAAGTACGTCAACATCGCTTCGCGCGCCGCAGGCTTCATCAGCAAGCGCTTTGACGGCAAGCTGGGCGTGGTCAGCGAAGACGGCCAGACCCTGCTGGCCGCGCTGCGCGAGCAGCAAGCCGCCATCGTCGCCGCCTACGAAGGCCGCGACTCGGCCCGCGCTGCGCGCGAGATCATGCTGCTGTGCGACAAGGTCAACAGCTATGTGGACGCCAACAAGCCCTGGGAGCTGGCCAAGAAGGAAGGCATGGATGCCCGCCTGCACGATGTGTGCACGACCTGCATCGAAGCCTTCCGCATCCTGACCATCTACCTGAGCCCCATCCTGCCCGGCGTGGCCGCAGAAGTCGCCAACTTCCTCATCGTGCCGCCCGAGAGCTTTGCCGACGTGGTCAAGCCCCTGGGAGCAGGCCACCAGATCGGCATCTACCAGCACCTGATGCAGCGTGTCGATCCCAAGCAGCTCGAAGCCCTGTTCGAAGCGCCATCTTCTGCAGGTTCGGGCCAGGCCGCCCCTGCTGCCGAACCCGCCAAGGCCGAGAAAAAGGCCGCCAAGAAGGCCGAGCCCGTGATCGACCCCAATGCCCCCGGCGGCGAGCCGCTGGCCGAGACCATCGGCATCGACGACTTTGCCAAGGTCGATCTGCGCATCGCCAGGATTCTGGAATGCAGGGCGGTGGAAGGCTCGACCAAGCTGCTGCAGCTGACGCTGGACGTGGGCGAGAAGGACGAGAACGGCCAGCCCAGGACCCGCAATGTGTTCAGCGGCATCAGCAGCATGTACCAGCCTGAGCAACTGCAGGGCAAGCTGACGGTGATGGTGGCCAATCTGGCACCGCGCAAGATGAAGTTCGGCCTGTCCGAAGGCATGGTGCTGGCCGCCAGCCACGCCGACGAAAAGACCCACCCCGGCATCTATGTGCTGGAGCCCTTCCCCGGCGCCATGCCCGGCATGCGGATTCATTGATCCCACCTATGACCCCCCCTGAGTCGCCTTCGGCGCCTTCCCCCCGGGGGGACGACAGCCTCGCGGCGGGGCGGCGGGGCCGCCTTAGGCCCTTGCTCGCTGCCCCCGAGCTGAGCTCTGCCCTTTGCATGCTCCGCAAGCCCCCGCGCTTCCCGGCCCTGGGGGCTTTATGCTTCAGCCTGGCGCTCTCGGGCTGCACCGTGATCGCCGTCACCGGCACCGCCATCAGCGTGACGGCTGGGCTGTGGGCCTGGCCGCCGATGCCGCCATCGGCACGGCCAAGATCGTGGGCAAGGGCGTGGGCAAGGCCGCTGATGCCTTGATGGATGAGGCCCCGCCCGATACCAGCGGCGTGAATATTCGCTACCGCGATCCGTCGGCCACCGCTGCCGCAACGGCAGAAATGCCGGCAACGACCGCCAGCCCCACACCTGCCGCGCCCTCTGAAGGGCTGCCGCTGCAATACTGACAAACCGCCCGCATCGGTTCACGGAAAAACGCCTTGTGCTACACATTAGATAGCACAATACGGTTTTTTCATGCCCTGGCGCGCGCCCGCAAGCACAAGCGCAGCGCATAACTAAATAACCAATAACTTCCTGTTACACCACCGGGATATTGAGCTTGTCAGGACCGGTCCACTTTCTAGAATCCGACTCCATCAGCTCTGCCTGCTCCGCCCCTGCTCAGAAGAATGCTCGACATTCGCCACACATAACAAAGGCCGCGCGCATCTAGGCATTGAAGTCATAAATCCCCCGCGCGGCCTTGCGTGGGGACAACGGGAGGCCCCATGCGATCGAACCCCTTGCTCACTTCAGCGCGCTCTGCGCTATGGCTGGCTTTTGCCCTGGCAGCGCCGCTGCCCGGCCTGGCCAGCTCTGCCGCCACCTCCTTGCGTGTGCAGGATGTGGCCGTGCTGGCCGCCAGCTGCGCCAACTGCCACGGCCCGGACGGCCGCTCCACGGGCGTCATTCCCCAGCTGCGCGGCCTGCCTGAGGCCCATCTGCTGCAGCGCCTGCAGGCCTTCAAGGCCGGCACCGCCAAGGACGCCACCGTCATGACCCGTCTGGCCAAGGGCTACGACGATGAGCAACTCAAAGCGCTGGCCCAGTGGTTCAGCAAGAAGGGCCCGTAAATGCAGATCAATCGTCGTCAAATTCTCGGCGGTGCCGCCGCCGGCGCAGCCAGCTTCGCCATGCCCGCCATCGTGCAGGCCAAGGCAGCCTCGGCCCATGTGGTCGTGATCGGCGGCGGCTTTGGCGGAGCCACGGCCGCGCGCTATCTGCGCCAGTTCGCGCCGCATATCCAGGTCACGCTGGTGGAGCCGGCCGAGCGCTTCTATACCTGCCCCTTCTCCAATCTGTACCTGGCCGGCCTGCGCAGCTGGGACAGCATTGGCCACGGCTACGGCGGTCTGCGCAAGGCCGGCGTGAACGTGGTCCACGCACGGGCCGACCAAGTCCTGAGCGACTCCAGGCGCGTGCTGCTGTCCAACGGTCAGGCGCTGAGCTATGACAAGCTGGTGCTCTCGCCCGGCATCGACATGCGCTGGAATGCACTGGAGGGCTATGACGAGGCAGCCGCGCAGCTCGCCCCCCATGCCTGGAAGGCCGGAGCGCAGACCCAGTTGCTCAAGAAGCAGCTCCAAGCCATGCCCGATGGCGGCAAGTTCGTGATGGTCATTCCTGCCAACCCCTTCCGCTGCCCGCCCGGCCCCTACGAGCGCGCAGCCATGGTGGCCCACTACCTCAAGCAGCACAAGCCGAAGTCCAAGATTCTGCTGCTGGACGACAAGGATGCCTTCTCCAAGCAAGGTCTGTTCATTCAGGGCTGGAAGGCACTCTACGGCGACATGATCGAATGGGTCAAGCAGGCCGATGACGGCAAGGTCACGCGCGTGGATGCCAAGAACCTGGAGGTGGAAACCGCATTCGGCACCAAACACAAGGCCGATGTGCTCAACGTCATCCCGCCCCAGAAGGCCGGCTTTATCGCCGACCGCGCCGGCGTGACCAACGCCAGCGGCTGGGTGCCCGTCAAGCCAGAATCCTTTGAATCCACCCAGCTCCAGCATGTCTATGTGCTGGGCGACGCCACGATTGCCGCGCCCATGCCCAAGTCGGGCTTTGCCGCCAATACGCAAGGCAAGGTGGCCGCTGCCGCGATTGCCGCCGAACTGAGCGGCAGCCCCCTGCCTGCGGCGGCCTTTGCCAACACCTGCTACAGCCTGATCGGCACCGACTACGGCATCTCCGTGGCCGGCGTCTACCGCTCGGCGGCGGGCAAGCTGATCGAGGTGCCCGACTCCGGCGGCGTGAGCCCCATGAACGGCGATGCCGCCTTCCGCAAGGCCGAGGCCGACTACGGCGCAGCCTGGTACAAGTCCATCAGCGCGGATATCTGGGGTGGGTGAATAGAGGCTTCCCCCTGAGGCGCTGACGCGCCTTCCCCCTTCTCTCGTGGCGCTTCGCTTGGGGGAAGGGGAACGCCGACTTTGCTGCGGGGCGGCCCTTGCCTGGTCGCCCTCCCCAGCGCGTCCCAAGCCGGCAGCAGCCGTATTTCAAGGCGGCGCTGCCGCTTGCCTTGCTTGAGTCATCGATATGTTGTTGTGGTCTGTTTTTTTGCTGGGCATGGCCTTCGGCGTCGCCGCGCGGCTGGGGCGTTTCTGTCTGCTGCGCGGGCTGCGCCAGCAAATGGGGCTGGATGCGCAAGCCGCGCCCGGCCAGGCGCCTGCATTGCAGGCCTTTGCCCTGGCATTGGCCGTGGCCTTGCTGGCCTCGCAGGGGCTGCAGGCTCTTGGAATGCTTGATCTGGGCCAGGCCGCCATTGCGCGGCCCAGCTTTTCCATGGCTGGCGTGCTGATTGGCGGTTGGCTGTTCGGCATCGGCATGGTGCTGGCCCGCGCCTGCGGAGCACGCTCTCTGGTGCTGCTGGCAGGGGGCAATCTGCGCTGCCTGGTCACCGTCGTGTTTCTGGCGCTGGGCGCGCAACTGGCCATGACCGGTGTGCTGACGCCTGTGCGCCTTTGGCTTCAGGCCCTTGGCCCCCTCACGCTGGCTCATGCCACCTTGCCCGCCTATCTGTCTTCCGTGAACGCATGGCTGCTGACGCTTGGGCTGGCCTTGCTGCTGCTGGCCTACGCCCTGCTGCTTCCCGGCCTGCGCCAAAGCCGCTTGCAGTGGGCCGGTGCGGTGCTCATAGGCCTGCTGGTGGCTGCCGGCTGGTGGCTGACTGCGCATATCGGAGTCGATGAGTTCGAGCCGGCCAGACTCACCTCGCTGAGTTTTATCGGGCCGATTGCCGAGACCCTGCTCTATCTGCAACTGTCCGTGGGACGCGATCCCGGCATAGGCCTGGCGCTGACGGCGGGCGTGCTCGCCGGCGCATTTCTCGCAGCCCTTGGCAGCCGCACGGCGCGCTGGGAAGGCTTTGACTCCACCAGCCGCCTGGCTGCCAGCGCCGGTGGCGGCCTGCTGATGGGCGTTGGCGGCGTGCTGGCCGCAGGCTGCTCCATCGGCCAGGGGCTGAGCGGGCTGTCCACGCTGTCGCTGGCCAGCTTTGCGGCCGTTGCCGGCATCCTGCTCGGAGCGCTTCTCAGCCTGCGCCTGCTGCGCCAGCAATAGCGCTGGCTTCGCTTGGGTATTCACCAGTTCCGGATCAGGGCCTGATCCTAGAATCTCCAGCCACCAGCTCTGCTTGTGCCGCGTGTCGGCTGAGAGGCAATCCCATCGCGCTGCGCCCAAGCTTGCTTCCCCCTTCCCCGAATCCGAGGCCTTGATCAGGCCCCATTTCCATGACAGGAACAATGCTCATGCAACGTCGCCATTTCCTCTGGACTCCGCCCGCACTCGCTCTGGGTGCCGCTGCCGGCCCGGCAATGGCTGCACCCGCCATCATCAGCAGCCAGTCGCCCATCCTGCCGCGCAAGGGCAAGGGGCCGCGCATCGTGATCTGCGGCGGCGGCTGGGGCGGCCTCACGGCAGCGCGCTATCTGCGCGAGCTGATTCCGGCTTCCGATGTCGTGCTGCTGGAGCGCAATCCGACCTTCTGGTCCGGCCCCATGAGCAACAAGTGGCTGGTGGACATAGTCGGCACGGACTTCGTGAACCGCGACATGCTGCACCCGGCCAACAAATACGGCTACACGCTGCTGCAGACCGAAGTCACCGGTTTCGAGCGCGACAAGAAGCTGGTGCGCACGGCCCATGGCCTGATCGAGTATGACTTCCTGATTCTCTCGGGCGGCATTCGCAACGACTACGAGGCCTGGTTCGGCAACGACCAGCGCGCCATCGAATACACGCGCACCCACTTTCCCAACGCCTATATTCCGAATCAGGAAATGCTCTCGCTCAAGAGCAAGGTCAAGAACTTCAAGGGCGGCACGCTGGTGATGACGCTGCCGCCTCCGCCGCATCGCTGCCCGCCCTCTCCCTATGAGCGCGCCTGCCTGATCGCCTGGCATATCAAGAAGAACAAGATTCCCGGCAAGATCCTGATCCTCGACCCCAAGCCCAAGATCGCCCCTATCGGCGTGGGCTACAAGCAGGCCTTCGAGGAGCTGTACGCAGACATCATCACCCATGTGCCCAATGCCGGCGTCAGGGAGGTGGACCCCTTCAACAAGCAGATCAAGACCGCCGCGGGCGACTTCAAGTTTGACGATGCCATCCTCATGCCGCCCCACCAGGCGGCCGACATGGTCTGGAAGGCCGATCTGATCGGCAAGGATGCGGCCACCGGCAAGCCCACGGGCTGGGCCGATATGCACAACCGCCTGTTCCACGCCAGAAGCGATGACCGCGTGTATTTCGTCGGCGATCTGATGGGCGCGATCTCGCCCCAGTTCGGCCACTACCCCAAGAGCGGCCATGTGGCCAATTACGTCGGCAAGATCGTGGCCCGGAACATTGCCGAGCGCGTGGCCGGCAAGGAGGTCGTGGCCCGGTTGCCCGACAACCTCTGCTACATGATGGTCAACGGCGACCCTCAGGAGGAAATTTCGGTGAAGTTCGAATACGAGGTGGACGCCAGCGGCCAGGTCAACCAGACCCAGATCGACATGGATGTGCGCACCTCCGATCTGGTCCAGGAAGACTTTGCCTGGATCAACGGCAAGTTCGGAGATTTCCTGGGGATCTAACCATTCCCCCTGAGCCACTGACGCGGCTTGCCCCCCAGGGGGGCGACGCCCTCAGCTAGGCGCTCCCGCCGCGAGGCGGCTCTTGCTCGGCGTCTGCGGCCTGAAGCTGGCGCGAGTTTTGAAGTTCTGTTGATTGGATTGAAGAAAAGCAATGTTCAAGCACACCTCCCGTAGAAGTCTGGTGCTGGGGGCGGCGGCGGCTGGGGCCGCTCTGGCACTTCCCGTCTCGGCCCTGGCCCAGGCCCAGGCCAGCAGCGCGGCCAAGCCTTCGCTGGTCGGGCCGCTGGCCCCGAACCCGGCCGAGTTCAGGAAGAACATGGAGCAATTCACGGGCGGCAAGCCCGGCCTGGCCGAAGGCCTGCAGCTGGAGGTTCCCGTGCTGGCCGACAACCCCAGCGCCGTTCCCGTCAAGGTCAAGGTGACGCTGCCCATCACCGAGCAGGACTGGTGCGAGGAGATCATCGTGCTGGCCGAACTCAACCCCTCGCCGCTGGCCTGCCGCATGCAGTTCACGGCGGCGGCCGGAACGGCCGAGGCGGCGGTGCGCATACGCCTGTCCCAGTCGCAGACCGTGCACGCCCTGGCACGCATGAAAAGCGGCAAGATACTGGTTGCCACACAAGCGACGACCGTGGCCGCCAGCGGCTGCGGCATGTGAATCTGGCCCCCCTGAGTCGCTGCGCTCCCTCCCCCTCTGTTGTGCCACGCTTTGCGTGGCCGAGGGGGACACCGCCCGCGCGGCAGGGCGGCCTTTGCGCGGCGGTTGCTGGCCCAGGCCCACTTCTGGTTCGGGCCGTAGCTGCATCCACATTCACGATGGATGCCTGAACTGAAAGGAACTTTGATGAGTAAACCACCCCGCGTCTGGGTCAGCAATGCCAACCCCAAGAAGGGCGAAGTGCTGCGCGTGCGCGCGCAGATGGAACATGTCATGGAAAGCGGCCTGCGCACCGACCCGGCCACGGGCAAGGTGCGTCCGCGCAATATCGTGAGCCGTTTCGAAGCCCGGCTGGGCAACGCCTTGCTGTTCAGCTGGGAGCCAGGCATCTCGATTGCGCAGAACCCCTATATCGAGTTCACCTTTGTGGCCCGGGAAAGCGGCGAGCTGCAGATGCAGTGGAAGGACGAGCAGGGCCAGACGCTGAGTGCCCAGAAGACGATCAGCGTCGCCTGATGACAAGCCCCATGAAAAATGGCTCCCCGCGCCTGCCTACTACGTGTGGCTGCGGCCCCTCCAAGAGGGCCTAGGCGGCTCCGGCGTTTTCATCTTGGGTCGGCCCTGCGATGAAAAAGCCCCGCCCGGTTTGCACCGGAGCGGGGCTTTTTCATGGATGACAGGCCTCAGTTGCCCTGGTAGCGGCCTGGACGATGGCTGATCCACAGAAACATGCTCATGATCACCGCCGCAAGCACCGAATACGCCACGCGCTCCAGCGGCACGATGGCCAGCGCCAGCAGCACCACTGTGCAGTCGATCGTCATCTGCACCTTGCCGGCGCGAATGCCGTAGCGGTCCTGCAGATAGAGCGAGACGATGGTGGCCCCGCCAAGACTGGAGCGATGCCGTGCCAGGAACAGGCAACCCGATCCCATGAGCAAGCCGCCAGCCACGGCCGCATAGAGCGGATTCAGGTAGTCGATATGGATGAAGCGTGGGCCCACATCGGCCATCAGTGCCAGCATGGCGACCGAGATGAAGGTCTTGACGGTGAACTCCGCGCCCATGCGCTTCCAGGCAAACCAGTAGAACGGCAGATTGATGACAAAGAAGACGGCACCGAAAGGCAGTCCCGTCATATAGTGCAGCAAAAAGGCCACGCCCGCCGTGCTGCCTGTGAGCAGTCCCGCCTGCGCAAACAGCATCATGGTGATGGAGACAAACAGCGAGCCCGTGAACAGGGCCTGCGCGTCCTCGAAGCGGCCATGGCGCAGGCCCGAAGTGGCCGGTGCAGCAGCAGCGGGGGCATCCATGCGGCCGGCCAGAGCAGAGCTGGCCGAGGAAGATAGCGGTGTGGACATGTCGGGTAAGACAGCAAGATTGATGCCCATGATCTCGATAAAGACCGGGGCGTGCCGGTGCGGATAACACCGGGAAACCCCTTAATTTTACGGATGGACTCATGCGGTATGCACATGATTTGCTGCAACGCAACAAATCTCGAAGGGGAATTTCGGAAGCACCTCTACCCAGAATTTCAAGCTTTTCGGCCTTCATCGCACACGGTTAAAGCACTACAAGCTATCAATTCAGAAGCAATCCAGCACACCCGTCACCAACGTATGCACGCAGGCCTGTCTATCAAGATGCAAAAAAGCCCTGACTGCACCATCGCAGGCAGGGCTTTGAGCCGATCCGGCCGCTTGGCGGCCGCTCAGCCGCGCGACTCGTCGGGCAGGCGTTCGCGGTTCAGCGTGCGCAGCACCCGGCCATCGGAGCCAAAGGTCACCGTGAACTGCATCTCGCGCGTGGGCGGATCGATGTAGTTCCAGTCCCAGTCGGTTTCCTGCTTGAGCTTGTAAGTCATCATCTTGGCGGGCTTGCCCAGCATGCGGCGCACCTCGTTTTCCTCCATGCCGGGCACGATCCTCGCAAACACATGCGGAGCCAGCACCTGGCGCAGCGCACTCATCTTGCCGTCCTCGCCTATGGTGATCATGTAGTTCCTGGCACCGGCCGGCTGGCGGTTGTACTCAAAGGTGCGCGAGCCATCCTCTTCGTTCCAGATGCGTTCTGGCTCGCCAAACTTTGCGCGCACATCGGCCTCGGTGGACAGGCCTTCCTCCAGCTCCTTGATCTTCTGCTCGTCGCACCCCAGCAGCGCCAGGGTGCTGATTGCAGCTGCCGCCAGGGCCGCCGTCACACGGGAAAAAATATTCATGGACTTGAATCACAATGCTTGCCATACAGAATGCGAATTCTGACAGCAAGCCACCCGCGCGCACGCGCCACTTTTGCAAACGCTTGTCAAAACGGAGCCATCCCCAGTGAGCACAACCCTTGAGCAACTGTTTTCCCAATTCACCAACGCCGCGCAGGCGGCGCGGGATCAGCAGGACAAATGGCTGATCATCGATCCCGTCTACGAGCACCTGGAGACACTGCAGGACGCAGCACTGGAGCAGGTTCTGCCGCATATCCTGACGCTGATCGAAACCTATCCCGAACTGGACTATGGCGGCCCGGGCCCGTTCGGCAGCCTGATCGAGGAGCACCCCATGGCCGCCTACACCCCGGCCTTGCTGGCGTCGCTGGAGCGCCAGCCCAGCGTGCAGGTGATAGGCTGGCTGGACCGCACCATGCGCGTGGATGAAGACTTTCAGCGCGGCGACCCGAACCCGGTCGGAGCCGCCGAATTTGCAGCCGTGCTGCGCAAGATCGTCGATTCGCCCCTGGCCTCTGCCGACTGCAAGGAGTTCGCGCAGATCTGTCTCAAGGATCTATAAGAACGTGCTTGCGATCTCCTCGCGCCGCGTAGAGATCGCAAGCACGTTCTAAAGGCCCGCAGCGGGCCTTGCGCCCGCGACGGGCTAAAATCCGCTGTTCTGAGAGGTTCTACACATATGTCTTTCTTCCGTCGCCCCGACTACCGTTCCGACACCACCAACTTCATCAACGACCTGAAGCAGCAAAAGCCCGAGCTGGACAAGCAGCAGCAAGCCGGTCGCGCCCTGCTGTGGGACAAGGACGTGAACTATGAAGTCTGGGAAGATCTGCGCGCCGGCCGCGTGGAGCAACAGCCTTACGTGTACCAGACCAACCACTCCTGATCTTTTCGATGAAATCAGCCTCCAGCGCTTACTCATCAAGCGCGCTCGGTTCGGCAATCCATAGCAGACCATGAGCGAGGCTGAAGAGCAGACCCTGTTGCCGGGCCAGAACCCGGATGCCCCTGACCCGTCGCCTTCGGTCGTCGATCAGGTGGCTCTGGCACGCCTGTACGGCGAGCCGCTGTTTGCGCTGCCCCAGGATCTCTATATCCCGCCCGATGCGCTGGAAGTCTTTCTCGAAGCCTTTGAAGGCCCGCTGGACTTGCTGCTCTATCTGATCCGCAAGCAAAACTTCAACATCCTCGACATCCCCATGCTGGACGTGACGCGCCAGTACATGACCTATGTGGACGAGGTGCGCAGCCGCAATCTGGAGCTGGCAGCCGAATATCTGCTGATGGCAGCCATGCTCATCGAGATCAAGTCGCGCATGCTGCTGCCGCCCAAGAAGCAGGAGGGCGGCGAGGAGGCCGAGGACCCGCGCGCCGAGCTGGTGCGCCGCCTGCTCGAATACGAGCAGATGAAGCTGGCCGCCCAGCAGCTGGGGCAGCTACCCACCTTCGGGCGCGATTTTCTCAAGGCCACGGTCTATATCGAGCAAAGCCTGCAGCCGCGCTTTCCAGATGTGGAAATCGGCGAGCTGCAAGCGGCCTGGCGCGACATCCTCAAGCGCGCCAAGCTGGTGCAAAGCCACAAGATCACGCGCGAAGAGCTGTCGGTACGCGAGTACATGAGCCAGATCCTCAAGCAGCTGCAGGGCCAGCGTTTTGTGGAGTTCGAGCGCATCTTCAATCCGGAAAAAGGCTCGACCGTGCTGGTCGTGACCTTTATCGCCATGCTGGAGCTGGCCAAGGAAACGCTGATCGAAATCACCCAGGCCGAAGCCTATGCGCCCATTTATGTGCGCCTGGCCTACACCCCGGTGTGAGGCCTGAAACCGGTTGCCAAGCCTCGGCCTTGTAACCCTAGGGCCCACGAGAAGTTCAGCAAGGGCTTACATTCACATCCTGGGCTGCCGCGCAGCCGCCGCTTGTTCCACCGCGCCTTGACGCGACACATTCGACATGACATACAGCGTCAAAGAAATTTTCTACACCTTGCAAGGCGAAGGCGGCCAGGCCGGCATGCCTGCCGTGTTCTGCCGCTTTGCGGGCTGCAATCTGTGGACGGGCCGTGAACAGGACCGCTCCAATGCCATCTGCCAGTTCTGCGATACCGATTTTGTCGGCACTGACGGCACCCTGGGCGGCAAGTTCGCCACCGCCGATGCGCTGGCCGAGCGCATTCTCAGCCAGTGGCCTGCCAACGACAGCCAGCACCGCATGGTGGTGCTGACGGGCGGCGAGCCTTTGCTGCAGGTCGACCAGGCCCTGATCGCCGCCCTGCATGCGCGCGGCTTTCGCATCTCGGTAGAAAGCAACGGCACGGTGGCCGCGCCCGAAGGCATAGACTGGCTGTGTATCAGCCCCAAGGCCGGTGCCGAATGGATTCAGCGCAGCGGCCAGGAGCTCAAGCTGGTCTGGCCTCAGCCCACGTTCGATCTGGAAGCCATTGAAGCCAGCACCGAGTTCCAGCACTATTTTCTGCAGCCCATGGACAACGCCCGGCAGAGCAGCAATATTGGCGCCTGTATCGAGCAATGCATGCAGCGCCCCGGCTGGCGTCTGAGCCTGCAAACCCATAAGCTCACTGGAATTAGATGACCCCCCTGAGTCGCTGCGCGCCTTCCCCCCAGGGGGACGACGGCCTTTGCTGCGGGGCGGCGCGGCCGGCCCGAGCCCTTGCTGGCCGTCCGCCATGGGGTCCGTTCCCAGCTCAAAGGCCGAAGGCAATGCTCAGCGTCACCGATCACTGATATGCAGTTCACCGTTCACCAGCGTTTTTTCTTCGATGCCGCCCATACCCTGGAGCGCGCTATCGAGACCGAGAGCAGCCGCCGCATTCACGGCCACACCTATTGGGCCGAAGTCAGCGTGAGAGGCCCGCGCAATCCGGACAACGGCATGGTCATCGACCTCGGCCACCTGCGCGCACGCCTGGAGCTGCTGCGCGATCAACTCGACCACCACTTTCTCGATGAAGTGCCGGGCCTGGGCAAGCCCACGCTGGAAAACCTCTGTCTCTTCATCGCCAATGCCCTGGCCGACCTTGAGCCTGCGCCCAGCCGCATCCGTGTCTGGCGCGACAGCATCGGCGACGGCTGTGTGCTCGATCTGTCCTGAAGACAGCCACCGCACAAGCCCCAAACCCAACCCACAAAAAAGGCCCCGCTATTGCGGGGCCAGCTTGCTGAGAGTCAGACGGCTTCCCCACCAGGAGGCCTAACTCGGCAAGATCATCAGGCAGCAGAGAGCAGCCACCGCAGCTCTTTGCTGCCCATGCTCTTAGAAATTGTGGCGCAGGCCGATTTCGTAGCCCGTCAGGCTCTTGCCCACAGCGGGTGTAGGGCTCAGCGACGAACCCAGCTTGCGGGAAGCCTTGTCGTCGTTGCTCATGCGTGCCACGGCTGCATAGATTTCGGTGCGCTTGGACAGCTTGTAGCCATAGCCCAGAGCCAGACGCTGGGAGTCCGCATCGCTTTGCTTCTTGTCCTTGTACCAGGTGTAGGCAGCACGCAGTTCGCCGGCACCCAGAGGCATCTTCATGCCCAGGCTGTACAGATCGACACGCTTGCCGTTGCCGCGGTCGGACGCGATCAGCAGCATGGGAGTGACAACGCCGAAGTTGTAGGAGGCGCCCAGATTCATGGTCTTGTAGTCCACGCCAGCGGCAGCCGTGCCGCCGCGTGCGATGCCGTAGGCCGCAGCAATGTTCAGAGGACCGTTGGCATAGCCCAGACGCAGGCCGGTGGAGCTGGCCAGGCTGTGGTCGTCGGTCTGCTCGCCAAAGCTGTGCGTCAGCTGACCGTAGACGCCACCCAGCTGGGGCAGCAGATAGCTGATGGCGTTGGAGTTGCGCTTGGGGTTGGAGCCTTCGGAGGTGCCTGCAGCCGAGCCGCTGATCAGGTTATGGCCGTTGATGGCGCCCATGCCGGTATCACCAAAGGCGTGGAAGGTCTCCAGGTTCTGGTAGGCAGGGGTCTTGTCGCGGCCCAGGCGCACTTCACCAAAATTGCCCAGCAGGCTGACGGTAGAGCGGCGATCGAACTTGAAGCCGGAAGCCGTGCCGTCGTCCACGCTCAGGCTGCCCTCCAGCCAGAAATCTGCCTTCAGGCCGCCGCCCAGATCTTCCACGCCGCGAAAGCCCAGACGGCTGCTGGAGTTGCCGCCGTTGGCCAGACCGGAAACGCTTTTGCCGGTCGTGGAGATGTGGGCCACCGACACGTCGGCCACGCCAAAGACGGTAACGCTGGATTGAGCCAGGGCACCGGCGGAGACGGTCAGGGCGGCAAGGGCGAGAAGAGTTCGTTTCATGCTGTTCACTTGTTTGTAGAAATGAGAAAGCCCATGCAGTACGGCTACGGCCTGCCTTGGACGGGCCCCGTCTGGGACTGAAGTCATTAGACAAAGTGAAAATGAAACATTAGTTACAACCCTTAAATTTGCAACAAAACAACTATCACCACGACGATCGTCACATCGTCCTACAGCAGCGACTGGCAGAACTATCGACATCGAGAATGCGCGGGTGCCGCATTTCCCTGTCAATGCCCTCAATGAACTACATGGGTTTTACCGATCGCATTTAGACTTGTGTGATTTTTCGCAAGCACAGGCCTGCCCCATTCCAGCAACGCGCAAAGCGCCCCAGAGAGACAATCATGTTCCGCACCCTGCTCAAATCCAAGATCCACCGCGTCAAAACCACGCAATGCGAGCTGCACTACGAAGGCTCCTGCGCCATCGACGAGGATCTGCTGGATGCCGCCAACATTGCTGAGAACGAACAGGTCCATATCTGGAATATCGACAACGGCGAGCGCTTTGTGACCTACGCCATCAAGGGCGAGCGCGGCTCGGGCATGATTTCCGTCAACGGCTCGGCCGCCCGCCGGGCCAGCGTGGGCGATCTGCTCATCATTGCCGCCTTCGCCCAGGTTCATGAAAGCGATGTGGCCGAGCACCAGCCGCAGCTGGTCTTTGTGGACGACAGCAACAAACAGGTCGAGTTGCGCCACAAAGTGCCCACCCAGATGCTGTAAAAACGGCTTTTGCCTCCAACACCGAGCGAGAGAACTCCATGCCTCATCTGCATATTGAATACACCGACAACCTGACCGGCCTGGACGAGCGCGCACTGATGCGCGACATCAACGCCGTGGTCTGCTCCCACCCCACCGTTCTCGATGAAGCCGATGTGAAGGCCCGCATTGCCCGCCTGAACATGGACCATGTCTATATCGGCACCCAGCCCGATAACCGTGGCTTTGTCCATGTGCACCTGCAGCTGATGGCAGGACGCAGCACCGAGGCCAAGAAGCAGATGTCGGACGGCATTGCCGAAGTCCTGCGCCGCCTGGTGCCCCAGCCTGCCGATGTGATGGTGCAGCTGAGCGTGGACGTATCCGATATGGACAAGGCCACCTACTTCAAGGGTCGCCTTTAAGTCCTTCACGACTGCTGCAACAGCGCCCGCAGCCATGCTTGCGGGCGTTTTTGTTTCAGGAACCTTGGTCTGAGATAAAAATCGCATCAATCCCTTACCTCGAAAGAGCAAGCAGCTCCTGAATCATGAGCAGACCTGACCCTCGCCCCCGCTGCCCCCACTGTCACCGGGCACTGCGCACCTGCGTCTGCGCGCTGGCCCAGGCGGTCGCGCATCAGGTCGAAGTGCTGATCCTCATGCATCCCATGGAGGTGCATGAAGCCAAGGGCACGGGGCATTTGCTGCATCTGTGCCTGCCGCATAGCCGGGTCATGGTGGGCGAGGAATTCGATACCACCGAGCTGGACGCGGCTTTGCATGGCAGATGGGCCAGCCGGGCAGATGCCGATGCCGATGCCGATAGTGCGCCACGCCACAGCCTGCTGCTCTACCCCGATACCGCAGAGCAGGATGCAGCCTTGGGTTTGGCTGCGGCCAGCCCCCTGCCTTTGCCCTGGCCGCAGCCGCCAGAGCGCCTTCGGCTGGTGGTCATCGACGGCACCTGGCGCAAAAGCCGCAAGATGCTCTATCTCAACCCTGCACTGCAAGCCCTGCCGCGCCTGCCCCTGCTCGACGTGCAGGACTCCGGCTACACCATCCGCAAGGCACATCTGCCAGGGCAGCTCTCCAGCTTCGAGGCTGCAGCCCAGGCCCTGGCACAGCTGCACAACTGGAGTGCAGATGGGGCAGCCAATGCAGCACTGCATGAAGTCTTCAAGCAGTTTGTGGCGCAGCAACTGCAGCTGCACCAACGCAATCAGGCGCCCCAAAGGAGCGCCTGATGCTCAGCCGTCAAACGGCTTCCCGGCTCAGCGGTTGTTGGCCACCTGCTCGGGCACATCGGCAGCCTTGGCGGGATCGGTCATCACCAGAGCAGGGCCGCTGCGCTCGCTCTTGCTGCGCTTGCGCTCTGCGGCTCCATCGTCGGCGCTCAGGCTGTCGCGGGTGTTTTTCTGCACGGCAATCGCACCAAACAGAGCCAGTGCAAAAGCCATGGCATAGAAACCTTTTTCGCTGAGCTGCAACGTGGCGTTGAAGAGACCTGCGCCCAGAAGCAGCACCGCGATGATCAGCGCCACCCAGCTGATGCCGAAGTAAATGCCGGTCACGGCAACGCCTTCGAGCTTGTCGCGAACGGTTTTTTGCAGCGAGATGGCCGAGTACAGGCCCAGCACCAGCACGGCAAAGTAAAAGCCTTTTTCGTTGAGCTGCATGGCGGCATTCCACAGCCCGACCAGGAAGGCGGCGATGCCCAGCAGCAAGGCGGCCCAGGATGCGCCGACAAAGGCGGAGGAAGGCTTGTGGCTGGTGATGGCTTGCGAGTTCATGAGCGGGTCTCAGAAGTTGTGGTGAACGGATAGTAGAAAATCCGTTCGCTCAAGCCAAGAGTTTCTTTACATGGTATCGCCAGAAGATACCCAAAGAGTTGTTTTTCCTCAGCAGGCGCTGGCCTTGGGCTGCAAGCATGCTTGCATGCCCTGAGCGACAACCATTGCCAGGCCATCGCGCGCAGGCTCTGGGTCTCAGTCCTCATCCTCGACTTCATCGCCATCCATGGCCGCATTGAGCTCTTCCTGGACATGGGGCGGCATGCCGTCTTCCCAGCCATGCTCGTCGACATAGGCGTAGATATCGGGTTGCTCGCCGGGCACGGCCTGCAGCATGATGGCCGGAATCTGCCATTTGGCTTCATCGCCCTTGACGGCTTCACTGGTCCAGTCATAGCCAGGATGCTTTTCATTGCCCGTGGGCGAGGCCAGATCGTTGGCCGGATCCCAGCCAATGGTTGCGGGTGCAAGATTGCCCTGTTCAAAGCGCTGGCTCAGCGCCTGCACACGGGCCCAGCCTGAGCGGTTGATGCTGGGCACCTGGTCCTGCGAAGCATAGTGCTGGAAGTAGCCCGGCTGCTGATACCAGTACAAGGCCTTGGCAACAGCCGGCTCCAGCTTGGGATGCTTGCTGATCCAGTCGGGCAGCGCGCTGCCGTTGTCGTAGTTCATGGTGGTGACCACCGCCAGCCACTGAAGGGGCGTGGCAGTGGCCAGGAACTCCTTCATCAGATCCAGATACAGGGCATCAAAGTCGTCGTCATCCATGGCTCAGACTCCTCCAGGTTGCTAACATCCGCACGATAACAAACCAGGCCTAGGCGATCAAACGAGCATCCAGCCAGCCACGCAGGCTATTGATAAAGGCCCAGCCGCTGGCATGGTTTGCCTCTTGCAACGTCACCACCTGCTCTGTCAGCCTGCCCTGGGACAGGGCCAATGCCCGCCCCACGCCAGGCAGCAGCCCGCATTGCAGCGGCGGGGTGACCCAACGCCCATCCAGCTGCACGGCAATATTGCCGCGTGTGCCTTCGGTGATCTGCCCGTCCTCGTTGAAAAGCACGATATCGAAAATGCCGGCGCTCTGGGGCTTGAAAGCGTCGTAATGCTGACGTACCGAGGTTTTGAAACGTACCATATCGCTATGCGCCACCGCGTTTGCAATGGGTTGATGCGCCAGCTGCAGCGAGACAGGCTGGACACTGGGCGGCAAGGGCTCGGCCGTGATCTGCACTTCACCGGTGACCGAAAGCGCCAGCCGCACGCGCCAGTCGCCCATGGCATGAGTCTGTCTGGCCATGCGCTCCATATCGCACTCCAGTGACATCTGCATCAGGGGATAGCGGAAATGCTGCGCAGTGATTTGCAAACGAGCCCAGTGCAAGGACCAATTCTGCCAACGGCCATCCTTGAGTGCCAGGGTTTCGAGGATTTCAAAATTCGTGTTCATGCTCAAACGCCTTGCTCAAGCACCTTCAGAAAAGCCTGCTTGTGTTGCCACTCCATCCATTCGTCGGCCGCATTGGCGCTGGCCGTGATGCCGCTGCCTATGCCGCAGCTCAGGCGCCCGTTGCTGAGCACCACGGTGCGGATGGGAACATTGAATGTTGCGTGAATACTGCCCGACTCCGCCCCGGGTCGCACCACGCCCAGCGCACCGCAGTAGACGCCACGAGGCTCGGGCTCCAGCTCACGAATCAGGCGCATGGCCTGGCGCTTGGGCGCCCCGGTAATCGAGCCGCAAGGAAACAGCGCCCTGAACACATCCACCAGTCGTACATCCGAGCGCGTGCGTGCCACCACATCCGAGGTCATCTGCCAGACGGCCGGCAGAGCCTGGACCTGAAACAGCTGCGGCACTTGCACGCTGTGCGGCACGGCTATGCGTGACAGATCGTTGCGCAGCAAATCCACGATCATCACGTTCTCGGCCCGCTCCTTGGCCGATTCGCGCATGGCTTGCGCAGCCTGTGCATCGGCTTCAGGGGTCTTGCCGCGCGCCGCGGTGCCCTTCATGGGGCGGGTCAGAATCCGCTCGCCGTCCCAGTCGAAAAACAGCTCCGGCGACAGCGACAGCACCTGCATGTCGCCGCAATCGACCAAGGCCGCATAGCCTCCGGGCTGGGCCTGCTGCAGCCTTGCGAACAGCGCCTGGGCCAGTGCCGAAGAATCAGGGTCTTGCGTCAGCGCAAGCTCGGCAGACAGAGGGGCCGTGTAATTGATCTGATAGCAGTCGCCCGCCGCAATGGCCGCATGAATGCGCGCCACATGGGCATCGAACTGTTCGCGGCTCAGAGCCGTCTGCCAATGTATTGCCGCAGAAGCCAGGGGCGGGTTCTGCCCGCAGGCAGCCAGCGGCGCCCGGTGCAGGCCGAACCAGGCCAGCGGCTGGCCTGCTGCCGCCGCATGCACGGCCTGGGCATAGGCACGGTCAAAAGCTGCGGCCGCCTCGTAGGCCAGCCAGCCCACGCACCACAGGCCCTGTTCGGCCGCCTGCTGCACGGCCTCCAGCACAGCCGGCACATCCTCGGGAGCATGGGCCTGCAATATGCGCTCGGGCTCGCCAAAGCCATGCTGCAGACGGGCAGCACCCGCCTGCCAGGGAGCGGTGAAATCAAGAACGGTTTTCAAGTCAGATCACCTGCAAGCGCACTATCGATATGCGCCGAATGCTATCAAACTTGCCATATCCATCAGACTGACATTGCCGGCATAAAAAAACGCGCTGAAGGAATCCCTCAGCGCGCATCCACCAATGGGCTACCTCTGTCGGGTAGCTAAGAGAGAACTCCGTTACTTGCCGCCCAGTCGCGACTGGTACTTGGCTACGGCAGCCGTGTAGGCGGGGCTGGCCAGCAGACGCTGATATTCGGCATAAGCCTTGCGGTACTCGGTGCTGAATTCTGTTTCGACATAAGCCGCAGGCGTGGGCATATAGCCAAGACCTGCACGCTGGTACATCTCAAGGTCGGCCATCACTTCGGCACGACTTTTGCTGGAGGTTACGGAATTTTGGGGGAGGTCTTGAGCCATGGCAACCGCGGCGCTAGCGGTCAGCACAGCTGCGGTCAACAAACGGGTGAGGGAGCGCATTTTCAATCCTTTCAACGGCGCAGCAGCGGAAAGAAGACCTGCCACGTGCTGCACGACTGAACTATGCGCCCGGCCTCACGGGCCGTCTGTGCGTTTTCTCACGCAAAAACTCATTTCACATTACAAAAAATCAATGCGCTTCTTCAAGCAGCAACCGCAGACCATCGACGCGGCAAAGACGCAGATTGCGCCCCTCGCGCCTGAGCAGGCCCAGACGCGTGAGCCGCGACATCTCGCGCGCGACCTCTTCGCGGCTGGTGCCCAGCATCAGGGCCAGGTCGTTCTGGCGCGGGGCCGGGGAAAGCAGCGCCTCGTCGTTCTCGACTCCCGCCATCTCCGCGCGCTCCAGCAACTGGGCATGCAGACGGCCGCGCACCGTGAGGGTTCCCAGACTGACCACGCGCCGGGCCAATATCCCGGCCAGCTCGCTGAGCCGCTGAACCACGGCCCGCATGACCAGCACATCGCTCATGATCAATGCTTCGAGCTGTGCACTGGAGAGCGATGCCACCAGGCTTTCATGCGTGGCCTGAACCTGTACGGTCACATGTCTGACCGGAGGCTTGGGCGAGAACGCACCGAAAAAGTAGCCGGGCTCCAGATAGCCCAGAATCATGGCCCGCCCGCCAGCGCTGTAGCTGCCGACACTGAGCTGGCCGTTGATCAGCATGTACATGCGCTCATCGGTATAGGCTCCGTGCAGCACCTGCCCCGCTTCCAGCCGATGCCACAGACATTGGCCCGCCAGCACGGACAGCCTCTCGTCGGACAGCGACTCCAGCCAGCTCACGTTGCGCAGCCCCTGCCAGGCAACGGCTGAAACAGGTGAAGAAACCGACGGCAGCTGGGGCTCGACCATGGACATGAACAACCTTGTACAAAAAAAATGGAAGGCCGCAGAACGCAGGGCCGTGCAGTACGTGGCCACACAGCATAGTAAGGTGGCCGACAGCAGCCATACCCTTTTTTCACGTGGCGCTGCAGCGCAGCATCGCATAGACTCGCGGGCAAATTTGCCTGCAGGCTTTTCTGCGGGGCCAGGCCATAGACATATCAGGAGACAGCTCATGACCGCCACCGGTACGCCTTACGGCACCATTCCCCCCTCTTCGCCCCAGCCCCAGCGCCGCCCCGTGAGCCTGCCGCGCCTGGCCCAGATGCGCGCGGCCGGTGAAAAAATCACCATGCTCACGGCCTATGACGCCACTTTTGCCGCCGTGGCCGATGCCGCCGGTGTGGAATGCATTCTGGTCGGCGACTCGCTGGGCATGGTCTGCCAGGGCCTGCACAGCACCGTGGGCGTGACACTTCAGGATATGGCCTATCACACGGCCAGCGTCACACGCGGCCTGCACCGCGCCCAGGCCACGGCCTGGGTGATTGCCGACATGCCCTACGGCAGCTATGCCGAAAGTCCCGAGCAGGCCATGCGCAGTGCCTGCGAGCTGATGCAGGCCGGCGCCCATATGGTCAAGCTCGAAGGCGGTGGCTGGACCGCTCCGACCGTGCGCTTTCTCGTCGATCGCGGCGTGCCCGTCTGCGCCCATCTGGGACTGACGCCGCAGACCGTGCATGCCTTGGGCGGCTACCGCGTCCAGGGCAAGGACGAGCAGGCCGCAGCCACGCTGCGCCAGCATGCGCTGGAGTTGCAGGACGCCGGGGCCGCCATGCTGGTGCTGGAGATGGTGCCCGCCGCCCTGTCCGCCCAGCTGACAGAGCAGCTGCCGCTGTGCCACACCATCGGCATTGGCGCGGGCAATGGCACGGCAGGCCAGGTTCTGGTGCTGCACGACATGCTGGGCGTGAACCTGGGCAAGATGGCCAAGTTCGTGCACAACTTCATGGCCGATGCAGGCAGCGTCAAGGGTGCCATGGAAGCCTATGTGCAAGCCGTCAAAAATGGCAGCTTCCCCGACAATGCGCTGCACGCCTGGTGAGTCCGGGTCCTTGTTTTTGTCACGACTTACGCAAAACGGCCTCGGGCCAGGCGACTGCCTCAGAAGGCAGGCCGTTGTTGCACTCTTGTGTGCGTAAGTCCTATTTGTTTCCCCCCACTGTTTGAGCCATGCAAATCGTTCACACCATCGCCGACCTGCGCGCCGCTCTGGCTGGTCGCGGCCGTCCTGCTTTCGTGCCCACCATGGGCAATCTGCACGAGGGCCATCTCTGCCTGGTGCGCCAGGCCCGCCAGCATGGCGACGTGACCGTAGCCAGCATCTTCGTGAACCGCCTGCAGTTTCTGCCTCACGAAGACTTCGACAGCTACCCGCGCACCTTCGATGCCGACTGCGCCAAGCTGCAAGCCGAAGGCTGCGACATCGTCTTCGCCCCCAGGGAGAAAGACCTCTACCCCGAGCCGCAGACCTTCAAGGTCCAGCCCGATGCGCAACTGGCAGATATTCTGGAGGGGCACTTCCGCCCCGGCTTCTTCACCGGCGTCTGCACCGTGGTCATGAAGCTGTTCCAGGCCGTGTTTGCCACCACGGGCGGCGGCACGGCCGTTTTCGGGCAGAAGGACTATCAGCAGCTGATGGTGATCCGCCGCATGGTGCAGCAGTTCGCCCTGCCCATAGAGATCATCGGCTGCGCCACGGCGCGCGCCGACAGCGGCCTGGCACTGAGCTCGCGCAACGGCTACCTCAGCGATGAGCAGCGTGTGCAGGCCATGGCGCTGTCGCAGGCGCTCAAGGCCCTGGCCGATGCCGCGCGCCAGGGCGGCAATCTGGCCGACCTCGAAGCGCAGGCCATGGCCGCGCTGCGCGCCAAGGGCTGGGAGCCCGACTATCTGAGCGTGCGCCAGCGCAGCGATCTGCAGACGCCTGCCGATGCGCGCAGCGGCGATCTGGTGGCCCTGGGCGCGGCACGCCTGGGCAGCACCCGGCTCATAGACAACCTGGAGTTCTAGGATTTCGAAGCCCTCTTGGGCGCTTTGTAGCGGGGGCATGCGGGCAGCGGGCGGCACACCTGCTGCGGCGCGGCCGGCCCAGAATCAGGCCTTTGCCCAGCGCCTCTGACTCAGGCCGCGCCGGTGTCCTGCCTCAAGAGCAATGCAGAGGCTGGTAGCGCTCTCAGCACTGGTAGGAGCCCACCGATGATCGACTGGGCAGAGCCTGCAGCGCAAGCCCCTGCCCCTTGAGCCGGCAAAACAGGCCGTCGCCCATTTCCAGCTCCAGCACAAAACCGGCATCGCTGGCAAAAGGCAGGGGCAGGCGGTGCAGGCGCTGCCCGGCGATATGCAGCTGCGCTTGCCGGACACGGCCCACAGCGGCCAGAATTGGCGTCAAATCTGCCCCCGGCGCTTTCTCAGTCGACGCAACGCGCTCGCATATCAATAGCAACGGCTGCCACAGCCCCTCGCCTGCCCCGGCGCGGTCACCGTCATGCACACGGGCGGCGGAAAAGCGGATCTGCAACGCGCCGTTGTGCAGGCTGACTGCCGCAATCTCGGAATCTTCAAGCTCGAAATTCATGCGCCCAAGCATAGCGCTATGGCACCTTGGCTACAGCGGCCGGAGCCGCCGCCGCGCATACTGTCGCCACCCCATACACCGGCATGAAAGAGGCGCCCAATGAGCGAAAAACTGTATCTGGATGACCTGTACGTAGGCCAGAAGTTCGTCAGCGAGGGCTACCCGCTGGATGAGGCGCAAATCATTGCCTATGCCAGGCAGTTCGATCCCCAGGTCTTTCACCTCGACCCCGAAGCCGCCAAGCACACCTTCTTCCAGGGCCTGGCCGCCAGCGGCTGGCATACGGCCTCCATCAGCATGCTGCTGGTGACGCAAAGCATTCCCCTGGCCGACGGCGTGATCGGCGGCGGCATGGAAGAGCTGGCCTGGCCCCAGCCCACGCGCCCCGGCGACGTGCTGCAGGTGGAGTCCGAAATCGTGGAGATCATTCCCTCCCAGTCCAAACCCAACCGGGCCCTGGTGCGCGTGCTCTCCCACACCAAAAACCAGCGCGGCGAGGTGCTGCAGCGCTTCAGGCCCAAGATGGTGTGCTTCAAGCGCCCTGGCTGACCCTCACGCAGCAAAAGTCCCGGGCACTGCTTAATATCGCCCACCGGCGCTGTCTGCCCTGCACAGGCAGCGCCTCACTTGCTGCTGCGATATGAACCCCAATTTTTCCCTGAGCCGATGGCGCGCCGAATGGGCGCCCAGCGTACCGCGCGAGTTGCTGGCCGGTGCCGTCGCCACGTTTGCGCTGATTCCCGAGGTCATTGCCTTTTCCTTTGTCGCGGGCGTGGACCCGGCCGTGGGGCTGTACGCCTCCTTCATCATCAGCATCGTGATTGCCGTGTTCGGCGCGCGCCCGGCCATGGTCTCGGCAGCGGCCGGCTCGGTGGCCCTGGTGGCCGCGCCTTTGGTCGCCTCGCATGGTCTGCAATATCTGCTGGCCGCAGGCCTGCTGGCCGGCGCCATGCAGATCGCCTTCGGCCTGTGCAAGATGGGCAGCTTGGTGCGCTTTGTATCCAGCTCGGTGCGCACGGGTTTTGTCAACGCGCTGGCCATTCTGATCTTTTCAGCCCAGCTGCCGCATCTGCGTGGCGCCAACACCGCCACCTGGGCCATGCTGGCCCTGGGCCTGGCCCTGATCTACGGGCTGCCCTGGCTGGGACAGAGACTGCAGCTCAAGGCGCTGGGCGCCATTCCCTCACCACTGATCTGCGTGCTGGTGCTGACGCTGCTGGCCAACTTCATGGGTCTGCCGCTCAAGACCGTGGCCGACCTCGGTCATCTGCCGGACAGCCTGCCGCTGTTCGCCCTGCCCGAAATCCCCGCCAGCCTGGAGACGCTGCGCATCATCGCCCTGCCCGCCCTGGCCATTGCCATGGTGGGCCTGCTGGAGTCGGTGCTCACGGCAGCCGTGGTGGACGACCTCACGGGCACGCCCAGCAACAAGAGCCGCGAATGCACGGGCCTGGGCCTGGCCAATGTCTCGGCCAGCCTGTTCGGCGGCATTGCGGGCTGCGGCATGATCGGCCAGGCCGTGGGCAATGTGAAATACGGCGGCCGCGGTCGTCTGTCCACCCTGTTTGCCGGGGTGTTTCTGCTGATTCTGATGGTCGCTTTGAAGCCCTGGGTGTCCCGGGTGCCGGTGATTGCTCTGGTGGCCATCATGGTCATGGTGTCGGTCTCGACCTTCGACTGGAAGTCGCTGGGCAATCTGGTGCGCCACCCGCGTCTGTCCAGCTCGGTGATGCTGGTGACGGTGGTCATCACCATCGCCACCCACAATCTGGCCGCCGGCGTGGTGGCCGGCGTGCTGCTCTCGGGCGTGTTCTTCACCTTCAAGGTGGCCAATATGCTGCAGGTCCGGGGCAGCCTGGACGAGGCTGGCGATATCTATACCTGGACGGTGAGCGGCCAGGTGTTTTTTGCCTCGGCCGATGCGCTGATCGAGGCCTTCGACGTGCGTGCCGCAGCCGGCAGGCAGGCTCGCATCGATGTCAGTGGCGCGCATTTCTGGGACATCACCGCCGTGGGCGCGCTGGACAAGGTCATGGAGCGTCTGCGCCAGCATGGCTGCCGCGTGGAGCTCACGGGGCTGGATGAAGCCAGTCAGCGGCTGATAGAGCGCATCAGGGTCTAGGTTCGGCGGCTGAGGAGCGCTTATTTCAGGCTGGTCTGCGACAGGCGCTTGGCATTGGCCACGGCCTTGCGGCGAATCGGCGCCAGGCTTCTGGCCGCCACCTTGTCAGCCGCCACGGGCAGATTCTGGCCCATGGTCCAGGGGTTGCGCATCCAGGCCAGACACAGCTGCTGCTGCACCTTGAACATTTCAGCCCCCATGGTCAGCCAGGCCTGGCTGAAGGCGACCTGCTTTTCCACCACCATGCGCGTGAACTCCTTCTGATCGCGCGCAGAGAGCACCGGACCGCTGAGCGCCATGCGCGTGAGCCGGTGGTTGATGACCTGAGGCACGGCCATGCTGATGTCCAGCAGCTCGCTGGCGGTGCGGTGAGGGATGGCGGATTCAGGCATGGGTAGCTCCTTGCATTCAGGCGCTTTATTGTGCACTGCAACATAGAAGTTTGCGCAAGCTCACCTGCGAAAGCCCTGCCGCCGAAATCAGCGCCTGTGCCCAAGCAGGCCGAGCGCCTCCTGCTCCAGTGCCGCCGTCAGCCAGGGCAGGGCCGCATCGGCGGGCCGGTGCAGCGGCAGCAGCATATGCACCTGAAACGCTATCGAGAACGCCAGCGGCCGCACCACCAGTTGCGGGCCGGCGCAGGCCCGCGCCGTCAGCGGGTTGACGACGGCCAGACCCAGGCCATGCTGCACCATGGCGCAGACGGCCACTGCGCTGGCGGTCTCCAGGCTCAGCTTGCGCTGCACGCCGGCGCGGGCAAACACCGCATCGATCTGGGCCCGGTAGGGATCGTCCCTCGCCAGGCTGATGAAGGATTCGCCTTCAAAGTCCCGCTCGCTCAGCAGCGCCTTCTGCGCCAGTGGGTGGCTGGCTGGCAGCACGGCCACTTCGTCCATGGCAGGCAAGGGCTGGCTGCGCGTGCCCGGCGGTGCATCGGCCAGCTCGGACAGGCCCAGATCGAAGCGCTGGGCCGCCATCCACTCCTGCAGCAGCGGCGCCTCCTGGGTGCTCACGCTCACGGCCACGGCGCCGTGACGGGCATGCAGACGTGCCAGCGCGCCCGGCAGCAAGGCGTGGCTGAGTGCCGGCAGGCACAGCACGCTGAGGCTCGCCCCCTGCGGACGCCCCAGCTCCACGGCGCGGTCGATCACGCGCTCCAGGCCCTGCCAGCTGCGCCGCACCTCGTCCCAGAGCAGCAAGGCCCGCGCATTGGCACGCAGCCGGCCCTGCACACGCTCGAACAGCGCATAGCCAAGCAGTTGCTCCATGCGCGCCAGCTCGCGACTCACCGTGGGCTGGGAGGTATAGAGCAACTGCGCCGCGCCGGTGACGCTGCCGGCCGTCATGACGGCACGGAACACCTCGATATGGCGATGGGTGATGCGCTGCGAAGCTTCTGAATCGGTCATGCGCAGAGCATATCAATATTGAATAATCTTCATAAATCAAGCTATTGGACTGAATAGATAGCCGCATGCATGATGCGCAGAACTATTCCCTTTCAAGAGACCTCCATGGCAAACCCCTTCTCTCCCGCGCAGCTCTGGAACCTGGCCGACCAGTACGGCACGCCGCTGTGGGTATATGACGCCGCCACCATCCGCGAGCGCATTGCCCAGCTCAAGGCTTTCGACACCGTGCGCTTTGCCCAGAAGGCCTGCTCCAACATCCACATCCTCAAGCTCATGCGCGAGCAGGGCGTGAAGGTGGATGCGGTCTCGCGCGGCGAAGTCCTGCGTGCGCTGGCCGCGGGCTTCAAGCCCGGCTTTGGCGAGCCTGCCGACATCGTCTTCACGGCCGATGTGATGGACGAGGCGACGCTGGCCACCGTGGTGGAGCACAAGGTTCCCGTGAATGCGGGCTCCATCGACATGCTGCACCAGCTGGCCGCCGTCTCCAAGGGCCACCATGTCTGGCTGCGCATCAACCCCGGCTTCGGCCACGGTCACAGCAACAAGACCAACACCGGCGGCGAGCACAGCAAGCACGGCATCTGGCACAGCGAACTCGAAGCCGCACTGGATGCCATCAAGGCTGGCGGCCTGGTGCTGGCCGGCCTGCATATGCACATCGGCTCGGGCGTGGACTACGGCCATCTGCAGGAAGTCTGCGGCGCCATGGTCAAGCTGGTCGAGCGCGCCAAGGCGGCGGGCGTGGACCTGCATGCGATTTCCGCCGGCGGCGGCCTGTCCATCCCCTATCGTGCTGGCGATGCCACCATCGACACCAACCACTACCACGGCCTGTGGGATGCGGCGCGCAAGCAGGCCGAAAGCCTGGTGGGCCACAGCCTGGGACTGGAGCTCGAACCCGGCCGCTTCCTGGTGGCCGAATCCGGCGTGCTGCTGGGCACCGTGCGCGCCACCAAGAATGCGGGCAGCAACCACTTCGTGCTGGTCGATACCGGCTTCAACGAACTGATGCGCCCCAGCATGTACGGCAGCTACCACGGCATGGAAGTGCTGCGCCGCGACGGCCAGAGCCTGCCCGCGCAGGACAGCGTGGTGGCCGGCCCGCTGTGCGAATCGGGCGATGTCTTCACCCAGGGCGACGGCGGCGTGGTGCTGCCCCGCTCGCTGGCCGGTGCCAGCGTGGGCGACCTGCTGGTGATTCATGACACGGGCGCCTACGGCAGCTCCATGTCCAGCAACTACAACACCCGCCCACTGGCTGCCGAAGTGCTGGTCGATGGCGCGCAGACCCAGCTGATTCGCCGTCGCCAGACGGTGGAAGAACTGCTGGCGCTGGAGATTGGTTTGTAACTCCCCCTGAGCCGCTTGCCTGGGCGGCCCCGCGCCTTCCCCTGGCCGGGCGCCCCCTCTCTCTACGCGCTGCGCGCTAAGGGAGGGGGACGACAGCATCGCTGGGGCAGCCCTGGCTGCGGCGCGGCCGGCTAGGCCCTTGCTTGCTGTCTCTCTCTTGCGTCACGCCCCATGATTGAGTTCACGCCATGAATTCAATAGCAGCTAGCGCTTAGTCATCAGGCGCTTCAGGCCAAAATCACCTGAAATCTTTTCTCTAGGCACCGCCCAGTGCCCGGTAAGTTCTTCCATGTCACAGCACTGCGCCCCTTCAGTCCATCGCCATACGCTGACGGGCATCGGCTTCACGGTGCTGGCCTGCGCCTGTTTTTCGATCCTCGATACGGGCTCCAAATATGCGGGCGCCCTGCTGCCGCTGCTGATGGCCCTGTGGCTGCGCTATGCGCTGCAGTCGGCGCTGACCGTAGGCTTCGCAGTGGCAAGACACGGGCTGGAGATCTTTCGCACCCGGCGCCCGGGCTTTCAGTGTCTGCGCGCCATTCTGTTTTGCCTGAGCAATGCGCTGGCCATGCTCAGCCTGCGCTATCTGCCGCTGGCCGAGTTCACGGCCATCGTGGCGCTGACGCCGCTGGCCCTGACCTTGCTGGCCGCGCTCTGGCTCGGTCAGCAGGTCAGCCCCTTGCGCTGGGTGCTGGTGGCGCTTGGCTTTGCGGGCACGCTGGTCATCCTGCGGCCCGGCGGCGGCCAGTTCAGCGGCTGGGCCCTGGTCTGGCCTGCGCTGCAACTGCTGGCCAACACCGCCTATCAGATTCTCAGCAGCCGCATGGCGGGCAAGGAGCGCCCGCTGACCACGCAGATCTACACCAGCCTGCTGGCCCTGAGCCTGACCTGCCTGGCCCTGCCCTGGTCCTGGCAGTGGCCCGACAGCGCCGCGCTCTGGCTGGCCGCCATTGCCATGGGCGCAGGCAGCGCCGTCGGACATCTGATGCTGCTCAAGGCCTATGAAAAAGCCGAGCCCGCGACCATCACGCCGTTTCTCTACAGCCAGATTCCCTGCGCGCTGCTGGCCGGCTGGCTGGTCTACGGCCATATCCCCGACCAATGGGCTGTGCTGGGCATGCTCGTCATTGCGCTGTGCGGGGCGGCGAGCGCCTGGCTCAGCATCAGAGAAGCAAAGTAGCGCCCCGGGCGCACCTGAATCCAGCGGCCCTGAATCCAGCGGCCGGCACCCTTAAAACAATAGCTACTACCGCTTGCATTCATTGACTTTCAGATAGAAAGATATCTGAAATCTATGAATATCAAGCGCTTGCAGCTATTGTTTTATTGGCTTATTGCCTTATCGCCTTATTCACCGCGCGGATCACGCACCATCAGGTGCTGCACGGCTTCGGTGACCGGCAACTGGCCGTCCAGCAGTGCAACCACGGTTTCGGTGATGGGCATTTCCACACCGAGCTGGCGTGCCCGGGCAAGCACGGTGCGGGCGCTGTACACGCCCTCGGCCACATGGCCCAGCGATGTCACGGCCTGCTCCAGGCTCTTGCCTTCGGCCAGCAGCAGACCCACCTTGCGGTTGCGCGAGAGATCGCCGGTCGCAGTCAGCACCAGATCGCCCAGGCCGGACAGGCCCATGAAGGTCTCGGCGCGCGCTCCCAGCGCCACTCCCAGACGCGTCATCTCGGCCAGGCCACGTGTGACCAGGGCCGCGCGCGCGTTCAGGCCCAGTTGCAGGCCGTCGCAAAGACCCGTGGCAATGGCCAGCACATTCTTGACGGCTCCGCCCACTTCCACGCCCACGATGTCGTGATTGGCATAGACGCGCATGGCCTCGCCGTGAAAGGCCGACACCAGCAGCTCGCTCACGCCCTCGTGGGCGCTGGCTGCCACCAAAGCCGTAGGCTGCTGGCGCGCCACCTCAGCTGCAAAGCTGGGGCCGCTGAGCGCACCGCTTTGCAGCTGCGGAGCCACCTGCTGGCAGACTTCATGCGCCATCAACCCATAGCTGCCGGCAGGGGCATCGGCGGCCACGGCCTCGAAGCCCTTGCACAGCCAGACCACGGGCCGGCGGCAATCCTTGAGCTGGCCCAGCCACTGGCGCAGCGCCGCCATGGGCGTGCCCAGCACAATCAGATCGGCATCCGCCACATGCTCCATCACATCGCCGCTGACCACCGTGAGCGCATCCGGAAAGCGGATGCCGGGCAGATAGCGGCTGTTGGCGCGCTCGGCCTGCATGAGCTGCGCCTGCGCCGGGTCACGCGCCCAGAGGCTGACGCGGTCCTGCTGCGGATGGGTGGCCGCGCTGATGGCCATGGCCGTACCCCAGGCGCCAGCGCCGATGACAAGAATTTTCATACCTGAATTTTGATAGCAGTTTGCGCACAACCCACAAGAAAAAAGAGGCCTCTAGGGCCTCTTTTTTGCCTGGTTGCCGATTCTTGCACATCGCAGGAATCGGCAATGGCCGTCAGCTTACTGGGGCAACTGGCCTTCGGCCTGTGCTGCGGCAGCCGCTTGCTGCTGCTCGTACATGGCCTGGAAGTTGATTTCGGCCAGGTGCACGGGAGGGAAGCCGGCGCGGGTCACCACGTCCGCCACGTTGCCGCGCAGATAGGGGTAGATGATCTGGGGGCAGGCAATGCCGATCACGCCGCCCATCTGGTCTTCGGGCACATTGCGGATTTCGAAGATGCCGGCCTGCTTGGCTTCGACCAGGAACACGGTCTTGTCCTGAATCTTGGTCTGAACCGTGGCGGTCACGGCCACTTCGTAGACGCCTTCAGCCACGGGGGTGGCTTCCACGCCCAGCTGGATGTCCACGCTGGGCTGCTCCTGCTCCAGCAGGATCGCGGGAGAGTTGGGCTGCTCCAGGGACAGGTCCTTCAGATACACGCGCTGGATCTGGAACACGGGGCTGTTGTCTTGTTCGGCCATGATGAGCTAGGTCTTTCAGAAAAATCTTGAGAAGGAAATGAAAATGCCTGCGTAGAGAATCAGCACACAGCTATCCTCACAGCAGGCATTTCCATGAAATAGCACTTTGCATTATGCAGTGACAGCCAAAGGCTGCATCGTAGCGAGCAGCACAAAGCGCAAATTCATGCCGATTGGCGGCAGTGGCACGGCAAGTAATCAGCTTTGCAGCAGGGGCAGCAGACCGCCCTTGGCATCCAGGGCCATCAGATCGTCGCAACCGCCCACATGGGTATCGCCAATGAAGATCTGGGGTACTGTGCGGCGGCCCGTGGTCTTCATCATGTGATCGCGGGCAGCGGTATCGAAATCGATGCGCACCTCTTCGATCTGCTCCACGCCCTTGGATTGGAGAATCTGCTTGGCACGGATGCAATAAGGGCAGACGGCGGTGGTGTACATCTTCACGGCTTGCATGAGCAACTTCCTCGGTGTTTTTGCAATGCCGCATGCAGCGCTGCATGCGTCAGGGTTCTCAGTTGGGGCCGGATCAGGCTTTTTCAACCGGCAGGCCGGCATCGCGCCAGGCCTTCATGCCGCCAGCCAGCGCCTGGGCCTTTTCGTAACCCAGCTTCTTGGCCACGGCTTCGGCACGCGCGGCGCGAGCGCCCGATGCGCACACCAGCACCACGGGCAGCTGCTTGTTCTTGACGGTGGTGGGCAGCTTTTCTTCCAACTGGCTCAGGGGCAGGTTCCTGGCTCCGTTGACATGGCCGGCGGCAAACTCTTCAGGCTCGCAGACGTCCAGCACCACGGCTTTTTCGCGGTTGATCAGGTGCACGGCAGCCGCTGCCGACAGCGAACCGCCGGTCGCGCCGCGCAGCGCGGGCAGCAGCAGCATCACACCCGAAGCCACAGCAATCAGGATCAAATACCAGTTATCAATGATGAATTTCACGTCATTCCTTGGGATGGCAAACCGGCCGATTTTAGAGGCAGGCCAGCCTGCGGGCCGCAGCAAAGGGCCACAGACCTGCAGCCTGCAAGCCCATAGCCCCGGCTGACGTGCCCTGGGCCGCAAGTGGGCGCTGCGCACAATCCCCGAAGCTCGCTACAGGAATAGCGGGCCGACCGACGTCAGATCGGTCCGGCTTTCCTTGCCTGATGCCCGGACAAAGCCCAGCCCCTAAAATGCACGGTTTTGACTTTGTGTCATTACTGCTTTGCTACTTTGAGAGAATCCATGTACAAGCTCGTTCTGATCCGCCACGGTGAATCCACCTGGAACCTAGAAAACCGCTTCACCGGCTGGACCGATGTGGATCTGACTGCCACCGGCGTCGAACAGGCCAAGAAGGCCGGCCAACTGCTCAAGGCAGAAGGCTATGACTTCGATGTGGCCTATACCAGCGTGCTCAAGCGCGCCATCCGTACCCTGTGGCATGTGCAAGACGAAATGGACCGCACCTGGCTGCCCGTCGTGCATAGCTGGCGTCTCAACGAACGCCACTACGGCGGTCTGCAGGGTCTGAACAAGGCCGATATGGCCAAGCAGTACGGCGATGAGCAAGTGCTGGTCTGGCGCCGCAGCTACGACGTGCCGCCTCCCGCCCTGGAAGCCACCGACCCCCGCAGCGAACGCAGCGATGTGCGCTACGCCAAGCTGCAGCCCGAGCAGATCCCGCTGACCGAGTGCCTCAAGGACACGGTTGCCCGCGTTGTGCCGTTCTGGGACGAGTCCATCGCCCCCGCCATCAAGGCCGGCAAGCGCGTGGTGGTTGCTGCCCACGGCAACTCCATCCGCGCCCTGATCAAGTATCTGGACAACATCGCCGACGACCAGATCGTGGGCGTGAACGTGCCCAACGGCATTCCTCTGGTCTATGAACTGGACGCCGATCTCAAGCCCATCCGCCACTACTACCTGGGCGACGCCGAAGCCGCAGCCAAGGCAGCAGCGGCAGTTGCGGCTCAGGGCAAGGCCTGAGAGAGACCTCTTCACCGTCCCTGCTCAGGCCGCTTGCGCAGTCTGAACAGGAATGACACGGCAAAAGGCCTGTGGAACCTCATGGGCCTTCCGCCGTCCAAGGTGTATATTGCGAATGGTTTAAGGGGTGCTATGGGTCAAAAAATCAAAATTGCAGGCTGGATCTCTGTGGGCGTGGTCGCCGGTGCGTTGACCACCGTATCCCTGCAGACGCTGGCTCGCGGGGGTGTGACGCCTCTGCCACTTGAAGAAATCCAGCAGTTGTCGGCCGTCTTCGGCCTGATCAAGACCGATTACGTGGAGCAGGTCAGCGACAAGAAGCTGATCACCGATGCCATCTCCGGCATGGTCTCCAGCCTGGACCCGCACTCCCAATACTTCGACAAGAAAACCTACAAAGAATTCAAGGAAGGCACTTCCGGCAAGTTCGTTGGCGTCGGCATCGAGATCACCATGGAAGACGGGCTGATCAAGATCGTCTCCCCCATCGAAGGCTCGCCCGCTTTCCGCGCGGGACTCAAGACCGGCGACCTGATCACCAAGATCGACGACACGGCCGTCAAGGGCCTGACGCTCAATGACGCCGTCAAGCGCATGCGTGGCGAGCCCAATACCAAGGTGCGCCTGAACATCCTGCGCAAGGATGAAAGCCGCAGCTTCCCTGTCTCCATCACACGCGAAGAGATCAAGACCCAGTCGGTCAAGGGCAAGGTGATCGAGCCCGGCTACGGCTGGATCCGCCTGAGCCAGTTCCAGGAACGCACTGTCGATGACTTTGTGCGCAAGGTCGAGGAAATCTACAAGCAGGAGCCCAATCTCAAGGGACTGGTGCTGGACCTGCGCAACGATCCCGGCGGTTTGCTGGATGCGGCCGTAGCCATCTCTGCGGCCTTCCTGCCCCCCGATGTGCCCGTGGTTTCCACCAACGGCCAGTTGGCCGAAAGCAAGGCCGTCTACAAGGCATCGCCCGAGTTTTACGCCCAGCGCGGTTTTGGCGACCCCTTGCAACGCCTGCCTGCGGCACTGAAAAAGCTGCCTCTGGTGGTGCTGGTCAACGAAGGCTCGGCCTCGGCCAGCGAAATCGTGGCCGGAGCTCTGCAAGATCACAAACGCGCCACCGTCATGGGCAGCCAGTCCTTTGGCAAGGGGTCGGTGCAAACCGTGCGCCCTCTGGGGCCCGATACGGCTCTCAAGCTCACGACGGCGCGCTACTACACGCCTAGCGGAAAATCCATTCAGGCCAAGGGCATCGTGCCCGATGTGATGGTGGATGAGACTGCAGACGGCGATTTGTTTGCTGCACTGAGCATGCGTGAAGCAGACCTTGAAAAGCACTTGTCCAGCGGGCAAGGTGCGGAGGTCAAGAACGACTCACTTGAAAAGGCCCGCGAGGAAGCACGCAAGCGCCTGGAAGAGGAAGCCAAGAAGCCAGCTGCCGAACGTCGCCTGCCGGAATTCGGGTCTGAAAAGGACTTTCAGCTGCAACAGGCACTGAACAAGCTCAAGGGCCAGCCCGTCAAGGTCAGCAAAACCCTGACGGAGCGCAAAATCGAAGAAAAGCCCGGAGACGCGACGGCTGCAGACAAAAAGCCCGCCGACAAGAAAGCGCCCGAAAAAGGCGAATCCGACAAGAGCAAAAAATAAGCACCGGGTTATGGAACCCGCTCAAAATCAGCCGGGCTTGCCCGGCTTTTTTCTTGGAACCATGGAAGCAAACCGATGAATGACGATCAATTGCTACGCTATTCCCGTCACATCATGCTCGACGAAATCGGCATCGAAGGCCAGGAGCGCATTCTGGCGGCGCATGCAGTGATCATTGGAGCCGGCGGCCTGGGCTCGCCTGCCGCACTCTACCTGGGTTCGGCAGGTGTGGGGCGCATCACCATCGTCGACAACGACGTCGTGGACATGACCAATCTGCAGCGCCAGATTGCCCACACGACCGAACGCATAGGCATGCCCAAGGTGGAATCGATCCGCACTGCCGTACATGCCATCAATCCCGGGATCGAGATTCGCTGTATCCAGCAGCGTGCAACCGAAACCCTGCTCGACGAGCTGCTGCCCGAGGCAAGCATCGTGCTCGACTGCACCGACAACTACAAGAGCCGCCATGCCATCAATGCCGCTTGCGTGCGTCACGGCATCCCCCTGATTGAAGGAGCGGCCATCCGCGTCGATGGCCAGCTGATGGTCATTGATCCACGCAACCCCGACAGCCCATGCTATGCATGCGTCTTTCCGCCAGAGGCTGAGTTCGAAGAGGTTCAGTGCTCAACCATGGGCGTCTTTGCTCCGCTGGTTGGACTGATAGGCACCCAGCAAGCAGCAGAAGCACTGAAGCTGATTGTCGGTTTTGGCCGATCTTCTGTCGGACAACTTCAAATGCTTGATGCACGTTCCATGGAGTGGAGTAGGATGAAAATTGCTAGGGTTAAAACCTGTGATATCTGCGGAACGCCAAACACAAATTACAAAAAATGACAATACAATGATTTTTTCATGGGCCGTAATGGATTTTCCACATTGAGAAATGAAATGACTCTTACCGCTTGATCCTTGGCGTCCACCTCATCAGCTTGCCACCGTCGTGAAACTGCGTACTTTTTTTGTTGAAGACAATCCCACGATTCGCGACAACCTGATTGCGACGATGGCGGAGCTTGCCGATGTGGAAGCGGTCGGGGTGGCAGAGACCGAAGCCGATGCTGTACGCTGGCTCAGCCAAAACCCTGACGCCTGGGATCTGGTCATCGTGGACCTGTTCTTGCGCGAGGGCAGTGGTCTCGGTATCGTCACAAGCCTTCAACATCGAGCACAGCAGAAAAAGCTGCTCGTGTTGAGCAATTACGCGACTGCCGATATACGACAGCGCTGCCTTGAACTCAGCGCAGATGCCGTATTTGACAAATCCAATGAAATAGATGCGCTTATCGATTTCTGTATTGATTTAAATACCAGTAAATCTTGAAATATCGCAAAATAAAAAAGGCTTGAATATCTCAAGCCTTTTTTATTTGAGCTTTCATTAATCGATCAATCGATTTTTCAGCGCATAGTATGTCAGGTCGCTATTGGAGGAAAGGCCCATTTTTTCCATGAGCCTTGTCCGGTAAGTGCTCACTGTCTTCACACTCAACGAAAGCGATTTGGCGATGTCTCCAGCCGTCTCGCCGCGCGCGAGCTTCAAAAATACCTGAAATTCACGCTCCGACAGTTGCTCGTGTGCCGGAACATCATCCTTGCGGTTGAGTTGCTGGGCCAAAAGATCTGCCACTGCCGGCGTCAGGTAACGCCTTCCCAGCGCCACAGTCCGGATGGCCTCTGCAATATCCTGAGGATCGCACTCCTTGTTGAGATATCCGCTGGCACCCTGACGAATCAAGTTGATGGCGTAATGTTCCTCAGGGTATCCACTTAGTATCAGGATGCCCATATCAGGTGCTTTGGCTCTGAGCATGGCCAAGGCATCTATGCCGCTTTGCCCCGGCATGGACAAGTCCATCAGCAGCACGTCAATTTCATGTTCCCGAACCAGGTCAATGGCCTCTCGTCCGTTGCCCGCTTCCCCCACGACCCTCAGATCTACATGCTCCGACAGGAATTGGCGTAATCCCGAGCGAACAATCGCATGGTCATCCACTATGCCTACTTTTATCATGAACACCTCTTTTCATGAAACTGCGCTCATCTCCAGGGCGCATCACATTTTAAGACCCGCACTATGATGTCAGTCGTTGACGCTACGGTTATGCAGAATATCAGGTAATTGCCTTGTAGGTGAGAGGATGTAGATGCGTTGGACCAATATCCGCAAAATTGCAGTCAGCCTGACGATCGCAGTCATTGCGGCAGTCTTAATGGTAAGCATTAATGAGGCAGGCTATAAGCGCTCGTTGCATGCTCTGGACACGCTCACCAAGACGCAAGCCACCAGAGCAAAGCTCAATTTGCTGATGCAGCAAATGCTGGATGCGGAAACCGGCCTGCGCGGCTACCTGCTGACAGGAGAGGAGCGCTATCTCGAGCCCTATAACTCTGCCTCCGCCGCCATCAGCAGCAGCATGGATGACCTGCGCGGCATCTTCATCATGGACCCCAAAGAGCTGGCAACCTTCACGCCGCTGGCCCGCCAGGTCGAGCGCAAGACCAGCGAAATGGAGCTGAGCCTGCGCCTTTATCGCCAGGGCAACGATGAAGCGTGGCGCTTTGTGATGTTTACCGACGTAGGCATGGAAAACATGGATGCCATACGGGGCCACATCAAAACCCTGATGGACAGCATCGACCAGCGCGTCAAGTCCAATCTCGCGGATATCGAACAAACGCTGGGCCTGTCACGCCTGGGAATTGCGACAGTGACCGCACTGGGGATTCTGGGCTTCTTCATGTATTTGCGACAGGCCAATGCGCTGCAGCACTCACATCAGCGCGAGCAGGAGATTCAGCGCGATGAACGCAATCGTCTGGAGGAAGTCGTTCGCGACCGCACGGCGGCCCTCACCGAGCTGGCAACCCATTTGCAGCAGGTACGCGAGGATGAGCGAGCGCACCTGGCACGCGAGTTGCACGACGAACTGGGCTCGCTGCTGACCGCCGCGAAACTGGACGTGGCGCGCCTGAAGTCCAAGATCGACACCTCGATACCCGACGTCTCCGAACGCATCACCCATCTGATCGAGACGCTCAACAGCGGAATCGCTCTCAAACGCCGCATCATCGAGGACCTCCGCCCCTCTTCTCTGTCCAACCTGGGCCTGACCACCGCCCTGGAGATCCTGACCCGAGAATTCGGTGAGCGCAGCAACATCGAGGTGGAATGCAGTCTGGAGCAAGTGGACCTGCCTGAATCCACGCAGCTGACGGTCTATCGCGTCGTACAGGAGTCCCTCACCAACATCGGAAAATACGCCAGGGCCAGCCATGTCATCGTGACGGTGCACAACTATCCCACCTATGTGGCCGTGCAGATCCAGGACGATGGTCAAGGCTTCGAGCCGGCCAGCATGCGCCCCAACTCCCATGGCCTGGCAGGCATGAAACACCGTGTCGAAGCCGTTGGCGGCAGGCTCACCGTGGCATCCCAGCCCGGCAAGGGAACCACTATCTCGGCAGTCATTCCTTTGACCATGGCAAACACCTGAACTCGGGGCGCAGGTCAACGCAGTCCTACATGACTGTCCCTAAATACCCCGACCCTGGTGACAGAAGCTTGCCGTCAAGCTTTGGCTGCTCAGTTCTCTACAGTCAATACATGGCCGCACATCAATGCCTGTCGGTCTGCATTCGAAAGGAGAAAACCATGTTGCACTACGCCATTGTCTTTCTGGTGATTGCCTTGATCGCTGCAGTTTTCGGTTTCGGCGGGATTGCGGCCAGCGCCGTAGGTATTGCCAAGATTCTGTTTTTCGTCTTTCTGGTCATGGCCGTCATCACCTTCCTGATGGGCCTCGTGAAGAAATGACCAAGCCACCGAATGTGTAGAACTTTGTTCATGCACATTGCACAAACCACCAGTATTCGCCATGATCGTTCTCAACTTCTGCCTCCTGCAGGCAGAGTTCCGCAGACCGGCGTTACTGCACACGCTGTCACGAAAATTTCTAGATTTCAGGGAGTTCCAAACAATGAGCCAAGCCGTAAAAGACGCCAAGGACACGGTTGAAGATCTCAAGGGCGCCGCCAAGGATGTGGCGGCTGATGTCAAGGACACGGCAAAGAACGCCGCCCAATCCGCCCAGAATGCTGCGCACAAGATGGCCGACGCTGCGCAAGATGCCGTGGACTCAGGCAAGCAGGCCGCCCAGAAGATGGTGAACGAAGCACGCGACGTGGCCGAGGATGTTGCCGACAAGGTGGAAGACACTGCACGCCGCGCAAGGCGCACGGCCTCCGAGGCGATAGATTCCTCGGGGCGTCACATGCGCAATCTCGACGACAGCGAAAACCCGCTGATCGACAACCTGGCCAACCGTGCACAGGATCTGGCCGAGCGCAGCATCAACTTCTGGGCCGACAACTCGCACCGCGCACGCCGTCAGTTCAACACCGCAGCGGATGCGACCACCAAGTATGTGTCCGAACAGCCCGGGCGTTCCGTGCTGATCGCCGCTGCGACCGGCGCGGCCCTGGCGACGGCCTTCTTTCTGGGCCGCTCGCGCAGGAAGTAACTCTTGGAACGTGCTGACGTTCCTAGCTTCGCAGGCGTGCTCTGCGCCTTTTCAAAACCAAGGGAGAACCATATGAAGAATCTGACTCGTGCTTTGGCTTTCAGTCTGGTCGCTGCGACAACCGTGCTGGGTACCACGGCCTGTTCGGTTGCTCGTGACCAGCAGACTGTGGGCTCCTATGTGGACGACGCAGGCATCACCACGGCGGTGAAGGCCAAGATGGCCGAAGACAAGAATGTCTCGGCAACCGCCATCAGCGTCGAAACCATGAACGGCACTGTGCAGCTGTCGGGCTTTGCCAAATCAGAAGCAGAAAAAGCCCGAGCCGGCGAAATTGCCCGCACGACCAAGCATGTGCGTGATGTGCGCAACAGCATCGTGGTCAGGCCCTGATGATGCACGCATGAAGCAAGGCTCTTTCTGAGGGCCTCGCTTCCCGCCACAAAGCCAGCTTTTGAGCTGGCTTTGTTTTTTCCTACACATGGCGGCTGACTTCGCCATTAAAGTGTTCGAATGCAAGTCTTCAACTGCGAGGCCTGCGGGCACCTGATCTATTTTGAAAGCCTGCAATGCGTGCATTGCGGCGCAAGCCAGGCATTTCTGCCCGATCAGCTGCGCGTCGGCATTCTTGCGTCGGCCGGGGCCCCCGACGCACGCTATCGCCCCTGCGCCCACCGCCACAACATCAGCCTGTGCAATTTTGCGATCGAGGCTTCAGACCCGCAGACGCTGTGCGTTTCCTGCCGCCAGACCGAATGGCTGCCCGACGGCAGCGATCCCGCCAATGAGCTGCGCTGGGCCAAGATCGAGGTCGTCAAGCGTAGGCTGTTCTACACCCTGGCCAAGCTGGGCCTGCTGGACCCGCATGGGCACCGCGTGACCGAGCCGCGCTTTTCCCTGCTCGCAGACCTGCCCGGCCAGAATCCCGTCATGACCGGCCACGCCAGCGGCATGATCACGCTCAACGTCGTGGAGGCAGACGACGACGAGCGCGCCAAACGCCGCCAGGCCCTGCAAGAGCCCTATCGCACGCTGACAGGACATCTGCGTCACGAATCGGGACATTTCTACTGGGATCAGCTGATAGCGAACAGCGAGCATCTGGAGCGCTTCAGGGCATTGTTCGGCTATGAGAATCAGGACTATGCCCAGGCGCTGCAGCGCCATTACGGCAAGGACCCGCTGGACAACAGCTGGCGCAATCAGTTCATCAGTGCCTATGCCACGGCCCACCCCTGGGAGGACTGGGCCGAAACCTGGGCTCACTATCTGCACATGGTGGATTTGCTGGAGACCGCAGCCAGCTACGGCACCTGCATTACCGTGCCGGACATCCCGAGCAGCGGCCAGCAGCTCATTCAAAACCCGCTGGGGCCGGTGCCGCCCGATTTTTCGGTGATGCAGTCCCAGTGGGTGCCGCTGACGCTGCTGCACAACAGCCTCAACCGCAGCCTGGGCCATGGCGACGCCTATCCATTCGCCATTTCGGGCCCGGCCTGGGACAAGCTGCGTTTTGTCCACGAGACCATCAGCAGCTATCGCAGCAGGCTGGCGGGCCAGGGCAGCTGAAAGCTCAGGGCTTGCGGCCGACCTTGAGCATCAGGCGCTCATGCACGCCCTTGGAGACAAACTTGTCCACATCGCCATTGAGCGTGGCAATCTCGCGCACAAAGGTGGAGCTGATGAACTGATAGCGATCGCTGGGCGTGAGGAACACGGTTTCCACTTCGGGCATCAGCGTGCGATTCATGCCGGCAAGCTGGAACTCATAGTCGAAGTCGGTTACCGCGCGCAGGCCGCGCACCATGGCCTTGGCACCGCGCGCGAGCACAAAATGCGCCAGCAGCCCGTCAAAGCTCTCCACCTCCACCTGCGGATAGTTGGCGCAGGCCTCGCGCACCATGGCAATGCGCTCCTCCAGCGAAAACAGCGTCTTTTTGTGATGGCCTGCCGCCACGGCCACGATGACCTTGCCAAACAGCTGTGCAGCCCGGCGCACCACATCTTCATGCCCCAGCGTGATCGGGTCAAAGGTTCCGGGGTAAACAGCAATCAGGTCCTGACTCATGGCTTATCTCTCTCCTGCGGGTCTTGATGAGGGTGAGGGTTGCTGCAGTGCAGCGTCAAGAGATTATGCATTCAGGCCTGTGCAGCGCTGCCCCATGCAAAAAAGAGCTGCCGACGCCTGTGCTCGAAGCGCCTGCAGCTTCCGATGCGGCAGCAAAGCCTTACTGCTTTTTCAGCAGATGCGCATGGACGGCGCCGGCCTTCAGATAGCGGTGCAGCTCCAGCCCCATTTCCAGCAAGCGATCCTCGGCCCAGGCTTCGGGAGCTTCCAGATAAATGAAGCCGCCCTCATTCAAGGCCGCCGTGGCGGCCTTGAGCGCGGGCTCGAACAGCTCGGTCTGCCCGAAGGGCGGGTCCAGCAAGATCAGATCCTGCCCTGCCACGGTCTTCAGGCAGCTCAGCGCATCGCCGCGCTGCACCTTGACCATCCGGGCATCGAGCTTTTGCTGAAGGCGCTGCAGCTGCTGCACCAGGGCGGCATCCTGCTCGTTCATGATGACGCTGATGGCGCCGCGCGATGCGGCCTCGAAACCCAGTGCCCCCGTGCCCGCGAAGGCATCGATGCATTTCCAGTTGCTCAGGTCCTGGCCCAGCCAGTTGAACAGGGTCTCGCGCACCCGATCGGGCGTGGGCCGCAGACCGGGCTTTTGCGCAACGGCCAGACGCGTGCGACGCCATTGCCCGCCGATGATGCGGATTTCACCGGCCCCCGTGGCCGCCGGCTTGGCAGCGGCAGGCTGGGCAGCCTTGGCTCCGGGGCGGGCCGGACGGCTGGCCGCCAGCTCCTGCGCCTTGCGCTCGGACTCGTGAATCATCTTGTCCAGCGCCTTGCGGCCTGCGGGGGTGTGTAGCTTGATGGCACTGCGGCTCATGGCTTGGCTCCGAGAGTGATGGTGACCATGCGCTCGGGCTGAACCATGCGCTGCATCGCCTCCTTCACGTCCTTGGTGGTCAGAGCCTGAACGCGATCGGTCCAGTGCTCCAGATAATCGAGAGGCAGGCCATTCCAGGCGATGTTGGCCACATTGCCCAGCAGCTTGCGATTGCTGTCTATGCGCAAGGCAAAGCCGCCGATCAGATTGGCCTTGGCCGCCTTGAGCTCCTTGTCGCTAGGACCTTCGGCAATGAATTTGCGCAACACGTCCTGCGAGACCTTGAGTGCCTCGGCCGCCTGATCGGGACGGGTCTGAAGGCCGACGATGAAGGCGCCGCGATCCAGGCCCGGCGAGAAGTCGCTGGAGACACCATAGGTCAGGCCCCGCTTTTCACGCACTTCCTCCATCAGCCTGGAGGTGAAGCCGCCGCCGCCCAGGATATGGTTGCCCACCATCACGGCGAGAAAATCGGGGTTGTTGCGCGCAATGCCAGGCTGGCCGATCAGCACCTGGGCCTGGGCCGATTCGAACGGAATGTTCTCGACCTTGGCTTGCTCCAGATCCTGCACCTTGCTCACGGCAGGCAGCGGCGGGCAGTCGTTGCCATTGGTGGCCTGCAGCGGCCCCAGCAACTGCTTGACCAGGGCATCGGCCTGCTGGCGATTGACCGCTCCCACCACGCTGACCTTGGCGCGGCAGGCGGCAATCAGCTTGCGGTGAAAGTCCTGCATGGCCGAAATATCGATCCGGCCCAGGCTGTCGACCGTGGTCTGATAGCCATAGGGCGAGCTGCCGAACACGGCCTTGCGGAAGGCCTTGGAGGCCACGGTGCCGGGACGGGTGTCGGCTTCCCTGATGGAGGCGCTCCAGCGCTCGCGATCACGCTGCCACACGGCGTCGGGCCAGCTTGGCGAGGCGATCTGGCGTGCCGCCAGGGCCACGGCCTTTTGCTGCAGATTGGGCTCGGTCAGCGTGCGCAGGCCATAGCTGAAGCTGTCACGCCCCGCGCTGGCGCCAAAGCTGGCACCCAGATCGGCCCAGGCCTGACCCAGGCCGTTCTCATCCAGCGCAGGCGCATCGCCTGCCGCCTTGATGCCCTTGGAGGACATCATGGCCACGGCCGTCGCCAGGCCCACCTTGTCCTCAGGATCACGGCGGCTGCCGGCGTCGAAGTCCACTTGCACATCCACCATGGGAATGCCGGGACTTTGCACCAGCCAGACCTGGGCGCCACTGGGCTGGGTCCAATGCTCTATCGGCAGCAAGGCCCAGGCAGATTGGGTCAAAAAACCCATTCCAGCGCTTACTACAAAAGCGCCAGCAGCTATCTTTTTCATAGTTTTCATATGTTTCTCCGCTGCGCTCAGTGCATGGATTTATCTGCATCCGCCTTGCCCGACATGGGGCGCTGGGGCTTGCTACCCGCCGGCAGAGGCTGAGGCACCAGGGTGCCGACAGTGAGCTGGTCGTCGCCAAAATATCTGGCGGCCACGGCCTTCACATCGTCAGAGGTGACTTTGCGCAGTTCGGCCAGCAGCTTGTCCTCGGCATCCAGCGGCATGTTCTGGATCCAGTAGTTGCCCAGGTTCTGGGCCTGGCCCATGACGGAATCACGCTCATAGACGTTGGAAGCCATCCACTGCGTCTTGACGCGCTCCAGTTCATCGGCCTGCACGCCCTCATCGGCCACCTTCTTGATCTGGGCACGCAGCGCAGCTTCCACATCGGCCACGGTCTTGCCCTGGGCCGGAACGCCGGTCAGCATGAACAGGCTGGGCCCGCGTCCCATGATGTTCGCCGAGCTGCCGGCGCTATCGGCCACACGGCCGTTGGCCTGGCCTTCACCCTGCACCAGAGCGCGCTCCAGACGGGCACCGTCATAACCGTCCAGCACGGCGGACAGCACCAGCAGCGCCAGCGCGTCCTTGTCCTCGGCCTGCAGCTTGTCCACGCTCTTCAGGGTGGGCGTGCGATAGGCCATGGCGATAAAAGCCTGCTCGGCCGGCTGCTTGACCTCGATGCGGCGCACGCCGATCTGGCTGGGTTCGGTCTGCGGCTTGCGCTGCGGCAATGCGCGCGCAGAAATGCTGCCGTAATACTTCTCGGCCCAGGCACGGACCTGGTTGACGTTCACGTCCCCCACCACCACGACGGCGGCGTTGGCAGGCACATACCAGCGCTTGTGGAAGTCGCGCACATCGCCGGGCGTCATGGAGTTCAGGTCGCTCATCCAGCCCACCACGGGGCGGCGATAGGGCGATGCCATGAAGGTGGCCGCCATCAGCTGCTCCATCAGCATGGCGCGCGGCTGGTCGTCGGTGCGCATGCGCCGCTCTTCCTTGATGACCTCGATTTCCTTCTTGAATTCGGAGTCCGGCCACTGGTTGTTGGCAAAACGGTCTGACTCCAGCTTCATCACGTCTTCCAGACGGTTGGACGGAATCTGCTGGTAGTACCCCGTGTAGTCACGCCAGGTAAAAGCGTTTTCCTGGCCGCCCAGCGCCGCCACGCGACGGGAAAAGTCTCCGGGCTTGACGCTTTTGGAGCCCTTGAACATCATGTGCTCCAGCGCATGGGCCACGCCCGTGGTGCCGTCGACCTCGTCCATGGAGCCCACACGTACCCAGACCATGTGCACGGCCGTAGGCGCGCGCCGGTCGGGCTGCACGATCAGCTGCATGCCGTTCTTCAGCGTGAACTGCTGCACTTGCGGCACGGCCGCCGTGGCGGCAGCAGGCACAGGTTGCGACGATGCGCCCGGCGCAGCCAAGGCTGCCCCAGCGCTCAAACAGGCCATTAAGCCCAGTAAAGGGAGTGCGCGTACATGTTTCATAGAATGATGCGATTCTAAAAACCAGCCAATGTTCAGTTTTTTCAAGAAAAAGCCCAATTCACCCGATGCGGTGAACACCACGCCCGCTGCCGAGGCAGCTGCGGCGCCCGCTCCTGCTGCACAAACCAGACCCGCTCCACAGGATACGCCTGCTGCGCCTGCCGAAAACGGCAGCAGCTCCTGGTGGCGCAAGCCCTTTGGCGGCGGTGCGACGGCCAAGGCCGGCGAAGATCAGCCTGCTACTCAGGATTTTGTAGCAGCCCCAGAGCCTACCGCAAAGCCGCAAGCCCCAGATTCCCGTCAAAGCTGGATGGAACGCCTGAAAGCCGGTCTGCGCAAGACCGGCTCCAGCATTGCCACTGTCTTTACCGGCACGCAAATCGACGACAGGCTCTATGAAGAGCTGGAGGACGCGCTGCTGATGGCCGACACCGGCGTCAAGGCCACCCAGCATCTGCTCGATGACCTCAAGCGCCGCGTCAAGGAAACCAAGACCACCGAGCCCGCCGCCGTCAAGGCGCTGCTGGCCGATGCGCTGACCGATTTGCTCAGGCCCCTGGAAAAGCCGCTGACCATCGGCGAGCACACTCCGACCGTCATCATGGTGGCCGGCGTCAACGGTGCGGGCAAGACCACCTCCATCGGCAAGCTGACCAAGCATCTGGCCGACGACGAGCAGTCCGTGCTGCTGGCCGCCGCCGACACCTTCCGCGCCGCCGCGCGTGAGCAGCTGGGCGTCTGGGCCAATCGCAACACCGTGGAGATCATCAGCCAGGACGGTGGCGATCCAGCCGCCGTGAGCTTCGATGCCGTCTCCGCCGGCAAGGCGCGCAAAAAGGATGTGGTGCTGGTCGATACGGCCGGACGCCTGCCCACGCAGCTGCATCTGATGGAAGAGCTCAAGAAGATCAAGCGCGTGGTGAACAAGGCCGACGGCACGGCGCCGCACGAGGTACTGCTGGTGATTGACGGCAATACCGGCCAGAACGCGCTGACCCAGGTACGCGCCTTCGACGATGCGCTGCAGCTCACGGGCCTGATCGTCACCAAGCTCGACGGCACGGCCAAGGGCGGCGTGCTGGCCGCGATTGCGCAGGAGCGCCCCGTGCCCGTCTACTTCATCGGCGTGGGCGAGAAGATCGAGGATCTGGAAACCTTCAGCGCACGCGAGTTCGCCCAGGCCCTGCTGTCCTGACCCGTAAGAACCATAGCTGTCAGCGCTTTATCTATAAAGATTTCAGATAGATTTAGCATTGAAATCCAATAAGGGAGCGCGCAAGGCGCTCCTTTTTTTATTCAGACTTCAGAGCTGCACCTGCTGCTTGAGCCATTTGGCATAGTCGTTCAGGCAGCGCTCGGTACGCATGGTGATCTGGGGCACTTCATAGCTGTGATGGCTGCGCAGCAGCTGCGTCAGCCGCGCCAGGGCCTCGGGCAGGGTCTTGCAGGTCAGCCGCCATTCGGGAGCGGTTTGCAGCACACCGTCCCACTCGTAATACGAGGTGATGCGCTCGGTCTGCACGCAGGCCGCAGCCTTGGCCGAGACCAGGGCCCGCGCCATGTCCTCGGCCTCGGCCGAATGCCCCACGGTCGTCGTCACCACGCACAGCGTGGCCCAATGGAGGTCCTGCGCACGGGCGGACTTGAGAGGTGCAGTCTGGGTAGATGTAGTGCTCATGCCGACTAGTCTAGGCCCAAGACCGTCACGATCCGCCGAGCGTTACAACGGATACAAACCCAGTTGTTGCGCACGCAGCCGCGTCAGCCCCAGCAGCGCATCGGTGAACGGCGTGCTCATGCCGCACATGGCCCCCATCTCGCGCACGGCGCCCACCAGGGCGTCCAGCTCCACCGGTTTGCCGGCTTCCACATCCTGGAGCATGGAGGTCTTGAAGCCGCCCAGCTTGAGCGTGACCTGATGGCGGTCCTGCGGACTGTCGGCAATCGGCAGGCCGATGCGCGCGCCGATTTCCCGGGCCTCCAGCATCACCGCCGTGATGAAGTTGCGTACCAGCTCATCGCCCAGAATCCTGTCCGTGGTCGCACCCGTGATCGCACTGACGGGGTTCATGGTCATATTGCCCCAGAGCTTGTACCAGGCGTCGCGCTGGATGTTGTCGCTGAGCCTGACCTCGATGCCGCCCGCGCGCAGCAGCTCGGCCAGCGCCAGCAGGCGCGGCGTGGTCGCATCGCCGGGCAAGGCCATGGGCTCGCCGACGATGAGGCTGTTGCCGAAATGCCGGCGCACCACACCCGGCGCGTCGAGCGAGCAGCTGGCATGCACCACCGAGCCGAGCACCTGCCCGGTGGGAATGGCGCGCGCGATCTCGCCCTGCGGATCCACGGCCTTGAGCTGCAGGCCGCGCAGGCCGGCATCCACGCCACCGGCCAGAAACCACCAGGGCACGCCGTTCATGGCGGTCAGCACCAGGGTCTGCGGGCCGATCAGCGGTGCGACGGCACGCGCCACATCGGGCATGGACGGCGCCTTGACGGCAATCACCACCAGATCCTGCACACCCACAGCGGCCGGGTCCTGCTGCGCATTGACGGCCACGGTCTCGCTCTCCTCGCCATGCACCAGCGTCAGGCCGCCATGCTGCAGCGCAGCCAGCGTCTGGCCCCGCGCCACGGCGCTCAGCTCGCAGCCCGCCTTGGCCAGCGCCACGCCCAGCCAGCCGCCAATGGCGCCGGCACCGTAAATACAGACTCTCTTCAGACGCATGCTCTTGTCTCTCCTGTCTTATATCAATCTCAAAAACAGTAGCTGCCGGCGCTTTACCGCAAAGCACCTGAAGACTTTCGCCCCCTGAAACCAGGCGAGATCGTCACGGCCGCCGCTCATTGTTGATACGTTAACAGCAGTATCCACCCGCGCGACACTGAGGGCCGTTGACAGCTGGGCACGCCGCACTGCGCGCCCTGCCCGCTGCCCTGTTCATCGACATTTCAAGGACCGACTCATGAGCTCCAACACCGCCGTCATCAATCTCACAGCCCAGATCACGGCACTGGCCACCGCCTTGCGCATCGTGCTGGACGCCAGCCCCCAGGCGGCCCAGACACGCGAGCAACTGGCCGCCGCGCTGGACAAGACCATTCACGACGCGCTGGAAGAAGGGGTCTGGGACAACGCCGACGGTGTCAAGACAATCAGGGCAGCGCTGCTGGACTGATCGCCGCCGCGCCATGAAAAAGCCGGGCACCAGGCCCGGCAGAAGCAGCAATCCGCAAAAACGCAGGCCAGCGCATTACGCCAGCGCATCACGCCAGCGTATAGGCCGTCTTCACCGTGGTGTAGAACTCCTGGGCATAGCGGCCCTGCTCGCGCGGGCCGTAGCTCGATCCCTTGCGTCCGCCAAACGGCACGTGGTAGTCCACTCCCGCCGTGGGCAGGTTGACCATGACCATGCCGGCCTGGCTGTGGCGCTTGAAGTGCGTGGCGTGCTTGAGGCTGGTGGTGGCAATGCCGGCCGACAGGCCAAACGGCGTGTCGTTGGACACGGCCAGGGCCTCTTCGTAGTCCTTGACGCGGATCACGCTGGCCACGGGGCCGAAGACTTCCTCGCGATTGATGCGCATGCCCGCTTCGGTGTCCACAAACAGCGTGGGGGCCATGTAGTAGCCCTGCTTGCCGCTGCCCGTGTGGCAGGCGACGCGGGCACCGCCGGCCGCCAGACGCGCGCCTTCGGCCTTGGCGATTTCCACGTAGCTCAGGTCCTGCTCCAGCTGGGCCTGGCTGACCACGGGGCCCATGTCGGTGCCGGCGGCGCGTGCATCGCCAACCTTGATGCGCGCCATGCGCGCCTGCAGGGCTTCGATGAAGGCCGGGTAGATCTTGTCAGTGACGATCAGGCGGCTCGATGCCGTGCAGCGCTGGCCCGTGGAGTAGAAGCCGCTTTGCGCCGACAGCTCTACGGCCTGCTCCAGGTCGGCGTCGTCCAGCACGATCTGAGGGTTCTTGCCGCCCATTTCCAGCTGCACCTTCTTGCCCGAAGCCACGCAGGCTGCCGCGATGCCGCGGCCCACGCCCACCGAGCCCGTGAAGCTGATGGCCGCCACATCGGCATGATTGACCAGGGCCTCGCCGATGACGCGGCCCGGGCCCATGACCAGGTTGAAGACGCCGGCGGGGAGACCCGAGCGGTGGATGATGTCGGCCAGGGCCCAGGCGCTGCCGGGCACCAGATCGGCGGGTTTGAGCACCACGCAGTTGCCGAAGGCCAGGGCCGGGGCGATCTTCCAGGCGGGGATGGCGATGGGGAAGTTCCAGGGCGTGATCAGGCCGACCACGCCCATCGGCTCGCGCGTGATCTCCACGCCGATGCCGGGGCGCACCGAGGGCACGGTCTCGCCCGTCAGGCGCAGGCATTCGCCGGCAAAGAACTTGAAGATCTGGCCGGCGCGGCCGACTTCGCCAATGGCCTCGGGCAGGGTCTTGCCTTCTTCGCGGGCCAGCAGCTCGCCGAGCTCGGCCTTGCGCGCCAGGATCTCCGTGCCTATCTTGTCCAGGGCGTCGGAGCGCGCCTGGATGCCCGAGGTGGACCAGGCGGGAAACGCAGCAGCGGCAGCGGCCACGGCGGCCTGCACGTCGGACGCACCGCCCTGGGCGTACTCGCCGATCACATCGGACAGGTCGCTGGGGTTGGTGTTGGAGGCGTAGCTGTCAGCAGCCGTCCACTGGCCGTTGATCAGATTGTGGTGTGGGGTCATGGATATGCTCTTGATAAAGGAGCTTGTTGCGCCCGTTATTCATAGATATCAGAATGAAAAGTATCTGAATTCTTGAATCAACAAGCGCTAACAGCTCCTGTATTCATAGTCGTCTCAACGGGCCCAGCGCAGCACCAGCGGGTCCAGCCGGCGTGCGATGTCCAGCAACTGGCGGCGCACCTCGGGATGCATGGGCGGCCAGGGCGAGCGCGGCGCGTCGCAGGCGATCACGCCGCCCTCCTTCATCAGCGCCTTGGCGGCCAGGAAACCGGCCTGGCGGTTTTCGTGGTTGATCAGCGGCAGCCAGCGCTGGTACAGCTCGAAAGCCTTGTCCTTGTCGCCTGCGCGGTGCGCCTCGATGATGGGGCGTATGCCGTCGGCAAAGCCGCCGCCGGTCATGGCACCGGTCGCGCCGGCCTCCAGGTCGGCCAGCAAGGTGATGGCTTCCTCTCCGTCCCACGGGCCTTCGATGGCTTCACCACCCAGGGCGATCAGCTCGCGCAGCTTGTTTGCTGCACCGGCGGTTTCCATCTTGAAGTAGCTGACCTGTTCGATCTCCTTGGCCATGCGGGCCAGAAAGGCGGGCGGCAGCGGCGTGCCTGCGGCCGGCGCGTCCTGGACCATGATGGGGATGTCGATGGCGTCGGACACGCCCTGGTAGAAGGCCTGCACCTGGGCTTCGCCAAAGCGGAAGGTGGCACCGTGGTAGGGCGGCATGACCATGACCATGGCGGCGCCCATGTCCTGGGCGCGGCGGCTGCGTTCGGCGCAGACCTTGGTGCTGGTGTGGGTGGTGGTCACGATCACGGGCACGCGGCCGGCCACATGCTCCAGCGCCGTGCGCGTGAGGATTTCGCGCTCCTCGTCCGAGACCAGGAACTGCTCGGAGAAGTTGGCCAGGATGCACAGACCATGAACGCCCGAGTCGATCATGAAGTCCAGGCAGCGCTTCTGGCTGGCCAGGTCCAGCGTGCCGTCCTCGTGGAAGGTGGTGGGAACCACCGGGTAGATGCCGCGGTAGCGCGGGTTCGAGAGTCCAGGCATGGTGCGGCTCCTTATTCGATGATGTCGAACTGATCCAGGTACTCGCTCTTGAGCGACAGGCCCAGGCCCGGCACGTCGTCGCGCAGCTGCAAAAAGCCGTTGTCGGCCACCGGCTCGCCGTCGAAGATGTACCAGAACAGCTCGTTGCCCACTTCCACGTCGAAGATGGGGAAGTACTCGGCCATGGGCGAGGCCAGCGTGCTCATGGTCAGGTGGTAGTTGTGCATCTGGCCGGCATGCGGGATCACGGGCACGGAATAGGCCTCGCACAGGGCATTGATCTTGTGCGCCGCCGTGATGCCGCCCACGCGGTTGGTGTCGTACTGCACGACGGAGACGGCCTTCCTGTCCAGCAGCTGCTTGAAGCCGTAGAGCGAAAACTCGTGCTCGCCGCCCGAGATGGGGATGATGTTCATGGCGTTGAGCTCGGCGTAGCCGTCGATGTCGTCGGCGATCACGGGCTCTTCGAGCCAGCGCGGCTCGAACCTGGCGAGCTTGGGCAGCATGCGCTTGGCGTACTCCAGGTTCCAGCCCATATAGCACTCCAGCATCAGGTCGGTGTCGTAGCCGATCACTTCACGGATGGCTTCGACCGACTTGAGGTTCTCGCGCACGCCGTCCTGCAGATGGGCCGGGCCGTAGCCAAAGCGCATCTTGAAGGCCTTGAAACCCTGATCGAGGAATTTCTGCGCCTCGTCCTGCATCTCTTTCAGGTCCGTGCGGTAGAGCTTGCTGTAGTAGCAGGGAATCTTTTCCTTGGTACGCCCGCCCAGCAGCTTGAACACGGGCTTGTTCACGCTCTTGCCCAGAATGTCCCAGATGGCCAGATCCACAGCCGAGATGGCGGCCATGGTCACGCCCTTGCGGCCCCAGGCGTGGGTGGCGCGGTACATGCGCTGCCACAGGTATTCGTAGTCCCAGGGGTCCTGGCCGATGACCAGGGGCGCCAGGTACTCGTCGATGATGGCCTTGGCTATTTTTGGCGCCAGGGCCACATTGCCCAGGCCGATGATGCCGTCATCGGTTTCGATCTCGACCACGGTCCACGAATGGAAGCGGAAGGTGCTCATGGACTCGGTGTTGGAATAGACCAGATCCATGGCGTTGGAGCAGAAGTTGCCCTGGGGCGGAACGGTCTTGCCCTTCCATTGATAGACACGGGCGCGGACGGACTTGATCTTCATACAGACCTCGGAAGAAAAGAGTGAGTGGGACAGGCGGCCCAAGCCGCCCGGAAAATGGGCTCAGACGGCTGGGGCGGCCTGGCGATCGCGGTGGGCGGCCCCCATGCGTGCGGCAATCTGCAGCGCCTGCCAGGTGGCCTCCGCATTGGCCTTGCCCTGGCCCGCGATGTCGTAGGCCGTGCCATGGGCCGGCGTGGTGATGGGAATCGGCAGGCCGCCCTGCACCGTCACCCCGCGCGAGAAGCCCAGCAGCTTGATGGCGATCTGGCCCTGGTCGTGGTACATGGTCACGATGGCCTGGTACTCGCCGGCCTGGGCCTTGAGGAAGATGGTGTCGGCCGGGAACGGGCCGTGGAACGGCGCATCGCTGGGCCAGTCGCGCGCCTGCAGGGCCTGCACGGCGGGCGCGATGATGTCGATTTCCTCGCGGCCGCAGGTGCCGCCGTCGCCGTTGTGCGGGTTGAAGCCGGCAATCGCCACCTTGGGTGCCGCAAAACCGTTGGCGCGCAAGGCGTTGTAGATCAGCTCGGCCGCCTGGCTGATGCGCTCCACGCTCAGATAGCCGGCCACATCCTTGAGCGGCACGTGCGAAGAGATGCGCGAGGTCCAGAGATCGCCCAGCGTGTTGAACTCGCAGAAGTAGCCGGTCACGCCCAGGTACTCGGCAAAGTGGTGCAGCTCGTCCTCGTGGCGCAGGCCGCCCAGCTTCATGGCCTGCTTATTCAAGGGCGCAAAGCAGATGGCGTCGATATCGCCCGCCAGTGCCGCATCCATGCATTGGTCGAGCACCTGCAGCACCGAGCGGCCGCCCGCCGCCCCCACCTGCCCCTGCACCACATCGGCCTGGGCGACGGTGTCCACGGCCACAAAGGCCGGCAGCCGCGTATCGGCACGCTCGCGCGCTGCGGACAGGCCGTCCAGCGCAACGGTTGTCACTTGCACACCGGCGATGCGCTGGCCCTGCTCCCAGAGCCAGGGATCGCCGATCAGCACCAGATTCGCCTGCTCGGTGGCTTGCGGCCTGGCCAGCAAGCGTGCGATGAGTTCGGCGCCGATGCCGGAAGGATCGCCCAGGGTCAGGGCGACAACGGGAAGAGAAACCTTGCTCATGCTCAATCCAGCTTGATGTTGTTCTTGCGAATGATGTCGCCAAAGCGCTTGTACTCGGCGAGATGAAAGCTGCCAAAGTCGGCCTGGGACATGGGCCGCAACTCGGCACCCACGGCTTCGAGACGGGTCTTGGTCTCGGGCATGGCGATGACCTTGTTGACCTCGTCATGCACTTTTTGCTGCACCGCCTTGGGCGTGGAGGCGGGCATGTAGATGCCGTACCAGGCGCTGATTTCCACATTGCGCAGACCCGCTTCGGCCATGGTCGGCACCTGGGGCAGCTGGGGGTTGCGCTGGGGCGAAGTGACCGCCAGAGCGCGCAGCTTGCCGGCCTTGATCTGGCCTATGACCGAGGGCATGGTGTCGAAGCTCATCTGCACCTGGCCGCTGACCAGATCGACCAGAGCGGCGGCGCTGCCCTTGTAGGGCACATGGGTGATCTGAATGCCTGCCGCATCCTTGAACACCTCGGCAGCGATATGCTGGGTGCTGCCCGTGCCGCTGCTGGCGAAATTGATCTGACCGGGATTCTTCCTGGCCATGGCCACCAGCTCCGCCACCGAGTTGGCGGCAACGGAGTTGCCCACCACCAGCACGTTGGGCACCGAGCCGACAAAGGCCACGGGCACCAGATCCCGGTTGTTGTCGTATCCCAGCTTGAGCAGATGCGGCGCGATGGCATGGGCCGTGACCACGCCCATGACCATGGTGTGGCCGTCCGTGGCCTTGGCCGTCATGTCCACGGCCAGCGTGTTGGAGACGCCGGGCCGGTTCTCCACGATCACCGGCTGCTTGAGCAGCGGCCCCAGCCTGTCGGCCACGGCGCGGGCCATGGCATCGGTGCCGCCTCCGGGAGCGGAGCCCACCAGCATGCGCACGGGCTTGACGGGCCAGTTCGCAGAGTCCTGTGCCTGGGCCTGGGCCTGGGCCTGCCAGGGCAGCGCGGCGGCGCCGCACACTGCGGCTAGAGAAAGTAGATGACGTCTTTGCACATTGGTCTCCTTGGCTTTTTTATTTCATCGCAGCCCGATCCTAGGGAAGCCGCTGATATGCGTAAACTGAAAGTTATTGATTAATCGATAACCTGAAGCAATAAGAAGCCATGCCATGGGATCGATCGACAAACGCGACAACACGCCACAGCTGCTGAACCGGCTGCGCATGCGCCAGGTGGCCTTGATACTGGCCATCGACGAGCGCCAGACCTTGCGCGCGGCAGCGGCCGAGCTCGGTCTGACCCAGCCGGCCGCCACCAAGATGCTGCAGGAGCTCGAAGATGCCCTGGGTCAGCCGCTGTTCGAGCGGGTGGGCCGGCGGCTGCAGCGCAATGCGGCAGGCGAGCGGGTGCTGGAGTATTTCCGTTCGCTGCGCGGCAATATCGAGGCCCTGAATCGCGAACTGGGCGAGCTGCGCCAGGGAAGCTCCGGACGGCTGGCCGTGGGCAGCATCATGGCCGCATCGCCCGGGCGGCTTACCCAGGCCCTGCTGGAGCTGAAAAAACAGCTGCCCCTGCTGGAGCTGGAAGTGGCCGTGGACACCAGCGATCGCTTGCTGGCGCAGCTGCGTGAGGGCGTGCTGGAGGTGGTCGTCGGGCGCATGACCAATGAAGCGGGCAGCGATTGCCGCTTTTGCCCGATCGACGACGAGCAGCTGGCCTTCATCGTGCGGGAGGAGCACCCTCTGCTGTCGCTGCAGCGGCCCGGCCTGCAGGCCTTGCAGGGACATGGCTGGGTAATGCAGCCGCCCGGCAGCCCCATGCGCACCTTGATCGAGCAGGAGTTTCGCGAGCACAGTCTGCCGCTGCCACGCGGCCTGATCGAAACCGGCTCCATACTCACCACCATCAATCTGGTGCGAAGCTCGAACATGGTGGGCGTGATTCCGCGCACGGTGGCAGATCTTCATGCCGCCCACCGCATGCTGCATATCCTGCCGTATCAGACAAGGCGCAGCCTGGAGGCTTATGGCAGCCTGGTACGCAAGGATCGGCCCATCAGCCGCTCGGCACAGATGTTCCTGGATCTGCTGCACCGTCACGACGCAGCGGCCTGAAAAGTGAGCTGCACTCTTGAGCTGCACTCTTGAGCGGCACTCTTGCCAATTCGGTCTTGCACAAGCGCCCCGTCTCTTCCTTCAGAGGCGTCCCATGCCCAAGGCACTCAGATCCAAGGCGCTCAGGCTCTCAAGCGCCCTTGAAAATCCTGGGCCTCAGGGCTGCGCATTCAAGACCGAAGAATCACTGGCCGCCCAGCGCATGCGCCATCAAACCCAAGGCCTTGATGAACATGGGCTGCGCTTGCTGAAACTCGGCCAACCGCTGTGCGCCGAAGTGGCCGCCAGATCGGCAAGTGGATCGGCGAGCGCGTCCTTCATGCCTGGAACCGCAGGGCTATCTGCGGGGTGACTGGTTCTGAATGACGATGCGACCACTCCAGAGATGCGCGAAGCAGGTTGTTGCTTTGCACGAAGAGTCGAGAGCGGCTTGAACAGACAGGAAGTCCCACGAAAACCAGACCTTCCCGGTTGAACATCTAGTCCAGCCAAGGCGCCACATCCTTGCCCATGCGCACCGCCAGCTTCTTCAATCGGGGAAGATAGCGGGCAAGCAGCTCCTCCCTGGCGACAGCAGACTTCGGGAAGACCAGATTCAGACCTCCTATCAAACGACGTCCACACTTCAAGGGCACTGCGACTGCTCCAAACGGCGCTTGCTGATGCCAGTCACCATCGCTGATGCCATATCCTCGCTGGCGCGTCTCTTCAATCAAACGCTCTACCGATGCTCTATCCCTTGCCATGGCACCAGTGGCATCGTCACGCTGAGCGAGCAACGAGAGCAAGCCTTCCTTCTCGTCTTTGGTGCAAGACGCCAGATAGGCGCGTCCCATCGCCGTGAAGAACAGCGGCAATTTTTCTCCAATCATGCCGCGATGCTGAGACAACCGGCTGAAACGGTGCGTGCTCTCACGCACCACCATAAAGCCGCCTTCCACGGTCCCCAGATCGCAAGGCCAAAGCAGCTCGGGCACAGCAGCACGCATCAGCGGTAGTGCGACCTGCTCAACCCAGGCATCATCGACAAGTCCTTCGCTAAGGCTGCGCACTGCAAAAGTCAGGTAGTACTGCCCGTCTTTCTCCCCCCTGCGCACGAAACCCTCCGCCCGCAAGGTCTCCATCAATCGCTTGACGGTGGTGCGATGAATATCGCATGCCTGTGCCAGTGCCGTGGTTGAAGCGATGCCGCCAGGGGCTCTATTCATGGCCTGCAGCAGAGCCAGCCCTCGCGACAAGCTGCGTACATCCTTGTAGTCATTCATGGGACTGTGCTCAAAAGTGAAGATTTCCTGGGAATGCCCAAGTATGAATACCGCAGGCCATACGGCGCAACCGCCGGGTGCTGTGCTGCTGCGCTCCATGAATATTCCCGACTCGATGCGCAACCGCGCGCAGCTTTGTCATGCACCATCCCGACGCCCACCTTACGTGGTCTCACGTCAACGGATTGGAAGACGGTGCAAGCGGTGACAGCAAGGGTATGCACCTAGCAATAGGTGCACCAGGTGCACAGTGTTTTCAGACTCCTCGAGTGTTTTGACAATGATCAAAACAGCACTCGATGCGCTCACCCAATACGGAGACTGAAAATGAACGCCCCCCAAGAAAACCAAGCGAGTCAAGACGATACCGATGTCCTGATCATTGGCGCCGGCCCGGTAGGGCTGACACTGGCAAACACTCTGGGGCTGGCTGGTGTACGCGTCATCGTGGCAGAGAAGCTGCCACAGATTATTGACTACCCCCGAGCCATCGGCATTGACGACGAATCACTGCGCACGCTGCAAGCAGCAGGTCTGTCCGATCAAGTACAGGCACACATCACCCCTCATCACTGGATGCGCTTCTACACCGCCAACGGCCAGTGCTTTGCCTCGATCGAGCCTCGCACCGATGAGTACGGATGGTCCCGCCGCAACGCCTTCATCCAGCCTCAGGTAGACGACATCCTGTACCGGGGGCTGCAGCGCTTTGAACAGGTCCAGGTACTGCTGGGTCAGGAGCTTCACGGCTTTACCCAGGACGATGCTGGCGTCACCGCCACACTCAGGAGTTCCGAGGGCGTAGAGCGCACACTGCGCGCCAGGTACCTGGTCGCCAGCGATGGCGGCAATAGTCTGGTGCGTCGCACGCTGAACGTGCCCTTTGAGGGCCGTACCAAACCCAATCAATGGATTGTGGTTGATGTACGCAATGACCCCCTGGGAACCCCTCATATCGACATGCATTGCGACCCGGAGCGCCCCTACGTCTCTGCAGCCCTGCCGCATGGCATTCGCCGCTTTGAATTCATGGTCATGCCTGGGGAGACCGAAGAGCAGCTCTCAAAGCCGGAGAACCTTGCCCAACTGATGCGCAAGGTCGTCGCAGATCCAGACAAGGTCGACTACATCCGCAAGCGCGTGTATACGCACAACGCACGACTGGCGGCGCAGTTTCGGGTCGGACGAGTCTTGCTGGCAGGCGATGCCGCGCACATCATGCCGGTCTGGCAGGGCCAGGGCTACAACAGCGGCATGCGCGATGCCAGCAATCTCGCCTGGAAGCTGGCCATGGTCATCAGGGGAGAGGCCGGCAGCGGCCTGCTTGATAGCTACGAACAGGAACGCCGCGACCATGCCCGCAGCATGATCCATTTGTCCGAGGTGGCAGGCGACATCTTTGCCCCTGAAAGCCATACCGCCGCCAAAGTACGCGACACGGTGATGCTGGCCCTGAACGCTGTGCCGCCCGTCAAGCAGTATTTCGCCGAGATGCGCTTCAAACCCATGCCGCGCTACGAGCAGGGCGTGGTGCTGCACCACACGGGCACCGGCAATCAAGGAGCCAGGACACCGTTCGCCGCTCTGCTGGACCGCTCGGGCAACACTCCCTTGAGCCGCCTTCTGGGCCTGATGGCGGAAAAAAAGGAGTCTCTGGTGGGGCGTCTGGTGCATGGCCTGGAGACAGCGGCTTCCAGTCCCGTAGGCCGGATGTTCATTCAGCCTCGGGTGGCCACTGCGAACGGCCACTCTGGCCTGCTGGACGACTTTGTCGGACTGAATTTCTGCATTCTGGCCTGGGGTACGGACCCCAGCTATGGCATGGACGAAGCGGCTCTGAACTTCTGGCAGCGCCTTGGCGCTCGCTTCATTCGTGCCATGCCCTCTGGCCAGCTGCTTCATCCAACGCCCACGCGCGATGGCGTGCTGACCGTTGGCGACGAACAAGGCCGCCTCAAGGACTGGTTCACCGCCCAGGGAAAGTCGGTGGTGTTCGTGCGCCCGGACCGCTTTGTCGCGGCGCTGGCATCTCCGCAGGAGGTCAGCGCTGTCACCCGTCAGATGGCCCGGGTACTGCATTCCCCACTGGAGGCATGAAGATGAGTGGTAGCGCCATCGCCACTGCGCGCCGGGCATTTCTTGGCATGTCGCACTCGCCTTTGCTCGGTCTGAACCCTGTCGCTGCAGACGATCAGATCGCCATCGACCAGGCGATTGCTGCGGCGCGCGCGGCCGTTCACGAGTTCTCGCCAGAGCTCATCGTGCTGCTGGGTCCGGACCACTACAACGGCTTCTTCAATGAGCTGATGCCGCCGTTTTGCATCGGCAGCCAGGCAACGGCCGTGGGCGACTATCTGTCTCCAGCCGGTCCTCTCAATGTGGCTGGAGAACTGGCCATAGCGCTGGCCGACCACCTGATGGACAAACATTTCGATATCGCGGTGTCGCGGCGCATGTGGGTCGATCACGGCTTTTCGCAGGCCCTGCAGTTTCTGTGGGGGGACGAGATGGACACGCCGCCTGTCATTCCCATCTTCATGAATGCAGTAGCCCAACCCGGTATTGCGCGCATGGCCCGATGCAAGGCACTGGGAGAAGGCATTGGCAGCTTTCTCGACCGGTTGCCACAGCGCACACTGCTGATTGGTTCGGGCGGGCTGTCGCACGAGCCTCCCGTGCCGACACTGGCCCATCCTGACCCAGCCGTACGCGAGCGCATTACCGTGCGCTCCACGCCCACAGAGCAGGAGCGCGAGCTCAAGACCGAGCGCGTCAAGGCAGCCGGTCTGGCTCTGGCCAATGGCGACAGCTGGATGAAGCCGCTCAACCCCGAGTGGGATCTGCAATGGATGGACGCCATGGCCAGCGGCCAGCTGGACGGCTTATGTGCAATGAGCGAAGCCTCGATCGGCGCCATGGCCGGCAACTCTGCCCATGAGTCCAAGACCTGGCTGGTGGCGCGCTCCGCCCTGCCTGCCAACACCCGTCTGCCCTGCCCTGTACGGACCTACCGCGCCATTCCATCGCTCATTGCGGGCTATGGCGTGATGTTCATGCACCACTGATCCTCATACTTTCAAGACTGCCATGCCGACCACCAAGCAAATACAGGTCTGGGCCGAACGCCTGCGCCACGCGGAAGCCACCGCCACCCCCATTGCTCCCCTGCGCGAGGAGATCGCCGACAACGACAGCGCCTATGCCGTGCAACTGGCCAATGTGCTGTATGCACAGAGTCAGGGGCGCCGGATTGTGGGTCGCAAGATCGGGCTGACATCCCTTGCCGTGCAAAAGCAGCTGGGCGTGGACCAACCCGACTTCGGCACGCTGTTCGCCGACATGCTCTATGGCGACGATGAGGTCGTGCCCCTGTCGCGGACGCTTCAGCCCAAGGTCGAGGCCGAGGTGGCGCTGGTGCTGGCCAAGGATCTGGAGCGACCCGACACCACGCTGGTGGATGTCATCAGCGCCACCGCCTATGTGCTTCCGGCCATCGAGATCGTGGGCAGCCGCATTGCCGACTGGAACATCCGCTTCATTGACACCGTGGCCGACAACGCGTCCAGCGGTCTGGTCGTGCTGGGCGCCGTACCGACTGCGCTCAACGCACTGGATCTGAAGCTGTGCGAGATGCAGATGACACGCAATGGCGATGTCGTCTCCACCGGCTCCGGTGGAGCCTGCCTGGGCCATCCCCTGAATGCCGCCGTTTGGCTGGCCCGCCGACTCGCCAGCCTCGGCCAGGCGCTGCGAGCCGGCGACCTCGTGCTGACCGGCGCCCTGGGCCCCATGGTCGCAGTGAATGCCGGCGATCGCTTCGAAGCCCACATCAGCGGCGTCGGCTCCGTGTACGCGCAGTTTGAACGGTGAATCTTCTCGAAAGCATTCCCGGCCCCGTTTTCCATTGCTCATAACGATTATTCAGGAGACAAATCATGTGGAATCGACGTCAATTGTTCGCAGCCGGTGCTGCCTCGCTCGCTGCCTGCGTGGGCACACCCGCCATCGCGCAGAATTTCCCCAACCGTGCCGTGACCATGGTCGTTCCCTTCCCGGCCGGAGGCATCACCGATGCCGTGGCACGTGCACTGGCAAGCAAGATGGGGGAGCAGCTTGGCAAGCCTGTCATCGTTGACAACCGACCCGGCGGAGGCGGCCAGATTGCGGCGGCCTATGTGCGCCAGCAAGCGGCCGACGGTCATACCCTGTATGTCGGTGCCACCGAGATGTTTGCCATCAACCCCTCGTTGTTTCGCAATTTCTCATATGACCCGCTGAAGGATTTCAGTCCCGTCACTTCGCTGATCGCTTCGCCGTTGGTGCTGGTCGTGCCTGCCAATAGTTCACTGACCAGCGTCAAGGAACTCATAGCCCAGGCCAAGAGCCGCAAGGACGGACTGAACTTCGCCTCGCAGGGTATGGGCTCCATCGGCCATCTTCTCGGAGAGACCTTCCGTGGCAAGGTTGGCGGAAAGTTCAACCATGTTGCCTATAAAGGCTCCGCCCCCGCACTGCAGGACGTGATGGGTGGACAGGTGGACTTCATGTTCGATCCGGTCATCACCACAGCCCCCCTGGTGGCCGGCAAGAAACTCAAGCCCCTGGCGATTGCGGCCGACAAGCGTTCGCCACAAATGCCGGACGTACCCACCCTGGCCGAGCTTGGCGTGCCCGGTGTGAATGCCGGCGTGTGGTTCGGTGCCGTGGTCAAGACAGGTACTGCTGCGGCGGTGGTTGAACGTCTGAACGATGCCATCCACCAGGCCATGAAGGACCCCGAAGTGGTCAAGCGTTTTGCCGATCAAGGCATGCAGGCGTTCCCGTCAACCCCGGCCCAGTTTGGCAGCTTCATGCAGTCGGAGCTGACCAAATGGGGCCCTCTGGTCAAGGCCAGCGGCGCTTCGATCGAGTGAGAAAGCCGCCAATGTTGCATCGTCGAACTCTTTTGCAGTCGGCTCTGGGCTTGAGCAGCCTGTCGATCGGCGGCCTCGGCTCAGCGCAGGCCTTTCCCGTCAAGCCCATCACACTCGTGCTGCCGTTTTCCGCCGGCGGCATCAGCGATGTCATGGCCCGTGCCCTCGGTCAGCATGTGGCTCAGCAGCTGGGCAAGCCCGTGATTGTTGACAACAAGCCGGGCGCAGGCGGGCAGATTGCGGCCAGTGCAGTGCTTCAACAGGCCGCCGATGGACACACCGTGTATGTGGCTGGCACGGCCATGTTTGCCATCAACCCGACGCTGTTTCGCAAGTTTTCCTACGACCCCGTCAAGGACTTCGAGCCGGTAACGTCTCTGGTCACCTCTCCTTTGGTGCTCGTGGTTTCGGCCGCCAGTCCTGTCAGGACGCTGAGCGAGCTGGTGGCGCTTTCCCGCAGCAGCAAGCAAGGCCTGACATTTGCATCACAAGGCCTGGGCTCCATCGGCCACCTGCTGGGGGAGCTGTTTCGCAGCAAAACCGGTGGCGGCATGTCTCATGTGGCCTACAAAGGCTCGGTGCCGGCACTGCAGGACGTGATGACAAACCGGGTCGACTTCATGTTCGATCCCACGAGCTCAACCGAAGCCCTGATCCGCAGCAAAAAGCTGCGCGCGCTGGCGATTGCCTCTGAAAGACGCAGCCCCCAACTGCCCGACGTTCCCACCCTGGCCGAGCTGGGAGTGTCCGGTGTCGATGCAGGCGTCTGGTTCGGCGCTGCCGTGCGAAGCGGAACGCCTGCCACGGTGGTCCAGACATTGAACCGTGCGCTGGTCGCAGCCTTGCGGGAGCCGGGCATACAGAAACGCTTCGAAAGCCAGGGCATGCAGGCCTATCCGCAAACCCCGGAGCAATTCAAGCAATTCATCCACAGCGAGATCGCACGCTGGGCACCGCTGATCCAGTCCAGCGGAGCCGGTATCGACTGATTTTTCTCTGAAGGTAAACGCTATGACGCGCAAACTCAAGGCCGCCATCATCGGCAGCGGCAATATCGGCACGGATCTGATGATCAAGATCCTGCGCCATGGCAAAAACATCGAGATGGGCGCCATGGTCGGCATCGATCCCCACTCCGACGGCCTGGCCCGCGCCTCCCGCATGGGCGTGGCCACCACCCACGAAGGCGTGGAAGGCCTCACGCGCATGCCCGGGTTCGCCGACATCGACTTTGTGTTCGATGCCACCAGCGCCGGCGCACATGTGAAGAACGACGCCTTTTTGCGCAGCCTCAAGCCCGGCATCCGCATGATCGACCTGACGCCGGCGGCCATCGGCCCGTACTGCATTCCCGTGGTCAACGGCGACATGCATCTGGACGCGCCGAATGTGAACATGGTCACCTGCGGCGGCCAGGCCACCATCCCCATGGTGGCCGCCGTCTCTCGTGTGGCCAAGGTGCACTACGGCGAAATCATTGCCTCGATCGCCAGCAAGAGTGCCGGCCCCGGCACCCGCGCCAATATCGACGAGTTCACCGAGACCACGTCCAAGGCGATCGAAGTCGTGGGCGGAGCCACCAAGGGCAAGGCCATCATCATCATGAACCCGGCCGAGCCGCCCCTGATCATGCGCGACACGGTCTACACCCTGAGCGAGCTGGCCGACGAGGCCGCCATTGCCGCATCGGTAGAGCAGATGGCCGCTGCCGTGCAGTCCTATGTGCCGGGCTACCGCCTGAAGCAGAAGGTGCAGTTCGACCGTATCGACACCCCGATCCGTATCCCCGGCGTGGGCCATGCCCTCACGGGCCTGAAAACCTCGATCTTTCTGGAAGTCGAGGGCGCGGCCCACTATCTGCCCGCCTACGCCGGCAACCTGGACATCATGACCAGCGCCGGACTGCGCACTGCAGAGCACATGGCCGAGCGCATGCTGGCGACGCTTGCCGTGGCCGCCTGAGGAGACGACACACCATGACGCCAACCAAGAAAATCTACATCTCCGACGTGACCCTGCGCGACGGCAGCCACGCCATTCGTCACCAGTACAGCGTGGAGCAGGCCAGGCAGATTGCCCGGGCACTGGATGAGGCCAAGGTCGACTCGATCGAGGTCGCCCACGGCGACGGCCTGCAAGGCTCCAGCTTCAACTATGGCTTTGGTGCCCATACCGACCTGGAGTGGATAGAGGCCGTGGCCAGCGTGGTCAAGCACGCCAAGATCACCACCTTGCTGCTGCCGGGCATTGGCACCGTCCACGACCTCAAGGCCGCCTACGACGCCGGTGTGCGCGTGGTGCGGGTGGCCACCCACTGCACCGAGGCCGACGTGTCCCGCCAGCATATCGAGTACGCACGCCAGTTGGGGATGGAAGCCGTGGGTTTCTTGATGATGAGCCATATGACCTCGCCCAAGGCCCTGGCCGAACAGGCCAAACTCATGGAAAGTTATGGCGCCACCTGCTGCTATGTGGTGGACTCCGGCGGCGCGCTGGGCATGAACGATGTGCGGGAGCGCTTCAGGGCCTTCAAGGACATCCTCAAGCCCGAAACCCAGACCGGCATGCACGCCCACCACAACCTGAGCCTGGGCGTGGCCAACTCCATCGTGGCCGTGGAAGAAGGCTGCGACCGCGTGGATGCCAGCCTGGCCGGCATGGGCGCGGGCGCCGGCAATGCTCCGCTGGAGGTGTTCATTGCAGCCGCAGAGCGCCTGGGCTGGAACCACGGCACCGATCTGTACAAGCTCATGGATGCGGCCGACGACATCGTGCGCCCGCTGCAGGACCGTCCGGTACGCGTGGACCGCGAGACGCTGGCACTGGGCTACGCAGGCGTTTACAGCTCGTTCCTGCGTCACGCTGAAGTGGCTGCCGCCAAATACGGACTCAAGGCCGTGGACATCCTGGTCGAGCTGGGCAAGCGCCGCATGGTCGGCGGTCAGGAAGACATGATTGTCGACGTCGCCCTGGACCTGCTGAGGCAACGCGAAGCCGCCCCCCTCTGACCTTTTCACCATCCCTGCGGTCAGCCAGCCGTGGCTGCCGCCTTCACGGAGTCATTTATGAACGCCCCCAACACGGAAGCCTCCAGCAGTCGCTTTGTCACGATCACCGAGGCGGGACAGCCCCTGAGGCTGCACTACAACGATGTCGGCTCCGGCAGCGAAGTCGTGGTCATGCTGCACGGCTCCGGCCCAGGCGCCAGCGGCTGGGCCAACTTCCACCGCAATATCGAGCCGCTGGTGGATGCGGGATACCGTGTCATTTTGCTGGACTGCCCCGGCTGGAGCAAAAGCGACACAATCGTCAGCACAGGCTCGCGCTCGGATCTGAACGCACGCTGCCTCAAAGGCGTGCTGGACGCGCTGGACATCGCCAAGGTTCACATCATCGGCAACTCCATGGGCGGTCATAGCGCCGTGGGCTTTGCGCTGGCCCACCCCGAGATGGTGGGCAAGCTCATCCTCATGGGCGGCGGCACCGGCGGACCCAGCGCCCTCGTGCCCATGCCCGCCGAAGGCATCAAGCTCATCGGCGCGCTGTACCGCGACCCCACGGTGGAGAACCTCAAGCGCATGATGAATGTGTTTGTGTACGACACCAGCAGCCTGACCGAAGAGCTCTATCAGCAGCGTCTGAGCAATATCCTGGCCCGCCGTGATCACCTCGAAAACTTCGTCAAGAGCGCCCAGATCAACCCGAAGCAGTTCAGCGACTACGGCGCGCGCCTGCCTGAAATCAAGGCCAGGACCTTGATCATCTGGGGCCGTGACGACCGCTTTGTGCCATTGGACATCGGCCTGCGTCTGCTCTGGGGCATTCCCAACTCGGAATTCCACGTGTTCAGTCAGTGCGGCCATTGGGCACAGTGGGAGCACGCCGAAGTCTTCAACAATATGGTTCAAGACTTTCTCGCGCGCTGACCGGCCAGTGAGCCCGCAAGAAGTGGGAGCAAGCCATTGAGAGGAATGCCATGCATGGGCAACAGCTCAATGGCTTGTTTGGGATGCTGGGCAGGAATTCAGGTCAGCGGCTCGAACACATCCGCCCGGGCCATGCTCCGCTAGTGGAAAAGCGCAGCCCTTACCGAGAACGGATTGACTTGTCGTTTTTTGCCACCGCATCATCATCGGCATTCAGCAAAGCCGGAATCTCGGCCACCAGCGCGTCAATGGCCACCCGCAACTTGCAACGTAATTGCCGTGCCTGTGGCCAGAGTGCATGGATCTCGTAAGAGCGGGCTCGATAGTCGGGCAAGATGTGCACCAGCTCGCCACGCTTGGCATAGCTGCTCAGCAGCCAGCAAGGGACCCAGGCAATGCCGTAGCCCGCCACAGCAGCAGCGGCAATGGCCTGTATATCGTCCATGCTGATCTGGGAGCGCACCTGCAGGCGGTAGTCCGAGCTAGCGCCTCGCCCTGCCACTGGCGCAACATTCCACGGAGCAACGACACCCGAGCGCGAGTAACTGATGACCGCATGACCATCGAGCTCCTCCAGTTTGCCGGGCGTGCCGTGGCGTGCCAGATAGGCCGGGGAAGCACCGATGCTGATGTGCTGTGTGCCCAGCAGGCGCGCAGACAAGGTGCCGCTGTCTTGCAGCGGGCCTATGCGTATGGCCAGGTCAAATCCCTCCTCGATCAGATCGACTGTACGGTCGCCAAACGACAGATCGATACTCAGCTGCGGATACAGACGCGTCAGATTCAGCAGTATTGGCGCCACGCACAGCTGCCCAAAGCCTTCTGGCACGCTGACCCGCAGGCGGCCGATGGGCTCCATGCGGCCACTGTCCAGATCCGCCTCGGCTGCATCCAGCTCCTTGAGTGCACGGGTGCAGCGCTCGTAGTAGATCTGCCCTTCCGCAGTCAAGGTCTGGGTGCGCGTATTGCGCTGCAGTAGCCGCGTGCCCAGACGTGCCTCCAGCCTGGCAACGGCCTTTCCCACAGCAGAGCGCGTCACGCCAAGCCGCAGGGCAGCCGCGGTGAAGCCGCCCGCTTCCACCACCTGCACAAAGGTGGAGACTCCTTCCAGAGGGTCTTGCACAGTCATGTCTATTGGGTCCTTTAGTTCCCCAAAAATGGGAAATCAATGCGTGAATTTAAGAATTCTATTCCCATAGACTCGCATTGAACGTTCTGCGCAAGAACGCCGTTTCCCTTTTCTGGAGTGCGCAACCATGTCCTCTAATGATGTTGATCTCTTGAACACCAGCAGCCTGGAGCCGGCACCGACCCGGCGCAATCGCATTGCACTGCTATCGGTCTGTCTGGCCGCACTGATGTTCAGCCTTGAAATCTCCAGCGTGCCTGTCATCTTGCCCACGCTGGAGTCCGTTCTGCACAGTGACTTCAAAGGCATTCAGTGGATCATGAATGCCTACACCATCGCCTGCGTCTCGGTGCTCATGGCCACCGGGACACTGGCAGACCGGTTTGGCCGCAAGCGGGTCTTTCTGATCTCCATAGCCCTCTTCGCGTTGTCATCGCTGCTGTGCGGCCTGGCATGGAACACACCGATGCTGATTGCCAGCCGCGTGTTTCAGGGGGCCAGCGGCGGCGCCATGCTGATCTGCCTGGTAGCCGTCCTCTCGCATCAATTTCCGCAAGGCGCCGAGCGCAGCCGCGCCTTCAGCACCTGGGGAGTCATGCTCGGCATAGGCTTGGGCTTTGGCCCGCTGATTGGCGGCGTGATCGTCGCCCTATCGGACTGGCGCTGGGTGTTCTGGGTACACGTGCTGATTGCCACGCTGACTTTCTTTCTGGCCACCATCGCCGTGCAGGAATCGCATGACCCCAAGGCCGGCGCGCTGGATCTTGCCGGCATCGTCACGCTGTCCCTCGCGGTATTCGGCCTGGCGTTCTTTGTGACGCAGGGCTCCGATACCGGTTTTGGCAGCATGTCTGCGCTGGCCGCCATGGCTGTGGGTCTGCTGAGTTTTGCGACCTTTGTGTGGGTGGAACTGCGTGCCCAGCATCCCATGTTCGACTTCTCCGTCTTTCGGGTGCGCAATTTCTCCGGTGCGCTGCTGGGCTCCATGGGCATGAACTTCAGCTTCTGGGCGTTCATCATCTACCTGCCCATCTATTTTCAAAGTGCGCTAGGTCAGGATGTCACGGCCGCCGGCGTCTCGCTGCTCGCCTACACCCTTCCCACGCTGGTGTTCCCGGTGGTTGGAGAACGCATCGCCATGCGCTATGGCCCGCGTATCGCCATTCCGCTGGGGCTATTCGCCATCGGTCTTGGATTCATGCTGATGCTCGCTGGCAGCCAGCTCGCCCACAGCCACTGGCTTTACGTGCTGCCGGGCTGCCTGATTGCCGGCGCAGGGCTGGGTATCACCAACACCCCGGTGACAAATACCACCACGGCAGCGGTCTCCAGCGCACGCGCCGGCATGGCGTCCGGCATCGACATGAGTGCCCGCATGATTACGCTGTCTATCAATATCGCGCTGATGGGTTTCCTGCTGGTGCATGGTGTGCAGCAGCATCTGCAAACCGCATTGCGTGAACCCGTAGATGCTGCAGCGCTGCGCGAGATGGCCAACGGCATTGTCTCTGGCAACCTGCACGCCCTGCAGGCAGGCGCTGGTGCCGTCACTTCGCCACAGGCACTGACAGACATTGCCCGCCAGGCGCTGGTACACAGCTTTGGCGGCGTAATGCTCTATGCCGCCATCGCCGTGTGGCTGCTGGCACTGGGCAGCTTTGTGATCTTTTCGGGTCGCAGGACAGCCCGGTGACTTTTATGGTGGTCCATGCCGATGGGCAGTCCAGTGAATGTTGCCGCTCGGACTCTATCGGCGAAACGTTGCCGAACGCATCGCAAGTTCGACGTAGCCACGACTCGATGGTGCGAAGAAACGGGCATTCAGGCCGATGCGCTGTGAACCACGCAAGCAAGTGGCCAGTTACGAGGGTGATGTGGCCGTTCAAGACACCTGACGTTCCACGACTGGTGTTGGCGATTGCTGCTGTTTAGGCACTGAGTCACAAACGACCGCGATCAGCCTGAAGCTGAACTCAGGCCTAAAGGCTGGCTCACAGCGATCGCCGCCACCCGCAGTTGCATCGCTACCTCAATTTATTGCAGCCACCGCCTGGGCACGCTGACAGGCCAAAGCATCCCTCGTGACAATCGGCGAAAATCCACATACCGCATTCCCATATACGTTCCGCTTGTTTCTCGCCCTGTCATTGGCTGCTACTTTGCTGTGGGCATCACAAATTCGGCACCTTTGCCGATGCTCTCCGGCCAGCGTTGCATGATCGACTTTTGCTTGGTGTAGAAGCGCACGCCTTCTTCACCGTAGGCGTGCATGTCGCCAAACAGGCTGCGCTTCCAACCACCGAAGCCGTGCCAGGCCATAGGCACCGGAATCGGCACGTTGATGCCCACCATGCCCACCTGGATGCGACGACTGAACTCACGCGCCACATTGCCGTCGCGCGTGAAGCAAGCCACGCCGTTACCAAACTCGTGGGCGTTGATGAGGTCCACGGCTTCGGCAAGATCCTTCACGCGCACGCAGCCCAGCACAGGGCCGAAGATCTCTTCCTTGTAGATGCGCATCTCTGGCCTCACGTGGTCGAACAGCGTGCCTCCAAGCCAGAAGCCATCGCCACAGCCTTCGCCCGCCGTCATGCCGTCGAAGCCGCGGCCATCGACCAGCAGCTTCGCACCCTCTTGCTCGCCCAGCGCGATATAGCCGCTGATGCGCTCGTGCGCGACACGCGTTACGATGGGGCCCATCTCGGCAGCCGGGTTCTCGCCGTCGAGTACCTTCAGAGCCTTGGTACGCTCGATCAGCTTGGGCAGCAGCTTGTCGGCCACGTCGCCCACCAGCACCGCAACACTGATGGCCATGCAGCGCTCGCCGGCCGAGCCGTAACCGGCACCGATCAGTGCGTCCACCGCCTGGTCGATATCGGCGTCGGGCATCACCACCATGTGGTTCTTGGCACCGCCCAGGGCCTGCACACGCTTGCCGTGGCGTGCGCCGGTCTCATAGATGTAGTTTGCAATCGGCGTGGAGCCGACGAAACTGATGGCCTTCACGTCAGGGTGTTCCAGCAGCGCATCGACGGTCACCTTGTCGCCCTGGACCACGTTGAACACGCCATCAGGCAGTCCGGCCTCCATGAGCAACTCGGCCATGAACAGTGAGGCACTGGGGTCGGTCGGGCTGGGCTTGAGCACAAAGGTGTTGCCTGCCGCGATAGCAACCGGGAACATCCACATCGGCACCATCACCGGGAAGTTGAAAGGCGTGATGCCAGCGACCACGCCCAGCGGCTGGCGCAGCGTCCAGTTGTCCATGCCCGTGGAGACCTGCTCGGTAAAATCACCCTTGAGCAGCTGCGGAATGCCGCAGGCGAATTCCACGATGTCGATGCCGCGGCTTACCTCGCCCTGCGCATCTGTGAACACCTTGCCGTGCTCGGCCGTGATCAGGTGGGCCAGCTCGTCGCGATGCTCGTTGAGCAATTGGAGGAACTTGAACATCACTCGCGCGCGGCGGATCGGCGGCGTGTCTGCCCACTTCGGGAAGGCGGCCTGCGCTGCAGCCACGGCCGCGCCCACATCCTGCGCCGTACCCAGACGTACTTGCCGGCTCACAGTGCCAGTAGCTGGGTTGTAGATGGGTTGCGTGCGAGTGCCATTGCCAGCCTGATGCGTGCCGCAGATGTAGTGGGCGACCTCAGCCCCAATGCGAATGTCGGTCATGTTGAAACTCCTGTTCAATGGAAGAAGATGTGAATGGTCTTAAATTGCTCTCATGAAGGGAGCCTCTCGCGCTTATCCGGTTGTGCCAAAGCAATCTTTTCAATGTCAGAATGCTTCGGGCACAAGAGCCAGCGTGCTTGTGCTGCCCTCGATGAGGGTGTCGCGCATACCAGGCACCTTGGATAGCACGTGGTCAGCGTAGAAATGCGCTGTGGCGATCTTGGCGCTCAGGAAGGCCGTATCGCCCTGCTGACTTGCCAGCAGATCTTGCGCACGCAGCAGTGCTCGGGCCATCTGCCAGCCCGCGACAGTGCTGGCCGCCAGCATCAGGTAAGGCACTGAAGCGGCGTAGACGCTGTTGGGGTGCGATGCAATGTTCCCCAACACGAAATCCACTGCCTGCTCGAATGCCTGCCGGGCCTCGCGCAAGCGGCGGTGCATGGCCTGTGCGGCCGAGCTGTCTGTCCGCGAGGCCAGGGCATCCTCGGTCTGGGTGATCTGTGCGGCAATAGACTTGGCGGTTTGGCCGCCATCGCGCACCGTCTTGCGGCCCACCAGATCATTGGCCTGGATAGCCGTCGTACCTTCGTAGATGGGCAGGATGCGCGCATCTCTGTAATGCTGTGCAACACCCGTTTCCTCGATGAAGCCCATGCCCCCATGCACCTGGACACTCAACGAGGTCGCTTCCAGACTCATCTCGGTGCTGTAGCCCTTGACCAGAGGAACGAGGAATTGGTAGAAGTTACGAAGGCGCTCTCGTGTCTCGGCATCCGTGTGGTGGTGCGCTCCGTCATGCGCAGCGGCCGCCACGGCGGCCATGGCGCGGCAGCTTTCGGTGAGCGCGCGCATGGTCATGAGCATGCGGCGTACTTCAGGGTGATGGATGATGGTGGCGCTGGCCTTGCCGCTGCCGTCCACCGGGCGCGACTGCACTCGCTCCTTGGCGTAGGTCACGGCTTGTTGGTACGCACGCTCAGCCACGGCAATGCCCTGCACACCAACGGCGTAGCGGGCCGCGTTCATCATGACGAACATGTACTCAAGGCCGCGATTCTCCTCACCGACCATATAGCCCACGGCGCCGGGGCCGACGCTATCTGCAATGCTCGCCGCCGTGCCGTCGCCAAACTGCAGCACGGTCGTGGGGCTGGCCTTGATGCCGAGCTTGTGCTCGATGCTGACGCAGTGCACGTCGTTGCGCGCACCAAGCGAGCCATCGGCATTCACGAGGAACTTGGGCACGACGAACAGGCTAATGCCCTTGACACCCTCCGGAGCTCCTGCCACGCGGGCCAGAACCAGATGGACGATGTTGTCCGCCATGTCGTGCTCGCCGTAGGTGATGAAGATTTTGGTACCGAAGACCTTGTATGTGCCGTCGCCCTGTGAGTCAGCCTTAGTGCGCACCAGCGCCAGATCGGAACCAGCCTGCGGCTCGGTGAGGTTCATGGTGCCTGTCCATTCGCCGCTCACCAGTTTCGCCAAGTAGGTGGCCTGCAATTCGTCGCTGCCCGCCGTCAGCAGCGCCTCAATGGCACCGTCGGTCAAGAGCGGGCAAAGCGCAAAGCTCATGTTGGCGCTACTGAACATTTCCGCGCACGCCGCGCCTATGGTCTTAGGCAGGCCCTGGCCACCAAAAGACAGCGGGTGCTGCAAGCCCTGCCAGCCCCCTTCCACGAACTGCTGGTAAGCCTGCTTGAAGCCGGGCGTGGTCGTCACCACGCCATTTGTCCAGGTCGAGGGTTTCTTATCGCCGATCGCATTCAACGGAGCTACCACGCTTTGGGTGAACTTAGCGCACTCGTGCAACACGGCTTGCGCCGTCTCCATACCGGCGTCTTCCAATCCCGGCAGTCGTGCAGTCGCTGCCAGCCCGGCAAGCTCCCGCATGCAAAACAGCATGTCGTCAATGGGTGCAACGTAGGTCATGGTCTGATGTCTCCTGGGGGTCGTCTAGTGAGATACGGCGGCGATGCCCACAGCGGTCTCAGCGCGCACTTCCTGCGCCGGGAATCCGGCTCTGTCCAGAGCGGCGCGCGGCGAGCGGTCCATGAGGGACACCACGACGATAACCAGGAACGCCAGCGGCATTGAAATCAACGTGGGGTAGTCATAGGGGAAAACCGGCTCGGCGAAGTGAAAGATGCGCACCCACACGGCGGGTGAGAGCACCACCAGCGCCAGTGCTATGCCCAGCCCCGTAAGGCCACCCGCCAGCGCGCCGCGGGTCGTCAGTCCGCGCCAATACATGGACATGAGCAGCACCGGGAAGTTGGCCGAAGCGGCAATGCTGAAAGCCAGCGCCACCAGAAAGGCCACGTTCTGGTCGCGAAACAGTAGACCCAGCACGATGGCGGCTATGCCGATGCCAATGGAGGCTTGACGGTTCACGCGCATGGCCTCTCGGGGCGAGACGTGATCGTTCTTGAACACCTTAGAGTACAGGTCATGGGCAATGGCTGAGGCCCCAGCTAGCGTCAGGCCACTAACCACCGCGAGAATGGTAGCGAACGACACGGCGGCCAACAGGCCGAACAGCAGGTTCCCGCCCAGTGCCGTCGCCAGGTGCATGATGGGCATGTTCGAGCCACCCAGCACCGGGCCACCCACCTTGCCATCGACATAGAACGCGGGGTAGTTCGGCAGGATGGCCATGGCGCTCAGGCCCAGGAAGCAGATGACCACGAAGAACACGCCCATCAGGCCGGTGGCGACGAACACAGATTTGCGAGCTGCGCGCGCATCAGGCACGGTAAAGAAGCGCATCATGATGTGCGGAAGTCCCGCAATGCCGAACACTAGCGAGACGGCCAACGAAAGGCCCGAAAACGGGTTCGCCATCAGTTTCCAGGGGCCCTTCATCGCCTCGCCCGCGGGGTGGTGACTGGCGGCAGCAGCAACGAGGGCTGAAAAATCGAAATTGAAATAGCGCAGTGCCAGCACCGTCAGCACGATGCCGTTGCCCAGCATCAGTACGGCCTTGATGATCTGCACCCAGGTGGTAGCAACCATGCCGCCGACCACGACGTACACCATCATCAACAGGCCAACAGCGATGACCGCGTAGGTGTAGTCCACGCCAAACAGCAGCTGCACCAGTTGCCCGGCACCGACCATTTGCACGATGAGGTAGAACAGCACCACTGTCAGCGAGCTGATGGCGGTAAAGATTCGTGTGCTGCGCTCGTCCAGGCGGTAGGAGATGATGTCGCTCAGCGTGTAGCGCCCAAGGTTTCGCAATCGCTCGGCGATCACGAACATGATCATTGGCCAGCCCATGAAAGCGCACACCGCATAGAGCAACGAGTCGAAGCCATTGGAAAATGCCAGGCTGGAGATGCCCAACAGCGTGGCGGCGGACATGTAATCGCCCACGATAGCCAAGCCGTTTTGGGTGCCGGTGATGCCACCGCCTGCAGTGTAGAAGTCCGAGGTAGAACGCGTGTGCTGCGATGCCCACCAGGTGATGCCCAGGGTGATGGCGACGAAGCCCGCGAAGATCAGGATGGCCTGCGTGTTCATACCCGTACCTCCGACAGCAGCCGCTCGTACGAAGCGTCGAAGCGTGTATTGGCGATGTGGATATAGATGCCGGTCAGCACCCATGACAGCGCAATCAGGCCGATGGCGCACGCCACGCCGCCGGTGAGCGTGCCCGCACGGTTCAATGGCACGGCTAGGCTGGCTGGCGATAGGACCGCCGTCAGGATGAAGGCCATACACAGCCCCAGGCACACACCGGCGAAAGCGAAGGCCATTCGGCGGCGTTGTGCCTTGAGCTGCTCGTAGCCAGGGTGGCCGGGCAACCGCCGGCAGATTTCCTCGTTCGAAAGCATCACTTGTCTCCGTTGTTGTTGTGGGGCATCGGGCGAAGTTCGATTCAGTTGCCCAGTTGGACCTTCGGGGCCTTTTTGTTGACGAATTCGCCCAGCCGCTGCTGCACGTCATGCCCCTGTTGGATCATGGCCATCACCAGCCCTTCGGTGAACAGGCCGTCCGTGGCCGACATGTCTGCAATACGACTGATGGCACTGACGATCGCGTAGTTGGACAAGGTTGCGTTGCCCGCGATCTTTTTTGCCAGGGAAAGCGCCAGCTCGAGGGCGGGCTTCTCACCTTTGGCGGTGTCGCACACGTAGTGGGCCAGGCCCAGCTGACGACCTTCATGCGCATCGACGACCCGGCCCGTGAGCATCATCTCAACCATGCGCGGTGCGGAGATGATGCGCGCCGTGCGCACAGTAGCGCCGCCGCCAGTGAAGATGCCACGTGTTCCCTCGGGCAACGCGAAGAAGGTGCCGCTGTCGGCCACACGGACATGGGCCGCGCTGGCAAGTTCCAGCCCGCCGCCTACTACGGCGCCTTGCAGGCAGGCGACCACAGGGATGCCGCCATTCTGGATCTTGTCGAACGCGCGGTGCCAGCCCTGACACACGCGCATGAATTCAACGCCGCTGCGCTCCTTGTCGTGGTGCTCCTTCAGATCAAGCCCGGCGCAGAAGTGGTCGCCCTTGGCCGTTAGGAGAATGGCGCGGATGTGGCTGGGTATCGCCGAGAAATAGGCATCGATGGCCGCAATGGCCTCTTCGTTGAGCGCGTTGCGCTTGTGTTCCATGTTCAGGGTAACAATGCCAACATTGTCCTGCTCGGAAGTCAGCAAAATGGAATGGGACATAGAAATGGCTCCTGGTAATGTGTGAAAGTGGGAAGGGAATAAGGCGAAAGAGAGAAAGAGGGGAAATGGCTCAAGTCGGCCATTGGCGCAATGCCGTCTTCTGGATCTTTCCGGTCGCCGTCATCGGCATGTGGTCGATGAACACCACCTTGTCAGGGATGGACCACTTGGCCACACGCCCCTGGTAGCGCGCGAGCATGTGCTCTGCCGATAGTTCCACTCCAGCCTTCGGAACAATGAACAGAACGGGCCGCTCGCCCCACTTTTCGCTGGCTTCGGCGATGCAGGCGGCGTACTCGACACCCGGCTCCTCCATAGCGATGTTTTCCATCTCGATAGAAGAAATCCATTCGCCCCCGGACTTGATGACATCCTTGCTGCGGTCGGTAATGCGCATGTAGCCATGCGCATCCATGCTGCCGACGTCACCCGTGCGAAACCAGCCGTCTTCATTTGCAGACTCGCTCTTGCCGTAGTAGCGCGAAATGACCCAGTTGCCCTGCACCATCAGATGCCCGGTCCCTGTAGCTATGCCATCATGAGGCAGGCGCTTCCCTTCGTCGTCGACTACCTTGAAGCGTGCACCAAATAAGGGGCGCCCCTGCGACGACAGCACATGCAATGTCTCATCATCGGACAGCGACGCATGCTGCGGCAGCAACTGACATACGGTGCCCAAGGGGGATACCTCCGTCATGCCCCAGGCATGGTGTACCGTAACCTTGCGCTGCGCAAAGGCCGCGATCATGTGTGGCGGACATGCTGCGCCACCGATGACTAGCCGCTGGAGCGTGCTAAAGGCCTGGTCCTGGCTTTCTACGTGGTCGAGCACCCCTTTCCACACAGTGGGAACACCCGCCGACAGCGTCACTCCCGCGCGCTCGCAAAGAGCGTAGAGACGGTCGCCCTGCATGTTCGAACCCGGCAGAACGATCCTGGCCCCAGACATTAGTGCGGAATACGGCAAACCCCAGGCGTTGACGTGGAACATGGGCACCAGGGGCATCACCGCATCGCTGGCCGAGATGGCAAGCGCATTGGGGTGGCTCGATGCGTAGGCGTGCAGTACCGTCGAGCGATGGGAGTACAGCGCCCCCTTGGGCGAGCCTGTGGTGCCGGATGTGTAGCACAGACCGCATGCAGTGTTCTCATCAAACACCGGCCATTCGAAGTTATGGGTGTCGCTGTCCAGCCAGGCGCCGTAGCCTTCCTCAGCACCCTCGCAAAGTGGCACCCAGTGCGTCACGCTCAGGCACCGCAGGCGCAGGAACTCGACCAGCTCTGCGAAGTGCTCGTCGTAGAACAGCACGCTGTCCTGTGCATCGTTGATGATGAAGACGATTTGCTCACGACTCAGACGAGGGTTGACCGTGTGACACACTGCGCCAAGGCCGGCGGTGGCGTAATAGATCTCCAGATGGCGATAGGTGTTCCATGCCAATGTCGCCACCCTGTCACCTTTCTGTACGCCGCGAATTTTCATACCGACAGCCAGCTGTCTAACCCTTTCTCCGAAGTCGCGGTACGAATAGGCATGCAGCCCTCCGTCGTCAAGTGCAGTCAAAATCTGCTGATCTCCGTCATTTTCAAGTGCATGGGTTAGGATTTGGCTGATGAGCAAGGGAATGCTCATCATGTTTCCAGGCTGTTCCATTACGTTGTCTCCTTGCCTGAAGAATAGGCAAAAGACACAGGCTGCTAAATTGCCAAAGTTGACGGGGCATATGCAAAAACTGACAATTTCACCCGCCACGACAGCAACGGTGTCGTTTGCCCTCGTGCAGGACCTGCTGCAAAGCCTGCGTATGCTTTTCCGAGAGCCAGATCTGGACGCCTGCCTGAAGGAAGCAGGCATAGTCAAGGCCTTCATCGACCAAGCTGGCGCGCGGCTGACGCATGACCAGTTGGTGGGGCTCTACCGCGCCAGTGCCGGCGCAACGGGCGATGAGATGATGGGACTGTGGAGCCGCCCCATCAGGACTGGCTCATTGAAATACATCGTCCGGGCGGTGATGGATGCGCCGAGCATCCGTGTGGCGCTGTACCGTTTCACACAAGTCTGGAATCTGCTGCTAGATGACTACCGTTTGAATTTGACCCAGAAAGAGGCCGACCTGTGCATGGAGCTTATCCCTCGCTCATCCAGTTCTAGCGTGAACCGCTTCGGCCACGCACTGATGCTCAAGCTCACGCACGGCATCGTTTCATGGCTTGTCGGGAGAGAGGTTCCGGTGCGCAGCGTGAGTTTCGCGTTTTCGCGCCCCGCTTTTGCTGCCGACTATCCCATCCTGTTTCCAGCCCCCGTGGACTTTGGCAGCAGGTATTCGCAGATCACCTTCGATGGTGACCTGGGAAAAATCCATTCTGCCCGCAGCGCCTTGGAGGTACGCAGCTTCCTAGAGCGAGCCCCCCGTGACTGGATTTTTACCTCCTACCATGAGCACGCCATGCGGTTGAAAGTGCGCGAGTTGTTGTACGCCGATCTGAAGCACACGCTGGATGCAGTGGCAATGCGGCTGCACATGTCTTCGCGAACATTGATCCGCAAATTGCAGGATGAAGGCCTGTCCTTTCAAAGCATCAAGGACGAACTGCGCCGGGATCTGGCCATTCTGAGCCTCGTGCGCGATGACGTCTCGTTAGGCGAGATTGCCTATGCGCTGGAATTCAGTTCACCGGCAGTGTTTCATCGGGCATTCCGCCATTGGACAGGCATGACACCTGGCGCTTACCGGGCTGCGCAACAGTCGTTGCAATGAGCGGCCTCTCCTTGTGCAGCCATCGGCTTGGGGCTCCCGCCGCACCACCCGGGATATGACCAGCTCATCGACGATGCCTCCTCCTAGTTCAGCATGTCGCCTAAACGCTGCGCAATCGCCCGAGCAATGGCGATACCCAAGACCGCGCCATCCTGGCGCTGCCGGTCTGGTCTCCGCGGTCAATGGTCGACACGCCCCGAGTCTGGGGCGATCGGTTCTGGAGGCTCCTTGAGAGCCAGTGAAATTTAAGCCGTCGAGGTTCCCCGTCAGCAGCTCCATCACAACTCTTTTAGAAGGAGCAGTTGTGTTGAACTGCTCGTCAATGAAGACGCTCGCTGCGCCGAAAGGCACTTACTTGTGTAGGTCCGCCAGTCAGTTAATAAGCGGGCCAAGGGACATTCCATCGACAAAATTCGAGGAGTTTTTTGGTGTAGTAGTTGCGCCGTGTTTGTTTCATGCGCGACACCTCCCGCTGTCCGCGCAGTCTCTCGCGTGTTGTATTGACCGCTTGAATCCGCAGACACATTGCCATTTAGCAGGTGATCACGGCATCTGGCTAGCTGTCAGCCGTCAATAATAGACGCCCTCAAAAGCAAATCTGGACACACCACCATGGCAATGAACCATTGGCTTCTTTTCTGCGGCATTTCACTCTTGATCTGCTTTACTCCAGGCCCAGCCGTTTTGCTAGCTATCTCGAACTCTATGGAAGTGGGGATGCGGCGCACTACCTGGAGTTCGCTGGGCAGCTCCGTTGGAATTTTCATAGTCTCAGGGCTAGCGATGATAGGCATGGGGACAATTCTCAGCGTGTCATCGAATGCGTTTCTGCTGATGAAGGTGGCTGGCGCGATGTACCTGATCTGGCTTGGAATCAAGCGCTGGCGTAGCAATGACGGAATACTTGGCGATGCTACCGTCCCCGCGCAGACGCGTCAGCGCGGGAACTGGCAGTTGTTGGCACAAGGATTGGGAGTGTCGATAACTAATCCTAAATCGATCCTGTTCTTTTCCGCTCTGTTTCCACAATTCATAGTGCCGGGCACTTCCCTTTTCACTCAATACCTGCTGCTGACTGCGACATTTGCAGGCTGCGCACTAGTCTCACATGCCTGCTATGTGATCTTCATTTCACTGATCAGGAGCCACCTGGTATCACGCGCAAAGCTTTTCAACCGAATCATAGGGGGCACCTTTATAGCCTTGGGCCTGAGCCTGCTGAAGACTCGACAAAAGCTGACTTGACGTCAGCGAATATGATTCGCATGCATTTCTTGCATCAGGCGTGCTTGGCAGTAGGGCTGCGAAGGTTTCTCCAGGCGATCAAGAAAGCTATTCGGGGGCTTCCTTGAATTTTATTCCGCTACGCAATGAGGGGGCTGCTGGCAGCATTTGGCACATTGGACCCACTGCTGCCGCTTGAACTTCGCCTACCTAGGCGTGCTAAGCACGGTTCACGGTCCTTTTTTCTTGATACCGAATATGCCGGCATTGCTCATGATGGTTCCCCGTCGATGGGCTGATGGAGTATCCAGGAAGTCGTGGTGGCGTGAGCATACAGCGTTCCATCTGGTCCAACAATGCGCCCCTCCGCTGTACTTACCTGCCGGCCTGAACTGGCTTGGGCGGTCCGTGAATGCCACACCGCGGGACCTAAGGAGGGGAACCCAGGCACAAAGGCTCTGGTTGGGTGAACCAGGCCCCTGTCCAAGCCGACATAAGGGGTGAAAAGTCAATCGGCCGTTACGCCGGAATCCTTGATGATCTTGGACCAGCGATTCATTTCACTTTCAACATACCTCTTGTGCTCGGCGGGCTCCAGGCGGGAGTCGGTCACGACGCGCACCCCCAGCGCTTCTTCCCGCATGATGAGTTCGGGATCCTTGAGCGCGGTGCGGATGGCCGCATTCAGTTTGGCCAGGACAGCAGGCGGCGTGCCCCTAGGCGCGTAGACGCCGTGCCACACCGACATCTCAAAGCCCGTAAGCCCAGCTTCCGCTAGCGTGGGCACCTGGGCCAGCACCGGTAGGGTCATCCGCCGTTGACTGGTGACACCGTACACCTTGACCTTTTTTGCTTCGATCTGCGGCACTGCGTTGGTTGCCTGCTCGCACATCAGATCGACCTGCCCGCCCATCAGGTCGGTCATGGCCGGCGCAGTGCCCTTGTACGGCACGAGAGTCATTTTTGATTTGAGGCTTGCCTGCAGGACAAGGCTGCACAGATGGGATGCGGAGCCCACACCGGCATTGGCGAGATTGACCTTTCCCTCATTAGCGCTAATCCATGTACGCAGTTCTGCCAGCTGGGTGGCGGCTAAGCCAGGCTTGCCAATCAGGGTCGATGGAGCCTCATTGATAAGGCCTAGGTACTCGAAATCCTCCAGCGTCTTGTAAGGCAGCTTCTTATAAAGGGCCGGCGCGGTGGACAGCCCGATATGGTGCACCAGTAAGGTGTATCCGTCTGGTGTGGCACGTGCTACCCGCGCCGCACCAATGGTTCCGCCAGCGCCTGCCGTGTTATCGACAACCACGGCCTGGCCCAGGGGCTTGCGCAGCGCTTCTGCCAGGTCACGGGCGATCTTGTCGCTGGGGCCGCCAGCTGAGAACGGGACGACGAGGGTGATCGGTTTAACCGGAAATTCTGCCCAGGCCGAGGTGCTAACGGTGATCAGGCCTATGGCCGCGACAGCCACCTGTTGTTTCAAAATGCCCATGACCTTGTCTCCTGATTTTGTGTTTTTTGTTGAGGTCAGGCGGAAAGAGCCTGCATTTGCGCGTACAGATCAGCCTTGCCCTCGAAGCCAATCCCGGGCAGATAGGGCAATGTCACGTGGCCGTCAATCACCTTCACGCCGTCGGGGAAGCCGCCGAATGGTTGGAACAGGTCCGGGTACGACTCGTTGCCTCCCAGGCCCAGGCCGGCGGCGATGTTCAGCGACATCTGGTGTCCACCGTGTGGGATGCAGCGGCTGGCTGACCAGCCATGTTCCTTGAGCATGTCCAGCGTGCGCAGGTACTCGACAAGGCCATAGCTCAAAGCGCAGTCAAATTGCAGCCAGTCGCGATCGGGGCGCATGCCGCCGTAACGGATCAAGTTCCGCGCGTCCTGCATAGAGAACAGATCCTCCCCGGTGGCCATAGGGTTCTTGTAGTAGTTGCGCAAGGTGGCCTGTAGTTCAAAGTCGAGCGGGTCGCCTGGCTCTTCGTACCAGAAGAGGTCGTACTGAGAGAGCGCCTTGGCGTACTGGATGGATGTGTCCAGATCGAAGCGGCCGTTGGCATCCACGCACAGCTTCTGGCCGTCTTTCAACACGCTGAGAATGGAGTCGATACGGCGGAGATCTTCGTCGAGCGACGCACCACCAATCTTCTTCTTGACCACGGTATAGCCGCGATCAATGTAGCTGCGCATCTCGTCCTTCAGCTTGTTATGGTCCTGGCCGGGGTAGTAGTAGCCGCCAGCGGCGTACACAAATATCTTGCGGTTTGGCGTGCCGTTGCCATAACGGTCTGCCAACAATTGGAAGAGCGGCTTGCCTTCAATCTTGGCGACGGCATCCCACACAGCCATATCGATGGTGCCGATGGCCACGGAGCGCTCGCCGTGTCCGCCTGGCTTCTCGTTGGTGAACATCGCGTTCCAGATCTTGTGCGGGTCGAGGTTTTTGCCGCTGGCATCGATCAGCGAATCCGGATTGGCTTCCAGCACGCGAGGAATAATGCGCTCACGCATCAGCTTGCCCTGACCATAGCGGCCATTGGAGTTGAAGCCATAGCCCACCACCGGCTTGCCATCGCGGATCACGTCGGTAATCACCGCCACCAGGCTCAGCGTCATCTTGCTAAAGTCGATGTACGCATTGCGGATGGGCGAACTGATAGGAATGGTTTTCTCTCTGATCTCAACAATCTTCATGCTTGACTCCGGGTAACGAAACAAATGTCTGAGTCGGTATGATCCGCAGCCGCGCACTGATTGACCAATGCTGTTTTTCTACTCTTTAATGCTTTCAAGGCACCGGCAATGAACATCTCCTGGCTTGAAGATTTTTTGGTCTTGGCCTCAGTAGGAAATTTTTCTCGGGCCGCTGAAGATCGTCATATGACCCAGCCCGCATTCGGTCGCCGCGTCCGAGCGCTGGAGGAGTGGTTGGGGACGGAGCTTTTTGACAGAAGCACACAGCCCGTCAAGCTCACTGAGGCCGGGCAGTGGTTTCAGGCTATCGCGCCAGAATTACTGGCTGAGATTGCGCGGCTACCGGGGGCTGCGCGTGCAGTGGCAGAAGCGAACTCAAAAAGCTTGCGATTCGCTGCGACACATGCGCTGTCGCTGACCTTCGTGCCTGGCTGGTTGCGGCGCTTTGAAGCGCATACGATGGCGGGGACGCTTCAATTGGAGTCGGACATGCTCCATCGGTGCGAGGCTCTCCTGGCTCAAAGCAAGGTGCAGTTCGTTCTGTGCCATGCCCACGCTCAAGCGCCAAGTCAGCTTCAGATGCAAGGCTACCCATCCATCTGCGTGGGTATCGATGTATTGCACCCTGTTTCCGCCATGGGGCCAAAGGGCCAAGCCCTTCACCAATTGGAACGCCCCGGGACGGTTGCCCCTCTTTTGGCCTACAGCGCGGAATCCGGGCTGGGCAGTATCCTTCATAAAACCATCGACCATGCGCTAGGAGCGCTTCAAACACAAACAGTCTTCACTGCCCACTTGGCATCCGTACTACGGACGATGGCACTCGAAGGCAGAGGCATCGCTTGGCTGCCTCAAAGCCTTGTCGGCGATGACCTTGCAGCAGGCACGTTGGTTGCAGCGGCCACTGAAGCGTGGAATATCGATCTTGAAATCCGAGTCTATCGAGCACATTCGCAGTTGGGGAACGCTGCAGAAGCTCTGTGGGGCACGGTCGTGCAGTCAGTGACGGGTAAACCAGCGGAGCTGCACGCCCAAATTCCCGGCCGTTGACGCATCAGGTGGCGTAATTGCTCTCTGCCGTCTAGTGACCTCGAGTGATGGGGCAGCCCTCCCACTCCAAGCCCGGCATCGCACGACCAACTGACCCAGCTACAACGCAGCGTTGAAGGCCCGGGGCTGGTCGACCCTCTGGCTGGACAAGCGCAGGCAATGGTTTGTCGCACCCAGCGGAAAACGCAGGCGCAGCCCGCAGTTCTCGGATGCAGCCATTCATTTTTCTTGACCATCAAGAGCCTGCTTGGCTTGGTTGAGTGGCGCCTCTCGTGTTAATAGGCGCCCATATAGTCGCGCTTGCCAATCTCAATACCGTTGTGGCGCAAGATGGCATAGGCGGTAGTCACGTGGAAGAAGAACTGCGGCAGACCATAGTGCAGAAGATATGCACTGGCGGTCAGCTTCTTTTCCTTTGGCGTGCCGGGGCGCAGCACGATCTCGCGGCTCTCGCTGAGATCAAATTGCTCGGCCTTGAAGGATTCCAGATAGGCTACAGCCTTGGCGACCAATGCTTGCAGGTCGGCGAAGCTGACCTCAGTGTCGGGCCAGGATGGCACCTCGGCACCAGCCAGACGGGAGGCAATGCCCTTGGAGAAATCTGAGGCGATCTGTACCTGACGTACTAGCGGAAACATGTCGGGAAAAAGTCGCGCCTGCAGAAGAGCATTGGGCTCGATATTTTTTTGCGTCGCGTGGTCTTCAGCCTTCTTGAGCACATCGGACAGGGCACGCAACATCTGCAGCATGACGGGAACGGAGGCGTTGTACAGCGAGCTTGTCATAGTGAATTCACTTTTCAGATTGGGCACGATGGCCGGAGCTGGCATGGCAGAGGCCCATGCCGACCATGGAAGGCTAACAGTAAAAGGACAAACATCATGTATGAAGCTTGTAGTCTGCGCGACCTGATACGGTTTCCAAGCGCTGTTCGTGCAGCACGGGAATTAGCACATTACCGAGGGTATTCAAGGTGTGGATGGCAAGGATGAGGTCGAAGCAGGCGCAAATCATCACGGACTCTATTCCACAGGGGGATTTATCTCTTCGCCAGTACTGCGAATCCTCCTTCGCTTCGTGAACTGACGCCATTCATGGCCAACTTTCTTCTTCGCGATCGTTGGAATAACCGTGTCGAAGGGCCGTTCATTAGCCCAAAGCGGAAGTCAAATACAGATGCTCGACAGACTGCGATCGCTGCAAAGCCGCTGTACAACTACACATACAAGGCGTTCATCTGAAAACCATGAGTGGTCAAGCAGCGAGGCGTGCTTGCAAATCGGCGACATCTAGCCCTGCCTTCACATTCCAAGGGATCATCTCTTCGAAATCTTTTTCGCTCTCGGCGTGCGGTAGCTTGTTGAGTACCTGCACTAGGTATTGGTACGGATCGGACCATAGTGGTCAACACCGCCGTTGCATATGCGCCATCCACAGATGGTTGAAAACAGCCAGTTCTTCCGGCTGATGACAAGATTCTTGATACTGCGTTCTGCAATGTTGTTGTCAATGCTCAGAAGTCCATTTTCAACATAGCGAATGACATAGGACCACTGGCGCAGTGCGTAGTGAATGGCTTTGCCCAGCTGTGATTTGGGCGCTACAAGCTTTACGTGCTCGTCCAGCCACGCTTTGAGCTGGTTCAAGATTGGAATGCTGCCGCACTCGCTTGCGCTCTGACACTTCAGCCATTTTCATCTGCGCTTCAATCACATACAGCTTTTGAATCAGCCCAATAGGCTGCAATGCAATCGACTCCTTAGCATTGGCAGCGGGGATGGATTGCTGGACCTCAACGAACTTTCTGCGCACATGTGCCATACAGCCTAAGCGTGCAGCCGCTTGCATGGTGTTGTACCCCGCATACCCATCAACCTGCAGGTAGCCATAGAAATGACCTGCCCGGTTTCTCCGAGACATTGATATCCAGGGAGATGGCTCCCACCCGAAGAGGAGCCCATGAAAAAGAGTCGATTCACGGAAGCGCAAGCACTTCGGCCAGATGGAGGCGGCCGGCATCAAGCGGCTCAAGGCCTTGGCGCTTGAGAACAGCCGCCTGAAAAAGCTCCTTGCCTAGCGGGATCTGGACACCGAGATCCTCAAGGAGGTCAACGCAAAAAATGGTGAGCCCGCAGGCTCGGCGCGAGCAACTGGCCTTCATGCGCACACGGGGCCTGAGTCTGCGCCACTCCTGCGGAGTTGCTTAATACGTCGCGTGCCACGCCCAGCTACCAGCTTCGCCTGCCGGCCAAGGATGCACCAGTGCTCGCTGCGATGAGGGAACTGTCGGCCCTGTATCCGCGCTACGGCTACCGGTGCATCCGCGTATTACCGGGTTGCGAGGGCTTCGAGCTGAGCTGGTCGCGCACGCACCAGTTGTGGCGTCAGGCGGGCTTGCTGGTGCCCAGAAAACGCCCACGCAAGCGCATCCACACGCCGTTCAAGGCCAACATGGTCTGGGCCTATGACTTCGTCTTCGACACCACGGCCAGCGGTCAACAGATCAAGTGCCTGCGGTCGTGGACAAATACACATGGGAGTGCCTGACCATCGATGTCGCCGGGGCCATCCGTTCCAAGCGGGTGAGCGAAGTGCTCTCGCGGCTGGTGAGCCTGCACGGCGCGCCGCTGTTCATGCGCGCGGACAACGGGCCGAAGTTCGTCAGCCAAGCCATCCTGGAATGGATCGCGCAGTCTGGCATCGTCACCGTGCTCAACGATCCTGGCAAGCTGTGGCAGAACGGCACCGACGAGAGCTTCAATGGCAAGTTCCGCGACAAAGTGCCTGTCTATCAAGTGGTTCCGCTCACGCCGCGAGGCCGCCGTACTGATTGACGCCTGGCGCAATCACTACAACGAGGTGCGCCCCCACAGCAGTCTGCAATACTCAACCCCGGCAAAGTTCAAACGCGAGCTCTGCCAGGAACTGCAACCCATCGTCTCCTAGGAAAAACTGTCTCGATTAAACCAGGCAGGTCAAGTACAAAACTGCGTGAGAAAAGTACAAAGTTCAAGAAGAATCGACAACGAGCCGCCTGCGCCGCCAAAAACCAACAAAAACTGTGGGAACTTTGTCTTTAGCACTCTCTCTAACGGAGTGCTAATATGAAGATCATGGAAGAAAGGAAACCTGCAATGAAAACTGCCTCCGGCTCCATTGCTACTGCCTTGGCGCCCGCGAACCCTTGGGCGCTGGTACCTCCGCTGGGCAACCTGGATGCCTATATCTCGGCGGTCAATCGTATGCCAATGCTCACCCTTGAGGAAGAGCAGGACTACGCTCGCAAGCTCAAAGAACACAATGATCTGGACGCCGCCGGGCGTCTGGTGATGTCCCACCTGCGTCTGGTTGTCTCCATCTCGCGCCAGTACCTGGGCTATGGCCTGCCTCACGGCGACCTGATTCAGGAAGGCAATGTGGGCCTGATGAAGGCTGTCAAACGCTTCGATCCCGATCAAGGCGTGCGTCTGGTCAGCTACGCCATGCACTGGATCAAGGCCGAGATCCACGAGTACATCCTGAAGAACTGGCGCATGGTCAAGGTCGCGACGACCAAGGCCCAGCGCAAGCTGTTCTTCAATCTGCGCTCGATGAAGCAGGACCTGAAGTCCGATGCCGCCATGGCCGACGACGATCTGGCCCTGCGCGAGACCCTGACTTCGAACGAAATTGACGCGGTCGCTGCAAAGCTCAACGTCAAGCGTGAAGAGGTCATTGAGATGGAGACCCGTCTGGCCGGTGGCGATGTGCTGCTGGATCCCTCTCCCAGTGATGATGGAGAACAGGCCTTCGGCCCTATCGCCTACTTGGCTGATGCCAGTCACGAACCTACAGCCATGCTCGAATCGCGCCAGCGCGATCATCTGGCAACCGATGGCTTGGTCATGGCTCTGGAAGGCCTGGATGACCGCAGCCGCCGCATCGTTGAAGAGCGCTGGCTCAAGGTCAATGACGACGGCTCTGGCGGCATGACGCTGCATGAGCTGGCTGCCGAATACGGTGTGAGCGCCGAGCGCATTCGCCAAATTGAGGTAGCTGCCATGAAAAAGATGAAAAAAGCGCTGGCCGAGTTTGCGTAAACGCCAACATGCGCTCCAAGCCTTTAAAAGGCTGAAATGCTGAACCTCAAACCCGGATAATTTCCGGGTTTTTTATTTTTCGGCATTGATGCATGCTCTCATGCACACCGATCGCCTATCAAGAATTCAAAAGAGACCTGCCATGCCTATTCGCACTTCGCGCATCTTGAAGAACCTGTCCCGCCGCAGCCTGGTTGCTGCAGGAGTCGCCATGGTGGCGACAGCAATGGCTCCGGCCGTCCTGGCAGCCGACAACTGGCCCGACAAGCCCCTGCACCTGATCGTGGGCTTCCCCGCAGGCTCCTCGCCCGATCTGACGGCCCGCGCGTTGGCCGAGCCATTGGAGAAGAAGCTGGGTCAGACCATCATCGTGGAAAACCGCGTGGGTGCTGGCGGCAATATCGCCGGCGAATATGTCGCCAAGGCTGATGGCTACACCTTCAGCGTGATGATCAACGGCAATATGACCATTGCCAAGATGCTCAACCCTGCCGTGCGCTATGACCCCATCAAGGACCTGCAGCCCGTGAGCCTGATCGGCGTGGCTCCGCTGGTGCTGGTGGCCCCTGCGTCGGCCCCACAAGGCAAGGCCTTTATGGAAGCGGCTGCCAAGGCTGGCGACAAATGGAGCTATGGCTCGCCCGGTGTCGGCACCGTGGGTCACCTGGGCATGGAGTTGCTCAAGAGCCGCTCGGCCATCAAGGCCGTGCATGTGCCCTATACCGGCTACCCCCAGGTGTTCAACGGCATTCAGGGCGGCGACTTGAAGCTGTCCATGCTCCCTCCGGCACTGGCAATGACACAGATTCAGGCCGGCAAGTTGCACGGCATCGGAGTGACCTCTGCAGCACGCAGCCCGCTGGCTCCCGGCCTTCCCAGCCTCAAAGAGCTCGGCGTCAACAACTTTGATCTGGAAATCTGGAACGCCGTGGCTGCGCCCAGGTCCATGCCCAAGGCCCATGTGGACAAGCTGGCGGCCGCCGTCAGCGAGATCGTGCGTACGCCCGAGATGCGCCAGAAGCTGTCCATGCAAGGCTGGCAAGCCGTGGGCAGCTCGCCCGAAGGCCTGAGCAACCGCATCCAGCAGGATGTCAAGGCGCTGGGCACCATCATTCGCGAGCAGGGCATCACGGCGCAGTAAAAGCCGCCCCCTGAGCCGCTTTGCGTCTTCCTCAGAGGGGGACGACGGCCTTTGCTACGGGGCAGCCCTTGCTGGTCATCTCCCGGTTGGGACATCTCCAGTTTTCCGACATCCCGTGCTCTGAGCGCTACTCCGGGTATCGGTTGAAGCTACTGCGGCGTCCTTTATCATGCGCCCGACAGGCATGGGTTTACGCTATGCCGTTGGGCGCATTGTTGTATCTAGGGCAGCGCCACCGCTTTTGGAGCCTTCATGGACGCTGGTACCTGGTTCACGCAACTCAATGCCTGGCAAGTCATGGCATTGGGCCTGGTTTTTTTCGGGGGGATTTATCTGCTGGGCGGCCTGCTCATGGGTGCTCTGACGGCAACTCTTGCCCGTGCCGGTATCGGCAGGCCGCTGGATATACGTCCGCTCAAGCCCGACCAGTTGCAACGTGAATGGCGCCAGTCCTTTCATTCCATACTGATCTTCGGCATAGGCATGATCGTTCCCTGGGGCTTTCTGCAACTGGGCTGGGCCCAGCTCTCGCCCACAGCCAGCGCCGGACGCATTGCTGTGGAGATCTTTGCGCTGCTGATCTGGAACGATGTGCACTTCTGGATCAACCACCGCCTGCTGCACACACGCCGCCTGGTGCGCTATCACGGCGACCATCATCGTTCCGTGGTGACCACGCCCTGGTCCACCTACAGCTTTCACCCCATCGAGGCGCTGATGCTGGGCAACATCATCTTGCTGCCCATGCTGGTGCATGACTTCTATTTCTGGTCGCTGGCCTCTGTGCCGGTGTTGAGCCTGATCCTGAATCTGATCGGCCATTCCAACTACGATTTTTTCCCCTCAGTCCCCGATACCCATCCACTGGCCGCCAGCCGCCGTCACCATCTGCACCACGCGCGCCCGGCGGGCAACTATGGCTTTGCGCTGTCCTTCATGGACCAGCTCATGCGCACGCGGGTCGCAGACAACACCTCCAAAAGCTCCGGTCACTGAATGAGCAGGCACCCAGGCCAGCGCCGGTATCCAGTCCTGCGCCACTGGCGGGACTGGCAATCCGTCTTCTACATGCTCCTGCTGCCGCTGCTCGTGTGGTGGCAATGGAGGCATGGCTTCAGCTTCATTCTCTACAGCATCGAGCTGTTTCTGACCTTGGGCGTAGGCGTGATTCACCACAACCACACCCATGTGCGCATGTGGTGGGGGCGCTGGACCAACCGCTTCACCGATTACTGGCTGACCCTGCTTCAAGGCCACCCCACCTTTGTGTTCTGGCCCGCCCATGTGGCCAATCACCATCGATTTCGCCATGGACCGCGCGATCTGGCACGCACCTACCGGCCTGAGTGGGGCGGCGATACCAACCATCTGTGGGGCTATCTGCTTCATCCGGTTCAGGCGGCTTTCGTGCTGTATCCGCTGTTCTTTCGCTGGCTGAACAACCTGCGCCGTCGCTGGCCTGGAGCCTTTCGCTACTGCATGGGGCAATACGCGTTGTGGCTGGGCAGCTGGAGCTTTTTTCTCTGGCTGGACTGGCAAAAGGCGTTGATCTTCATCATCGTTCCCCAGTTGCACGGTCTGCACTGGCTGCTGGCCACCAACTATCTGCAGCATGCCCACGCCGATGGCCGACCACTGACCAGAGCGCAGCGCAATACTCCGGGTATCGAGCTGAACTACGCGCGCAACTTTGAAGGCCTGGTCAACCCCCTGCTTTTTAATATTGGCCTGCACACCGCGCACCATGAATGCCCACATGCCCACTGGTCCGACCTGAGCGGGCTGCACGAGCGCATTTACCGCCAACGGGTCACACCTTCATTGAACGAGGGTGGCCTGCTGCCTTATATGGGACGCGTGTTTGTATTGGGTCTGGTCTGGCCCGCGGCAAGAACCCAGCCGCAGATGCCACCCGACTCTGTGAAGTAAAAACCTGTTGAGGATCTATGCCTGTTGCCTATTCCAACGTCTATCTGCAATCTGCCGGCATGTTTCTGCCTGGTGCCCCAGTGGACAATGCTGGCATGGATGCGTTTGTCGCACCGCTGAACCGCATCTCCGAGCGTATCAAGCGCCGCATCCTGGCCGAGAACGGCATCCAGACTCGCCACTACGCCATCAATGGCGAAGGCCAGACGGTGTTCAGCAACGCCCGCATGGCAGCTGGCGCGATCGAGGAGACCCTGGCTCTGGCTGGCAAAAAGCTCTCTGATATCGGCTTTCTGTCCAGCGGCTCCTCGGGAGGCGATGCGCTGATGCCCGGCTTTGCCAGCATGATTCAGGGCGAGATGGCCGCCCCGCCCATGGAAACGCTGTCCGTGCACGGCGTCTGCGCCGCCAGCGTGGGCGCCATGCAGGCCGCTGCCATGGCCGTGGAAAGCGGCGCCCATGCGCTGGCCCTGTCGGTGGCCAGTGAAATGCCTTCGCGCCTGTTCAAGCGTTCGCGCTTTGCGGCCCAGGGCTATGACACCGACTTTGACGCCCACTTTCTACGCTGGATGCTGTCCGACGGCGCGGGCGCCGTGCTGCTGGGCGGCCCCAAGGCCCTGCCCCAGGCCAACGGACTGCGCCTCAAGCTCAAGTGGACGCACCAGCGCAGCTTTGCCGGCGACTACCCCGTGTGCATGCAACTGGGCCTGACGGCCGATCGCGGCACAAGCCATCTGGACTTCCCCGCCTGGAGCGATGCCGAGGCCGCAGGCGCTCTGGCGCTGCGCCAGGACATTCGCCTGCTGCCGCATCTGTTCGATGTCTGCATTCACGAATATGCAGCCCTTGCCCACCAGGGCTGGGTGCCCGAACGCGGCATAGACCACTTTCTCTGCCACTACTCGTCGGAGCGCTTCATCCCCGTTGTCGACGAGCTGCTGGGCAAGGCCCAGCTCAGCATTCCGCGCGAGCGCTGGTGGAGCAATCTGGCCTGGCGCGGCAACACGGGTGCAGCCTCCATCTTCATCATGCTGTCGGAGTTTCTGCAAAAACAGGGTCAGCGCCTGAAAGCAGGCGATACCGTGCTCTGCTTCATCCCCGAGTCGGGCCGCTTTACCGCAGGCTACATGCTATGGGAAGTAGAGCCGGATGCGAGTACCGAGCAAACGCCAGAGGCCAGTTTCCCTCGGAAATCTGCACAGTCAGCAGCGCTGCCGGATGATGCTCTTCCCGATGTATCCACCATCGCCGCACCCCATGACCCGGCTGCTGCGCCATCGCAACTGGCACCACTGCTGACCGAGCTGGCCAGCATCTGGCAGGACTACCGCAGCAATGTCTGGCGCACGCCCCTGCTCCAGCGCATGCGCACGCGCCAGTTGCAGATCACCGACTATCTGCGCTGGATGAGCCACTGGATTCCGCAGGTGCGCGAAGGCAGTCTGTGGATGCGCGAAGGCGCGGCCTCGCTGACCGGTGACTACGCCACGCTCGCCTCACTGATCGACCTGCATGCAGGCGAGGAGCAGAACGACTTCAAGATTCTGCACAGCGACTACCTGAAGGCTGGCGGCACAGAGACAGACATCAACCGCCTGCGCCGCAACCCCGGCGGCGAAGCGCTCAATGCCTATCTGCACAACCTGGCTGCCACGCCCAACCCGATCGGCCTGCTGGGCGCCATCTACATCATCGAAGGCACGGGTCAGCGCATCGTTCCCAGCCTGCTGCCCCTGCTGCGCCAGAGCCTGCCGCTGCCGCCCGATGCCTTCCGCTTTCTCGAATACCACGGTGCCAATGACGAGAACCACCTGGAGCGCTGGCTGCTGGCCGTGCAGATGGCCCTGGAGCTGGACAGTGAAGGCACGGCCCAGCAGGCCATCCTGCAGACCGCACGCAACACGGCAGCCATGTACCTGATGCAGTTCCAACATGTGCTGGCCGAGCGATAACCAGAAACAGCAAGAAGCACCGGGAGGATTCATGAAGAACGAGTTCAACGACCATGTCTGGGACGAGCGCGACCCCAGCCCCTGGCTGGCGCTCTACCTCGACCAGAGCACACCTTTGCCCGATGAGGTCAAGGCCGCCTGGCTGCGCGACTGCAGCAGCAGCTCGCGCCAGTTCTTTCTGCCCGCCATGCGACCGCTGGCGCGGCTGTCCATGATCATCATTCAGGCGCTGAAGATCTTTCTGCCCAAGCGCTGGTCGCACTCCATGCTGCTGCACCGCCTGCTGGCCTTCGGCATGAAGAAATTTCTCTCGCCAGAGGCCAACTGGCTCATCATGCGCCACTTTCACCTGGGCTCCCAGGTACTGGCCTTCGTCGCTGCCAATGCCCCGACCAAGGTCAGCACCGCGCCTTTGATGCCTATGGAAATTGACGATGTGAAGGACGAGCTGTTTCTCAAGCACGACCTCAACCTCTTCAACTTCGTGATCCGCCTGAACAAGGCACTGCGCGAGAACGGGCAGGAGCTGGTGCCCGTGGCCGAGCCCGACTTCTCCATGATCCGCGAGTCCGATCTCAGGCTCGAAGACATGCCGCGCGGTCGCTTCAACGTCATCGACCTGCAAAGCGCCATCGAGCTGTACACGCCCATCTACCAGCTACTGCTGACCGACAACGACTTCTGGCGCGCCAGCAACTCGCTGCAGCTCGACGAAACCGTTGCCATTTACTGCGCCAAGATCCTGGCATCGCCAGAGCATCTGGTGCTGCTCAACAACAAGCATCCCATGGTGCCGCTATCCACCCTGTATGCGGCCTACCGCCTGGTGCTGCACGGCCTCTCCACCGAGATGCTGCACTCGCTGCTGACACGCATGGCCAACGGCGAGCACCCCATTCCCGCGCGCGAGCTGGCCAAGATGCACCAGGCCGCCGAGACGGTGATGGATCAGACCGCCGCACAAAGCTGAGCCATGGACCCACGAAGCAACCGCATCACAGGCGTTCGCATCGACGAGCAGACCATCTGGCTGGCACTCGCGGACGGACGTGAACTGGCCGAGCCCATTCAGCGGCATATCCGCCTCGAAAAAGCCACACCCGAGCAAAGGCTGCAATGGGTTCTGAGCGACGAGGATCACGCTCTGAACTGGCCGGCGCTGTGGCCGCCATCGCCCGCAGGCATGGTCAGCGTCTGGGACCTGGATCAGGACAGTCTCTACAACCAGGCCATGGGCGCGCTGCTCGCCGCCCAATGGGACGTCACCCTGATATCCCCGGTCCAGCATGAACTGGTGGCTCTGTGGCGCATGGAAGCCGATATCAACAACGGCGGCTTTCTGCAGTTTCTGGGCAACTGGGGAGTGGAAAACCATCAGCTCACCCTGCAGGCTCTGCAGGCCATAGGCGCGCCCGTCACGCAGCAATGTCTGCAAGACATGTTTGCGGCGCTCAGGCGCTTCGAAGACATGCCAGAAAATATGGACTTCTCCGACCTGCCTGAGCTGCTGACGGACGCCGAACATGAGCAGTTGCAGGAACTGGAAGAAGCCTTCTGGGACTACCCGGAGCCCCTGAACAAGCTCGTGGTCATGCACTACGGACCCGCCCAATGAGGTCTGAAAACAAATCCGGCAAGACCTATTCGCTGGCATTTCGCAAGGCCCTGGTGGACGAAGCGCTGAACCGCACACCCGGCGGCGGGTTTGCGGAGCTGGAAAAGCGCCACCGCCTCAAGCCCGGAACCCTGTTCGACTGGGTCGAGGAGTTGGGTCCGACACCACCGCCTGCGCCTTTTTCTGCACTGCATTTCTGGATAGGAAATACGCCATTGGGCGAGCCGGAATTTGCCCGCTACTTTGAACATGCAGACAGTTACTGGGAGCTGGAAGTTGAAGACATTGAAAGCAGCAAGCAAGATGTCACGGGCTGCGGCTTCTGCCAGGATCTGGGCAGACAATTTCTGTTCGACGAAGACCTGCTGCTGATGATCTGGCTGCCCGAGCCTGTCCCTGTCTCTGCCTTGGTGAGCCACAGCACTCTGGACTGCGACACATCGCTCGCGCTCATCGTGCAGGCCTGTGAAACCCAGGGCATTCACACAGCCAACGCCATGTTTGTCTATGCCGACCCCACCGAACCGATCACCGATCCGGACAAGCTCTACAACGGACTGAGCTACATCGGTCTTTTTGACGACTGACGCAGGTCCGACGCTTTTTCCATCTTCTTCATGCAAGACTTCATTGCCCAGATTTCGCAGCAATGGCTGCAGCTGCCGGATTGCCAGGCCGAACACAAGGACGCAGCCAGAACACGCATCACCAGCCGCGTGGCAGCCGGCTGCATGGATGTCGAATTCTTTGTGCACCACGGTGGCAACGGCGCTTTCTCGGCCACCAGGTATGAGCAGACCATGCAGTTGGGCGCGGAGCATCGGCTTCATGCCTGGATCACGCTGCGCGATGCGGCCGGTGAAGTCATACACCATGAAGTCAGCTGCAACCCCGGGCGCTTTGCACAGCTGCTGCATGAATGGCGGGCAGCGCCTGATGCAGCACCGGAACAAGTCACCATCCAGGCCATGGCTTGCAGTCCATCTACCGATGAGACTGAGGCCTGTGTCCCCCCGGTGGATCAGGATCTGAACCTCGACCTGTTGGACAAGCTCGCGGATGCTCCACAGGCGCTTGAACGGCTCAAGGCCGATGTGGCCGCTGTCGACCTCATGCGCCTGCTTCAATCCTGGCCGCGCGATGATCGCGGACGACCTGCAGCGCGCACCACTGCCATACTCGCGGCCTATGGCCCTGCCACACGCAAGCGCCAGCCCTGCCTGATGGTTCGATCGGTCATGCAGTCAAAGATGCCGGGATGGCAATTGCTTCTGTCGTCCGAGTTTCTCTACAACTGCCGCCATCAATGGAGCGATGCCCGCTGGCTGTGGTCGCCAGCAGAGCACCCCAAGGACTCGGCTTTGGAGCGCAAGGCACGCAGTCTGATGGCACAAGGCAAGGTCAGCGAGGCCTGCGCACTGTATGGCGTCGAGCTGCATGAACGCGTGCGAAGACTTGCCGCAGGTCAGTCATTCCGGCGCTTCTCGCCCGCGCCAGAGCCCTGGGTGCGAGAGCTGCGAGCCGCGCTTCTGCAACTGGCCCCGTGGCGTCTCACGGCAGGTCTGCAACGCATACAGGAGCACCTGATTCAGGCCAACTGCAAGCCGCCCAAGCCCGGCAGCTGGGAGCGCAAGCTGTTCTGGTTCTCGGGCCAGCGCCAGCAGGCGCGCTGGGGCCCCGGAGTGCGCTTCGACGAGGAGGGCAAGCCGGTGCTGGACCTGATCGTCACCGCATCCAACGAGCATTTTCCCGAGCCTGACTGGAAGCAGCGGCCACGCTAATTCCGTCAGTCAATATCATCAAACCGCTGCCAGCCAGCCCTGCACCTGCTCGGCGGGCATGGCGCGCGAATGCAGCCAGCCCTGGAAAAACTCGCAGCCGATGTCGCGCAGCAGCTGCAGCTGATCGAGCTCTTCGACACCTTCGGCCACGACCTCCAGATCCAGCGCATGGGCCATATGCACAATGCCGCCCATCAGTCTGTCCCGGCAAGGCGAGGGAAACAGAAACTCCCGCCCCAGCTTGACGCGCTGCAGCGGCAGATATTGAAGATAGGCCAATGACGAATGGCCGGTGCCGAAATCATCCAGCGCAATCGTCACTCCCAGCCGCGCCAGCTCCTGCAGCACTTCGCTTCCCTGAGCCGGGTTGATCATGGCCTGGGATTCGGTCACCTCCAGCTCCAGCCATTGCGGCGGTACCTGATAGCGCTGCAAACAGCTGCTGACATGCTCGACAAGATTCACCTGCCGCAGTTGATAGGCAGAAAGATTGACCGCAACCCGCAGCGGCGTACCGGCCTTGAGCCACAAAGCGATCTGCTTGCAGGCTGCGTCGAGCACATAGTTGCCCAGAGCCACGATCTGGCCCGAGGCCTCGGCCACCGGAATAAAGCGTGTCGGGCTGACATTGCCCAGCAAGGGATCATGCCAGCGCAGCAAGGCCTCAACAGCCACCACTGTGTCGCTCTCGACCTTGACCTGAGGCTGGTAGTGCAGCTGCAAACCGCCATAGCTGAGCGCCATGCGCAAGCGCTCGGCCAGTTGCACGCGTTCGGCCATTTCCTTGCCCATGGCGGGTTCGAAAAACACCGCATGGCCGCGCCCCTGAGCCTTGGCGCTGTACATTGCCATATCGGCGAAACGCATCAGGTCGTCACCGGTCTGCGCATCGTCGGGATAAAAGGCGATGCCCACGCTGGCACCAAAATCCAGCGCCAGCCCGTCATGCTTGAAGGGGATGGAGAGCGCAGCCAGTATCTGCTCGCTCCAGAAGCGGGCTCGGGCCGCATTCTCACCCACCAGCAGCACCATGAATTCGTCGCCACCCAGGCGTGCCAGCACGCCCTCGCTGCGCAGCTGGGACTTCAGCCGCCTGGCGACCTCCCGCAGCAGTTGATCGCCTGCTGCATGTCCGTAGCCGTCATTGATGGCCTTGAAATTGTCGAGATCCAGCTGCAGCAGGGCCAGTGCTTCGCCGTCGGCCTGCGCCAACTTGAGTCGCTCCTGCAACTCCTGGCCGAATTGCCAGCGATTATTGAGGCCGGTCAGGGTGTCCTTGGTGGCCTGGAACTTCAGGCGTTGCTGCATCTGATGCAGCTCCGTCACATCGCGCACAAAGGCTATGGCCAAGCCCTTGTCGTCATCGCCAAAATAGCCAAGAGCAATGTCCACCGGCACGGCATTGCCCTGCTTGCGCTGCAGCCACAGCACACCGCCAAGCCCCATGGGCCGGCGCGATGGCTGGGCAAAGTAGCTGCGCAGGTAATGACCATGCCCGGCCTGGAACTCTGGCGGCAGCAGCATGTCCAGCGCCTGCCCTTCGAGCTCGCTGCGCCCATAGCCTGAAATGGCCTGCATGGCGGCATTGGCCGTCACGATGTTCCCGTCGCGGTCCACCAGCAAAATGCCATCCGGAGCCGCATCCAGCGCCTGCTGCTCACGCCGGCTCAGCATGGCAGAAAGACTCACCCCCTCCTGCCAGGCCGACATGGCCAGTCGCAACCGGCGCTGGCAGTCCGCCAGCGCTGGTTCAGACACCGGTTTGAGCATTGAAGAAAAAGGGCACTCGGCCATACACAGACTCCAGATATCCACTCTGGCGTCCCTGCGTGCAGCCACTCCCCATGCTGCATCACCGGCCTGCATGCCCAGCTCTAGGAAGCCGGATCGAGCCTTGCCAAGTGTTTGAAGTCGCTCACTATGCGCGTGACATCGCACGCTCTCATTGCGCTACATCAAACACCAACATGTAACAATAAATTTCAGAACCCGAGACCAATGCTGCTGGTCGCGAACGCTTCAGCCCAGCAGTGCCTTCACGTCCTGAGTCAGCAACTGCGGTCCCGCGCCATAGCGCTCGTACACGCGCAACCGGCCCTGGGGATCGAAAAGATAGGTACCGGCCGAATGATCGAGTGTGTAAGTTCCTTCGACCTTGCCTGGCACCTTCTTGAAGAATATCTTGAAGTCCTTGGCCACGGCAGCAATTTCGTCGGCCGTACCGCTGAGCCCCACAAAGCTCTCGTCGAAGTTGGCCAGATAGGCCTTGAGTACCTCCGGCGTATCACGCTCGGGGTCCAGCGACACAAAAACGGCCTGCAGCTTGTCGCCATCGGCGCCCAGCGCCTGCTTGACTTCAAGCAGCTCCTGCAGCGTGGTGGGACAGACATCGGGGCACTGGGTGTAACCGAAGAACACGGCCACCACCTTGCCCGAGAAATCCTTGAGACTGCGCTTTTTCCCGTGGACATCGGTCAGCGGAATGTCCTTGGCATAGTCTGCGCCCGTCACATCCACGCCCTGAAATTTGGGCTTGCTGTCGTCCTTGCAGGCAGTCAATGTCAATGTGGCCGCACCGGCCATTGTTGCGGCGCCTAAAGCGCCGAGTACGCGCAGCACAGCTCGTTTATCCATGGTCTGTCAGGCTAGGTAATGATCCACCAGCAGCGCTGCAAACAGCAGGCTCAGATGGATCAGGGAAAAGCGGAAGGTCTTGCGTGCCAGCGCATCCGAGTAGTTGCGCAGCAGTGCCCAACCATAACCGCAAAAGCCCAACCCCAGAATCACTGCGGCAAAAAGGTAGAAATAGCCGCTCATTCCCACCACAAAAGGCAGCAGACAGCCGGCAAACAGCACCAGGGTATAGAGAAACACCTGCAGTCGCGTGAAGGCATTGCCATGCGTGACCGGCAGCATGGGCAGGCCGGCGCGGCGGTAGTCCTCGACACGGTACAGCGCCAGCGCCCAGAAATGCGGCGGCGTCCAGAGAAAGATGATGAGAAAAAGCAGCAGGGCTTCATGCCCTACCTGCCCCGTCATCGCGGCCCAGCCCAGCACGGGCGGCATGGCACCCGATGCCCCGCCGATGACGATGTTCTGCGGCGTCAAAGGTTTGAGCACCAGGGTATAAATCACTGCGTAACCAATGAAGGTGGCCAGCGTCAGCCACAGCGTGAGAGCATTCACGGCCAGCAGCAAGATGGCGGCACCTGCAGCGCACAGCAAGGCCGAAAACAGCAAGGCCTGGGAATGCGAGAGCTCGCCGCGCGCCGTGGGCCGCCAGGCCGTGCGCTTCATGCGTGCATCGATGCTGCGCTCGACCAGGCAGTTGAACGCCGCTGCCGCTGCCGCAACCAGCCAGATGCCGGCACAGGCCGCCAGCATGCGGCCCCAATCCTGCCAGCCGGGAACGCCCGGCACGGCCAGCACCATGCCGATGAAGGCGCAGAAGACGATGAGCTGCACCACCTTGGGCTTGGTCAGCGCGTGGTACTGTGCCCAGCGCGAAGAAGCCGCCATCGAGTCTGGAACAGCACCTTTCAAATCCGAGATTTCTGCCTGCATGCGCCCTCCTCGCTGACGATGAACCAGATGGCCGGTAATGTGCTTTGCGAAAGCAGGCTAATGCCGGCTTCAACACCTATTTCTTTGCTGCATCGGCCGTAGCTCGCCCGGCCTCGTCCCATGAGGCAGAGGCGCGCAGCAACCGTTCCAGATCGCGCTTGGCCTTGCCGGCTGCAGCTTTGTCCATGCTTGCAGGAAAGCGCATCATCCAGTGGCCCTGCGGATCGACCACATACAGATGCTCGTCCAGTGCATGCCCGGTCTCGGGCTTGAGCCAGTTGCCGATGACTGCAGCGGGCACACGTACCGTTATGGCTTGCTCGGCAGCAGGCAGGATTTTTTCAGGCACGGGCTGCTGGTCGTTGATGAGCCAGACCCAGTCCAGCCGGTCCTTTTCACGGCCCAGGGTTTCACGCAGCTGGCGCTGCAGGTAGAGATGTTCCTGACAGCGCTGCCCGCAATCGCCGGCACTGGTGCTCAACAGCAGCCACTGGCCCTTGAGGCTGTTCAGATTCACGCTGCGCCCGTCCAGCGTCTGCGCCTGCACATCGGGCAGGCCGGGCTGCTCGGCAATCAGCTCGCCATAGCTGCGCTGCTGCGAGGGGCGCAACACGTAGTAGGTGAAGTAGGAGGCCAGCACCGGCGCCGCACAGACCAGCAGCACGGCCAGCATCTTCCAGCGACCGCTGCGCGCCAGCAGCGCCTGCTGTGTGCGGCTTTGCGCGGGATCGGGCAGGCTGTGGACAGCAAAGCTCAGCGGTTCATCCCTCGGGCTGCGCTGCACGGCGGCGGGGGTAAAAGCGTCGGACGAGTTGAAACCAGACATAGAGCAACACCACCAAGACACTGAGTCCGAACCACTGAAAAGCATAGCCGTAGTGCTTTTGCACCCCGGCATTGATCTGCGGCCAGTCGCGCTGCAAGCCTTCGCTGGCGCCGCCGCCTTGCACCACGCTCAGGGCCAGCAGCGGCAAGCCGCTTTGCTGCGCCCACAGTGCGATGTCTGCATTCTGTCGGATGCGCGACTTTTGCTCATCAGGGTCTGCCCCGCCATGGGCGGCTTCCAGCTCCATCAGCCTGGAGGGCGGCGCTTCCAGTCGGCCCTCGATACCGACCAGGCCTGCAGGGGTCTGCACCTCGGGCAGAACCGTGCGGTCCATGAAGTTGCGCGGCACCCAGCCACGCTGCACGATGACCACCGTGTGTTCATGAGGAGCGCTCAGCCTGAAGGGCGTGAGTACATAGAAGCCGGCGCGGCCCTGCATCTGGCGGTTGTCCAGAAAGAGGGTCTGCTCGGCCAGCCACTGGCCTTGCAGTTGCACGGGCCTATGCAGCAGATGCGCCTTGCGCGCTTCGCCGGCGGAGTCTGCCGCCAGAGACACTTCGGCGGCCAGCTCTGCGTTATGCCAGGGCTGCAGCGCCTGCTGGCGCGTGATGGCATCGAAAACAGCCTGTTTCTGCGCGGCCCGGCCCAGTTGCCAAAAGCCCAGCGACGCAGTGACGGCCACGCAGATCAAGGCCGCCGCAGAAATCAGTAGAAACCGCCAGAGGTCTGGAAATCGGGACATGCGCACCAGATAATCCGTTCATGAAATTCGTGATCATTCTCGCCTTTCTCGCCATTTTGGCGAGCCTTGGCAGTGCGCTGTTCTTCATGATGCGCAGGGGCGATGGCGGCGAAAGCTCGCAGGCCGACGATGCCGAGCGCAGCCGCAAGATGTTCCGCGCCCTCGCCCTTCGCGTGGCTTTGTCGATTGCATTGTTTCTCTGCGTTCTGATGGCGGCCAAGCTGGGCTGGATACAGCCCACGGGATGGCAGCCCGGGCAGTAGCCGCTTTCGTGCAGCGCTTTTCAGCGCTCCTAAAACAAAAGCGCCTTGCGCTTGCCATTCAATGGATTCAGCATTGTTTGATGCTGAAATCCATGCTGGTCTTGCGCAAGACGCTTCTATTTTTGAGAGTCTTACATCCAGTACACGAGGATGTAAAGAAAGACCCAGACCACGTCCACAAAGTGCCAGTACCAGGCCGCGCCTTCGAAGCCAAAGTGGTGCTTGTCGGTAAAGTCGCCCTTCATCAGGCGGATGGTGATGAAGAACAGCATCAGCATGCCCACCAGCACGTGGAAGCCGTGAAAGCCCGTCAGCATGTAGAAGGTCGAGCCGAAAACGCCGGAGTTGAGCTTGAGGTTGTAGTCGTTGTAGAGATGGTGGTACTCGTAGCCCTGCACGCACAGGAAGACAAAGCCCAGAATCACCGTCACCCACATGAAGCCGATGCAGCGCGCGCGGTGGTTGACCTGCAGCGCATGGTGGGCGATGGTCAGCGTCACGCCCGAAGTCAGCAGCAGCGCCGTGTTGATGGTGGGCAGCCAGAACGGGCCCACCGTCTTGAAGGGCTCGACAATATTCGCGGGCGACGCCGTGGTACCGGGGGCCACGCTGGGCCACACGGCCTGGAAGTTGGGCCACAGCAGCTCATTGGCCAGACTGCCCAACACCGGCACCGAGTGCGCGCGCGCCCACCACAGCGCGGTGAAGAAGGCGCCGAAAAACATCACCTCCGAGAAGATGAACCAGCTCATGCTCCAGCGATAGGACAGGTCGATCTTGCGGCTGTTGAGCCCGGCCTCGCTTTCGCGCGCTGCATCGCGGAACCAGACGAACAGCACGGACAGCCACCAGACCAGACCGACGAACAGGGAATACATTCCCCATCCGTGACCATTGATCCAGGTGCCTGCACCCAGAATCACAAAGAACAGACCTATGGCAGCCATCACGGGATGGCTGGATTCGGCTGGCACATAGTAGTAAGGGGTTGCGCCCTGCGGGGTTGCACTCATCACTCGGCTCCTGACTCTGTTGATCGTTGTTTTGACCGACGCTCCACTATCACTTGCACTGCATTCGCCACACCTGTTTCAGCCAAGGCTAAACGACCAGGTTAACGATCCATATCAACGCTAATACCAAGGCAAAAATCGCTACCAGCCCCACGGCAATCACATGCAGCGGCGTGATGCTGGCGAAATCCTTTTCGTACTCCTTGCCCTTGCGCACGCCCAGCATGGCCCAGGCGACGGCAACAATGCTGCGCCAAAATCCGGTCTTCTTTGCGTCCTGCGTCATGAGCTGCCTCCTTGTGTGACGGCTGCAGCCGTGCTGCCTTCGGGCGCTGCGGGGGTCTTGCCTCCCACCTCGAAGAATGTGTAGGACAGCGTGATGGTCTTCACGTCCTTGGAGATGCGCGGATCGATGACAAAGGCCACCGGCCATTCACGCTTTTCACCAGGCTCCAACGTGTATTGCGAAAAGCAGAAACACTCCATCTTGTTGAAGAAAGCCGTAGCCTGGCGTGGTGCGTAACTAGGGATCGCCTGGGCGGCCATGCGGCGGTTCTGCACGTTCTGAAACTCATACATCACCGTGGCGAGCTCGCCGGGGTGCACCTGCACCGAACGCTTGGCCGGCTTGAAGTCCCAGGGCCCGCGTGCATTGGCATCGAACTCCACGGTGATGGTGCGGCTGGTATCGATCTGGCTGTTGGGCGGAAGCTTCACGTCGCGGCCCGCCACGCCGGCACCGGGCACCTGTTTTTCGGACAGCGACAGGATGTTGATGCCCGTCAGCTCGCAGATATGCTTGTAGATGGGAATGAGCACATAGCCGAACGCAAACATGCCCAGGGCAACGATCGCCAGCTTGCCCACCATCTTCGCGTTTTCCTTGGCTATGCTCACCTCAAGCTCCTCCACTCAGTTGCCATCGGGCTGGCTCAATGCAGCCAGGCCATCTTCACCACAAAGCCGATAAAGAACACGGCAGCCGTGGAGGCAAGGATCAGTCCCAGCCTCAGGTTCGCCTTGCGTTGCTCCTGTGTCGTCATGCGCGCCTCCTCAGCCGATCACCTTGGTGGCGGTTTCATCGAGCTTGGGTGGCGTCTCGAAGGTGTGGAACGGAGCGGGCGAAGGCACTTCCCATTCCAGGCCTTCGGCCGCTTCCCAGGGCTTTTGCGGCGCTTTTTCGCCGTGACCGCGCATCGCGGGCCAGACGACGAACACGAAGAAATAGACCTGCATCAGGCCGAAGCCAAAACCGCCCAGGGAGGCAATCATGTTGAAGTCGGCGAACTGCATGGGGTAGTCGGCATAGCGACGCGGCATGCCGGCCAGACCCAGGAAGTGCATGGGGAAGAAAGTGATGTTGAAGAAGATCAGCGAGCCCCAGAAATGAATGCGGCCGCGCGTTTCGGAATACATCACGCCCGTCCACTTAGGCGACCAGTAGTAATAGCCGGCAAACATGGAGAACAGCGAACCGGCCACCAGCACATAGTGAAAGTGGGCCACCACGTAATAGGTGTCCTGCAGCTGGATGTCGATGGGCGCCATGGACAGTATCAGTCCCGTGAAGCCGCCCATGGTGAACACGAAGATGAAGCCCACGGCGAACAGCATCGGGGTTTCAAAGCTCATGGAGCCGCGCCACATGGTGGCTGTCCAGTTGAACACCTTCACGGCCGTGGGCACGGAGATCAGCATGGTCGCATACATGAAGAACAGCTGCCCCGTGACCGGCATGCCCGTGGTGAACATGTGGTGCGCCCAGACGATGAAGGACAGGATGGCAATGGCCGCCACGGCATAGACCATGGAGGTGTAGCCAAACAGCTTCTTGCGACTGAAGGCGGGCACGATCTGGCTGACGATGCCGAAGGCCGGCAAGATCATGATGTAGACCTCGGGGTGGCCGAAGAACCAGAAGATGTGCTGGTACATCACCGGATCGCCGCCGCCCGCAGGATTGAAGAAGCTGGTGCCGAAGTGGCGGTCGGTCAGCGTCATGGTGATGGCGCCGGCCAGCACCGGCATCACGGCGATCAGCAGATAGGCGGTGATCAGCCAGGTCCAGGCAAACAGCGGCATCTTCATCAGCGTCATGCCGGGCGCGCGCATGTTCAGAATGGTGACGATGATGTTGATCGCGCCCATGATGGAGCTGGCGCCCATGATGTGCATGGCAAAGATGCTGGTGTCCATGGACGGACCCATCTGCAGCGTCAGCGGCGCATACAGCGTCCAGCCAGCCGCCGGCGCACCACCGGGCATGAAGAACGAGCCCACCAGCATGATGCCGGCAGGAATCAGCAGCCAGAAGCTGAAGTTGTTCATGCGCGCAAACGCCATGTCGGACGCACCGATCTGCAGCGGCAGCATCCAGTTCGCGAAGCCCACGAAGGCCGGCATGATGGCGCCGAACACCATGATCAGGCCGTGCATGGTGGTGAGCTGGTTGAACAGCTCGGGGTTGACGATCTGCAGACCGGGCTCGAAGAGCTCAGCACGGATCAACATGGCCAGAATGCCTCCCACCATCAGCATGGTGAAGGAGAACAGCAAGTACATCGTGCCGATGTCCTTGTGATTGGTGGCAAACAGCCAACGGCGCCAGCCCGACGGCATGGCGTGGTGATGGTCGTCATGCCCATGGTCGTGACCATGGCCCTCGTGGGTGTGGACGGGAGGAACTACGGCGCTCATATTCTTTTCTCCAATCGATCTCTATACCCGGGGCTTACTTCGCGGCCGTGATGTCAACACGGCGTGCCTGCTGGTCCGCGCCTGCCGCAGCCGTGATGGTCTCGGGCTTGCGCAGCTCGATGCGGTCACCGGCAATGCCGCTGTCCTCCAGCAGCTTGGCCACCGCCTTGGCTCGCTCCTTGGCCAGCTCCGCGTTCTTGTCGGCGTTGCCGGTGGAGTCCACAAAGCCCGACAGAGCAATCTTGCCGTCCTTGTGGGCACTCCAGTACTCGGCCGCCTTCTTCACCGCAGCCTGAGCCTTGTCGTCCAGCACGCTCTTGCCGGTCTCGAAAAAGACTTGATATGGGCCGGCGTCGCTGGCAGCAGCGGCTGCACCTTGCGCAGGGGCGGCAGAGTCGGCAGCAGGAGCTGCGGGGGCAGCACTACCCCCGCCTTCAGGGAACTTGCCGCCACGCGCAGCCACGAACTGGGCGGGCTGCACCAGCTGGCCGGTCTGGTTGCTCCAATGGTTCTTGGCAAAGGTCACCACTGCGGCCAGTTCGGTGTCGCTCAGTTGCTTCCAGGCCGGCATGGCACCGTTGGCGCGGCCTTCGAGCACGGCATGCATCATGTCGGCCGTGGGGCCCAGCACCACGGGACTGCCGTCCAGCGGCTTGATGGGACCGGCTCCCTTGCCATTGGCCTGGTGGCAGGCAGCGCAGTTGGCGGCATAGACTTTTTCGCCACGTGCCACCAGATCGGCCAGCACCCAGACCTTGTTCGGATCATCGGCCTTGGCGGCCAGCTTCTTCTTTGCTTCGGCCACCCAGGCGCTGTAGTCTTCGGCAGACAGCACCTTCACATGGATGGGCATGTAGGCATGCTCCTTGCCGCACAGCTCGGCACACTGGCCGTAGTAGTCGCCGGTCTTCTCGGCCTTGAACCAGGTATCGCGCACAAAGCCGGGAATCGCGTCCTGCTTGATGCCAAAGGCCGGCACCATGAAGGAGTGGATCACATCGTTGGCCGTGGTGATGATGCGCACCTTCTTGCCCACGGGCACGACCAGCGGGTTGTCGACCCTGAGCAGGTAGTCGTTGGGCGCCTTGCTCACATCGCCGCTGTTGGACATCTGGCGCTGGGCGTTGTCCAGCGTGGACACAAAGCCCAGGCCTTCACCCTCGCCGCTCAGATAGTCATAGCCCCACTTCCACTGATAGCCGGTGGCCTTGATGGTGAGGTCGGCATTGGTCGTGTCCTTCTGTGCCACCAGCACCTTGGTGGCGGGCAACGCCATCAGAATCACGATGATGAAGGGAGCCACCGTCCAGGCCACTTCCACCTTGACCGATTCATGGAAGTTCGCGGCCTTGGCACCCTGGGATTTGCGGTGCTTCCAGATGGAATAGAACATCACCCCGAACACCGCGATGAAGATCACCGTGCAGATGATGAGCATCATCCAGTGCAGCCAGTGCTGTTCCACGGCAATGCGTGTCACAGGCGGATGCAGATTGAGCTGGTTGACGGCAGGGCCTCCCGGCAGATCCTGCGCCGCATAGGCCATGGAACTACCCCACGCCGCCAAGGCCATACTCCAGGGAACCAGCTTGGTGGAAATGTTTTTCATCGTTTTCACTTACCTCTAAGCCTCAGTTGTCCACTCGCTCACACCGCTTCTGCCTTGGCTGGCCAGAAGGCTGTGACACTCACACTACCTCGCGAACTTCAACGCAGCATGCCCCAGAATTTGATAGCACTGTCTGCGCGCATTCACTAATGCATGTACCGGAAACCCATGCCAATCGACCTTGCGCAAGCGGGCCTGACCGGACTTGAAACTCGTACTGGCAAGCGCATCTCACGGCAAGTGCCGGACATGGCTGCAACTGGCCTGGCAGCCAAGACAGAAGGGGAGAAGATGGGACGCCCCGGCACCGCGACAACCGCCGGCCACAGGGATGCGTCAGCGCAGCAAAAGGCTGGCTTGTGGTGATGATGAAATACGAAAACCGGCCGCTGTCGAACCCGCTGGCCAGTCCCCTTGGCAAAGCGAAACACCCGATATCTCCCCTGGCGGCTTGGACCGCACTGTCTGTTTTCCTTCAGGCAGGAGAGAAGCCCGAAGGATTGCTGCTATCGATGAAATAACTTGGGGAAATTGTAGGCAGCTTTGTGTCGAATCAAAGACCGGAAAACGACAGATGTGCTATCGCAAACCCGTGTTGCGCGGTTGCTTGAGCATGGCCTTCATGTCTTGCAGCGACACGGCGCTGTTGGCTTCCAGACGCAGCTTGGGCTGCGGTTTGTAGGCGTGGCCATAGACGATCTCGAAGGTCAGCGAGAGCTGGCCATCGGGCTGCTTGTCGGCCCAGCGCTCCGCCATTTTCTGCAGCAGCTCGGCCTTCCAGCCACGGCCGCGCAGGCCGGCAAAACGCCCGGGGTGCAGATTGCGGCCCAGTTCGCGCAGCTCCTGCAACAGACGCTGCGGCGTGGCAAAGGTCAGGGTGATGCGCTCCATGTCCATCACCGGTTCGGCAAAGCCGGAATGCACCAGCATGTCGCCCCAGTCATGCATATCGGTAAACGTATGACCTGCCGGGCCCCAGCCCAGTTCGGCGTAGAGCCGATGCAGTTGCTGCACCGTATCCGGCCCGAGGCAGGAGAACATGACATAGCCGTCGACCTTGAGCGCCTTGTGCCAGCGCTCGATCAGGGTCTGCGGATCGGCGGCCGTATGCAGCAGCATATTGGCCCAGAGCATGTCCATGCTGGCATCTGCAGGCGCCCCCATCTGCACGGCAGCCCCCTTCCAGCGCGAGAGCTGCCACCAGCGGCTGCCGAGCTTGTCCTGGGCCACGGCCTCGCGGCGGGCTACGGGTTCATAGAACGTGCATTCGGCCTGCGGATAGCGCTCGCGCAGCAGATGGTGAGCCTGCATGCCGCCGCGAACCGGCTCCCAGTGGCACCATTTCTCAGGCGGCTTCACTATCCAGTCCAGGCGCTGCTGCATGCGACTGGCCACTTCTTCGTGCAACCAGGGGGATTCGGCCGGAGCGGCCATTTGCCAATGGTTTGCAGCTGCAGAATCAATTGTTGGAGGCAGGACGTGGGACATGGGCAGACAAAAGCAGGCAGAGAGTCGAGCAAGCGAGCCGCTCACCAACTGCCGGAGTGAAGATCAATGCGGCGCGAGTATATTGATTCCATGCCCGACCTTCATGCGACATGGCTTTCAAACCTTCGCCGCCAGCAGCAGCGTTGGCTGGATACCTTGCCCAGCCAGTGCGCAGTCTGTGGACGCTGGCCGGGGCCACGCATCTGCCGCGACTGCCATGCACGCTGGGCTCAGCACAAGCACCGCTGCCACAGCTGTGCACTGCCGCTGCCCGCTCTGGTCAGCCTCTGCGGCAACTGCCTCAAGCAACCACCCCGACTCAAGCGCTGCAGCGCCGCGCTGGACTACGCCTACCCCTGGCAAAACCTCATCACACGCTACAAATTTCAGGCCGATCTGGGGTTGGTGCGCAGTCTGGGCAGGCTGATGGCCAGTCACCCCGAAGTCAGGGAGCAGTTGCGGGCCTGCGATGCCTTGCTGCCCATGCCGACCTCCGCACAGCGCGTGCGCGAGCGCGGCTTTGACCACAGCCTGCTGCTGGCACGCTCCCTCTCGGAGCAATACGACAGGCCTCTACCCTTGCTGAGCGGGGCTGTGCAACGCCAACATCTGGAGCTGCCCCAACATGTCTCCAGCCGGGAACAAAGACTGCGCCAGCTACGCGGCATTTTCAGCCTCGCCCCGGCTCGACAGGCTCTGGTGAAAGGACGGGAGATTTTGCTGCTCGACGACGTGATGACCACCGGTGCCACGCTGGATGCGCTGGCAGGCAGCTTGCTGTCGGCTGGCGCGGCATCGGTCAGCGCCATCGTGCTGGCACGCGCTCCTTGACCCATATTCGCCAGTCTGGAACTGCGGAGGCGGCAGCGTGGGTAAAAGCCGGGCTGCACAATAGCGCCCCATGTTTCATATCGTTCTTGTGGCGCCCGAGATCCCTCCCAACACGGGCAATGTCATCCGTCTGGCCGCCAATACGGGCTGCAGCCTGCATCTGATCGAGCCGCTGGGCTTTTCCATGGAGGACCGGCATATGCGCCGCGCCGGACTGGACTATCACGAGTACGCCAATGTGGCCCGCCACGCCAGTTGGGACGTTTTCCTCGAAACCTGTCAGCCGCAGCGCGAGCGCATGTTTGCCATGACCACGCACAGCAGCAGTCCGGCCCATGCCATGGAATTCAAGGCGGGCGACTGGCTGGTCTTTGGTTCTGAAAGCAAGGGACTGCCAGCCGAGGTGCGCGCCCAGTTCCCCAACGAGCAGCGACTGCGCCTGCCCATGCTGGCATCTCAGCGCAGCCTGAACCTATCCAATGCCGTGGCCGTGACGGTGTTTGAAGCCTGGCGCCAGCAGGGCTTCGCGGGAGCTGCCCTTGCAGAGCCCAAGACGGCTCTTTAAGTTCCCGCTTATTGTCTCTATTTTCGGAACAATAAGTTGCGCAACAAGGGGTTTTTCTCTCGATTAGATCGTCCTAAAGTACGACTCATGGACTTGCAGCCGACCGACGATATCCGCCAGGACTGCAGGCCCGATGTACCCAAAGGACGAATCATGAAATACGCCAACCGCCTCGCCATCGTTGCCACCCTGGCCATGTCCGCCGCCGCTGCACAGGCCGCAGGCTTTGAATTCACCGGTGATCACTATCCTCCCGAAGTGGCCTCTCAGTCCACCCTGACCCGTGCCCAGGTCAAGGCTCAGGTGCAGGACGCCATGGCCAGGGGTCAGTTGCAGCCCGTTGGCGATGCCTATCTGCCTCTGTCCCAGCAACAGCAATCCAGCGACCTCAGCCGTGAGCAAGTGCGCCAGGAAACCATTGCCGCAGGCAAGGCCGGTTTGCTGGACAACTATGGCGAATGAAAGCCCCTGCGCAGCACCCTGCTGAGCAAGGTGCGGCTCAATAACAAAGCCCCAAGGTCGAGCCAAGGGGCTTTTTTCATGGCTTGAAAATTACGCCGCGAATCAGGCCTCAGCACCAAAGCTGCGCGCCAGCGACTCAGCCACGCACACAGGCTTGTCGCTGCCCTCGCGCTCCACCGTCACCTGCCAGGTCATCTGGATGCCGGCCGGCTCGATGCGCTCCGCCGCCTGCAATGTCATGCGGGCCCGCAAGCGGCTGTTGACGGGCACCGGGGCCATGAAGCGCACACGGTTGAGCCCGTAGTTCACCCCCATCTTGGCGCCTTCGATCTTGAAGGTGCCTTCGAAAAACTGAGGCAGCAGGGACAGCGTGAGAAAGCCATGGGCAATCGGCGCGCCGAACGGCCCCTGTGCTGCGCGCTCGGGATCGGTATGAATCCATTGCTGATCGCCCGTGGCATCAGCAAACATTTGAATCTGGGCCTGTGTGATGGTGATCCAGTCGCTGACGGCGACTTCCTGCCCAATCGAGGCCAGCACTTCGGAGTAGGAGCGAAAGGTTTTCATGCCCCCAATGTAGAAGCCCCCTGCCCTGCGCCATGTCTGACGCGGGACAAGGGGCTTACCCTAGATGAGTCGATCAAATATGCCGCTGGCTCAATGTATTCATATGCTGGCAGCTATGCTTTTCAAAGCAGCTCAGGCTTCGCTGGAGCGCTGAACAAAAAACAGGCCTGTGCCCACGGCCATCAGCAGGCCGCCGAACACGCGGTTCTGATTGCGCATGGCGCGTGCGCTGCGCATCAGGCCACGCAAGGCGCTGGCACCTGCGGCATAGCTATGCATCACCGTGGTGTCCACGGCCAGCATGGTCACGGCCAGAATGGCCAACTGAGGGGCCAGAGGACGGCTGGTGGTCATGAACTGAGGCAGCACGGCGACCATGAAGATGATGCCCTTGGGATTGGTGGCATTGGTCAGAAAGCCCGTCAGCACGCGCTTTTTGAGACTGGCCTCGGGCACCGCCTCTTGCGCAGCCAGCGGCGAGCCGCCCGAACGCCACTGGCTGATGCCCAGATAGATCAGATAGCCAGCGCCCACGATCTTGACGGCATTGAAGGCCCACTCGGACGCCATGAGCAGCGAGCCCACGCCGGCACCTGCTATCAACAAGATGAGCAGCAGCCCGAGTTGCAGACCCATGATGGTGGCGCTGGTCTTGCGCACACCGTAGGACAGGCCATGACTCATGGACAGCACTGCCCCCGACCCCGGGGAGACCGCGATGATCCAGGAGGCCACAAAAAAAGCAAACCAGGTGTGCAGATCCATACTCACTCCAAACGCCGATCTTCAGCGCCAGTCACAAAGCGCCTATCTTAAAAGTTGCGCTGTCAACTTGCAGACGCATGGTTGACCAGGCGCTATAAGCACGAGATAACCATTCGTGCCTTTTTTTTCTGTCAAAAATCTGACGCTTGGCTGAGGGTGCCAAAATGGAATCTCTCTAGGGTTAACACCACATAACATTCCCATGGAACACGGCTCTCCCATCTGGCTGACTTACGGCTTCATCTATCTTACGGCGGCGGTTCTGGCTGTCCCCATCGCCAGAGCCCTGGGCCTGGGAGCCATCATCGGCTACCTGGGCGCCGGCATTGCCATGGGCCCCTGGGGTTTTGGCCTGGTGCGCAATGTGGACGACATCCTGCACTTTGCCGAATTTGGCGTGGTGCTGATGCTGTTCGTGATCGGACTTGAGTTACAGCCCAAGCGCCTCTGGGAGCTGCGGCGACCGATCTTTGGCTGGGGCATGGCGCAAATGGTGGTCTGCACCGGCATTCTGTTTCTGGCCGCCTGGGCCTTCGGTCTGTCCTGGCGCGTCAGCCTGATTGCGGGCATGGGCCTGGCACTGTCGTCTACCGCTGTCTGCCTGCAGATCATGGCCGAGCGCAATCTGATGCGTACTCCCAGCGGACAGGCCGCCTTCTCCATCCTGCTGTTCCAGGACGTGGCGGCCATCCCCATCCTGGCGCTGATTCCGATTCTCGGCGCTTACAAGGCCGCCCATGCAAGCCACTGTGACAGCCATGTCTGGCTGGCCATTCTCAAGACCGTGGGCACGATTGGCGCCGTCATCATCGGCGGCCGCCTGCTGCTGCAACCTCTGCTGCGCTGGATTGCGCGCAGCAAGACCCCCGAGATCTTTACCGCCACTTCCTTGTTGTTGGTCGTAGGCATTGCCATGCTGATGACACAGGTGGGCCTGTCCATGGCGCTGGGTGCCTTCCTTGCCGGCGTGCTGCTGGCCGACAGCGAATACCGCAGCGAGCTGGAAACCAATATCGAGCCGTTCAAAGGGCTGCTGCTGGGCCTGTTCTTCATGGCCGTGGGCATGAGCATTGACTTTGGTGTCATCCTCCAGTCTCCCTGGGCCATGGCCGCCATGGTGACGGGCTTTATTGCACTGAAGGCAGTGATGATCTTCGGCTTGGCCAAATTCATGCAGATTCCCTGGCGCGAACGCCCGGTGTTCACGCTGATGCTGGCACAAGGCGGGGAATTCGCCTTTGTGGTGTTTCAGACGGCGGCGCAGTACAAGGTGTTTCGCCACAGCGTCTCGTCCATGCTGGTCGCGGCCGTGGCTCTGTCGATGCTGCTGGGCCCGCTGCTGCTGGTGCTGCTGGACAAACTGCTGCTGCGCCGCTTTTCCACCATCAAGGATGAGGAATGCGGCTCCGACAAGGCCAAAGAGATCTCCGAGCCTCAGGACTCGCCCATCATCATTGCCGGCTTCGGCCGCTACGGCCAGATCGTGGCTCGCGTGTTGCTGGCCCAGGGCATACGCCCGACCATCCTGGACCATAGCGTGGAAATGCTGGAGGCCGCGCAGATCTATGGCCACCGGGTGTTTTACGGCGATGCCACTCGCATGGATCTGCTGCGCATTGCAGGCGCAGCCAAGGCTCATGTGCTGGTGATTGCCGTCGACACTCCCGAGCAGTCCCTCAAGATAGCCAGCCAGGTACGCAAGCATTTCCCCAACCTGGAGATCGTGGCCCGCACCCGGGATCTCAATCACTGGTTCCAACTGCGCGACCTGGGTGTGGAGCATGCCCAGCGTGAAGTGTTCGAGTCCAGCCTGATCTCGGCCCAGTCGGTGCTGGAGCTGTTAGGTCAGAGTCCGGCCGAGGCCAAACGCATCACGGCACGCTTCAGGGAACACAATCTGGCACTGGCCGAGCGCATGTACCCGCATTACAAGGACAAGAACCAGCTGATTGCGGTGGCCAAGCAGGGCCGCCAGCAACTGGTGGAGCAAATGGCCAAGGAACGTGCCGACCTCCTGGCTGGCAACGCAGAGACACCGGATACCGCCCCGGCCGGCGAGCAAGACCACAGTCCGGCTGATGCCCGGCAGCCGTGATACGCTGCGCGCCATCATGTTCAACCCGAGTCAAGCCGACGTACGGCGATTTTTTTGCAGTGTGCGCGCCAAGATGATCAGCGGCGCGCCCATGGAGGCCATCGAGACGCTGGCCAGCCTGTGGATAGACGAGCACCCCGAGTACTTCGACGAGCTCTCCGACGTGGATGCCGCCGTGGCGCGTAACTACGACGCGGAGACCGAGCGTACCAACCCGTTTCTGCACCTGTCCATGCATCTGTCCATCAGCGAGCAGTGCAGCGTGGACTCGCCACGCGGCATACGCCAGGCCGTGGAACTGTTGACAAGAAAGCGTGATCTGCATGACGCCCATCACGCTGCCATGGAATGCCTGGGCCAGATGCTCTGGGAAAGCCAACGCTCGGGACGCCCGCCCGATGGTGAGGCGTATGTCGCCGGAGTTCAGCGTCTGGCCACCACCGACGGCAGTTTTAAAAGTACCCCTTGATGTGCTGCGCAGCCTCCGGCGGGGAAATGACACAATCGCTGCAGGAGGGTTCCTGCCCTGTATCCTCCAAGCCCCGGGTACAGGGCCCCTGAGCTGCATCCAGTTGAGAAAAAGCAAAAAGCCCGTTTTCACGGGCTTTTTGCTTTTTCTGAAACAAGGTCTATTTCTGGCCCAGGCGGAAGTGCGGCTGCGCCACTACCTGCATCTCGCTGTCCAGGCTACCGATGTACTTGGCGAGCTGCTGCAGCTCGTCACTCTTGAACTGCTTGGCAATGCCGGCCATCACGCCATTGCTGCGCCCGATGAGCGGATTGCCATCGGTTCTATAGGACTGCAACGCGCGGAAAACATAGTCCGAATACTGCCCTGCCACCTTGGGATAGGACGGGTCAATGGGTTTTGAAAATCCTTCACCGTGACAGGAGAAGCAGGCACCTTTTTGCAGTAGCGCCGTGACAGCAGGGTTCGCCTCCTTGGCCTTGCCGTCCTTGGCCTTGCCATGACCTGCATAGAAGGCCGCCACATCGGCCATGTCCTGCTCGCTCAGCGAGTCGGCAATGCCACGCATGGTGGGGTGTTTTCGTTCGCCTTTTTTATAGGCATTCAGAGCCGAAACGATATAGGCCTCGTTCTGCCCGCCGATCATCGGCACCTTGTAAACCTCAGGGAAGCTGGCCTGATAACCGGTGATGCCATGACAGCCTATGCACATGGCGATCTTGCCTTCGCCGGCCTTTGCATCGCCCTTGACAGCCTGGGCGTTTGCCGCGCCGGTCACTGATGCGACAACTACTGCCAATACCGTGGTCCAAGTTTTTATCATTTTGCGCGCACAATCCTTCAAGAGTTCAGACGGGTGCTCAAATGCCTTGCTGCAGTGCAAACGATTATGGCAGTGAGAATTTCGCACGCTTATCAATACTTACGCTGATACCGCCCATGAAGTTTCAAGGTTCCGACAAATACGTGGCCACGCAAGATCTGATGCTGGCCGTCAACGCTGCCGCTACCCTGCAGCGCCCTCTGCTCATCAAGGGCGAGCCCGGCACGGGCAAGACCATGCTGGCCGAGGAAGTGGCTCAGGCGCTGGACATGCCACTGCTGCAGTGGCACATCAAGTCGACCACCAAGGCCCAGCAAGGCCTTTACGAGTACGACGCCGTGAGCCGTCTGCGCGACTCACAGCTGGGAGACGAGCGCGTCAAGGACATTCACAACTACATCGTCAAGGGCGTGCTCTGGCAGGCTTTCACTGCGGAACGCCCTGTGGCCCTGCTGATCGACGAGATCGACAAGGCCGACATCGAGTTCCCCAACGACTTGCTGCGCGAGATCGATCGCATGGAGTTCTATTGCTACGAGACCCATGAGATGATCCGCGCCAAGCACCGCCCGCTGGTCTTCATCACCTCGAACAACGAAAAGGAACTGCCTGACGCATTTTTGCGCCGCTGCTTTTTCCACTACATCAAGTTCCCCGATGCCGACACCATGCGCCAGATTGTGGCCGTGCACTTCCCCAAGCTGCAGGGCGAGTTGCTGAACGCGGCCATGAAGGTCTTCTACGATGTGCGCAATCTGCCCGGCCTCAAGAAAAAGCCTTCGACCAGCGAGCTGATCGACTGGCTCAAGCTGCTGGTCGCCGAGGAAATTCCTGCATCGGCCCTGCAATCCGAGGAAGGCAAGGTCAGCGTGCCCCCCCTGGTTGGCGCCTTGCTCAAGAACGAACAGGATATGAGCCTGTTTGAAAAGCTGGTCTTCATGAACCAGCGCAATCGCTGAGCCGACATCAAAAACCGAGGAGACACAGCCCATGAGCACCGCACAACAACTGCTGCTGGAAGGCGGCTCCGACGCCGTCGGCTTTGTGGGCGGCGCCCTGCTGGGCTGGGGCCTGTCCCATGTACTGGGCTTGGATCTGTTCGCCCAGGGTTATGGCGCTGGCAGCATTGCCGCCATCGCCATGGTGGGTCTGGGTGGAGGACTGGGTCTCAAGCTGGCCCGATTCTGGCGCAGCAAGCGCAAACCTCTTTGAGTGAGCAAGCCATGACTTTTGTAGAAACCGTGACTCTGCGCGACCGCGGCGTGCGGCTGGAGCCGCTGGACCTGAGCCATGAGACGGGCCTCGCCGCAGCCGCTGCCGATGGAGAGCTGTGGAAGATTCGCGTGACTTCCGTGCCCGAACCTGGCGAGGTGCGCAGCTATATCGAGACCGCGCTGCTGGGCCGTGACCAAGGCCACCGCTTTGCATTCGCCGTGCTTGACGATGCCAGCGGCAAGGTGCTGGGCACGACCAGCTATCACGACATCGTGCCCGCCATTCGCCGCGTGGAGATTGGCTACACCTGGTATGCCAAAAGCGTGCAGCGCACCCATGTGAACACCTCTGCCAAGCTGCTGCTGCTGGCCCATGCCTTCGGTACGCTGGGCTGCCATGTGGTGGGCTGGCGCACGGACAACTTCAACTTCGCCAGCCAGCGCGCCATCGAGCGGCTGGGAGCCAAGAAGGATGGCGTGATTCGCGGCCATGCGCTGCGCCGCGACGGCACGATTCGCGACACCGTGATGTACAGCATGCGCAGTGGCGAATGGCCTGAAGCCCGTGCACAACTGCTCTACCTGCTAGAGCAGCATGCACCCGCTGCATAAGCGCTGGAGGCATTTTTCATGCTGATCGATTTCTTCTATACCCTGCGTGCCGCCAAACTGCCTGTGTCGGTCAAGGAGTTTCTGGCTCTGCTGGAAGCACTGGACGCGGGCATCATCGGCCCCAAGAGCGAGGATCGCTGGAGCCTGGACGACTTCTATCACCTGGGCCGAACCATTCTGGTCAAGGACGAGAAGCACTACGACAAGTACGACCGCGCTTTTTCCGCCTATTTCAAGGGCGTGGAGATGCTGGCCGACTTGAGCAAGGAAATTCCGCAGGACTGGCTGCAAAAGCTTCTGGAGCGCGAGCTCAGCCCCGAGGACAAGGCCAAGATCGAAGCCATGGGCTGGGACGAGCTGATGGAGACGCTCAAGAAGCGTCTGGAGGAGCAAAAGGAGCGCCACGAAGGCGGCAACAAATGGATTGGTACGGGCGGCACCAGCCCCTTCGGTCATGGCGGCTACAACCCGGCGGGCATACGCATTGGTGGGCCGGGCCGCAACAAGAGCGCCGTCAAGGTCTGGGAGCAGCGAGCCTACCGTGACTATGACGACACCCAGGAGCTGGGCACGCGCAACATCAAGGTCGCTCTGCGCCGCCTGCGCAAGTTTGCGCGCCAGGGCAGCGAGCTGGAGCTGGATCTGCCGGACACCATCCGCTCCACGGCCGCCAATGCGGGTTATCTCGACATCAAGATGATTCCCGAGCGGCATAACAATGTGAAAGTGCTGCTGCTCATGGACGTGGGCGGCACCATGGACGAGCATATACAGCGCGTGGAGGAGCTGTTCTCGGCCGTGAAGAGCGAGCTCAAGCATCTGGAGTTCTATTACTTCCACAACTGTGTCTACGACTTCATGTGGAAGAACAACCGCCGCCGCTTTGCCGAAAAATTTCCGACCTGGGACATCATTCGCAAGTACAACAAGGACTACAAGCTGATCTTTGTCGGCGACGCGACCATGAGCCCCTATGAAATCCTGCAACCCGGCGGCTCGGTCGAGTACATGAACGAGGAGCCCGGTGCCGAGTGGCTGCAGCGCCTGACGAATGCCTTCCCGCACTTTGCCTGGATCAATCCGGAGCCACAGGGCGTATGGCAGTACCGCCAGAGCATCAGCATCATTCAGCAGTTGATGGGAGACCGCATGTACCCTTTGTCGCTCAAAGGCTTGGAAGACGCCATGCGCATGCTGTCAAAATAGGGGCATGCCCCAGACCTTGCCCTTGAAAAAGCCGGCCTTGAGGCCGGCTTTGCTTTTGGGAGCCGCCTTGCTCCTCAGCGGCTGCAGCCTGCTTTCCCCCAAAGATAAAGAAGCCGAAGCCATGGGCATCGATACCAGCGGCCCGCCGGCCTTCACGCTGGAAGTCGATGCCCCAAAACAAGTCCGTGCGCTGCTGGAGCAGCATCTTGAGCTAAAGCGTTTTCGCCACCAACCCGATCTGCAGCGCCGCGAGCTGACGCGCCTGCTGGGCGCGACCGATGCCAACGTGCGCGAGCTGATAGGCACCCTGGGCTATTTCAGCCCCACGGTGACTGTCGAGCTGACCGATACCCCCGAGGAGGAAGCGCCGCGCAAAGTGGTGGTCAAGGTCGATCCGGGCCCGCCCACCATCATTGAGAAATCCGAGGTGCGTTTTGCCGGCATCAATGCCAGCGACGAGCTGGGAACCTCGCAGCGCCTGCATATCGAGGAAACCTGGCCGCTGCAGGCCGGCGAACAGTTCTCGCAATCGGCCTGGAGCAGCGCCAAGAGCGGTGGTCTCAAGGAGCTGCAAAAGCGCCGCTACCCGCTGGCACGCATCGATAGCAGTCTGGCCGATGTAGATGCAGACACCAACCAGGCCCAAGTCAGCGTGAGCTATGCCCCCGGCCCTGCCTATACGTTCGGTCCGCTGCAGATCGATGGTGCCGAGCGTTACGACCCGGTGCGCACGGCCCGTATCGCGCGCCTGCCGGAAGGTCAGGAATATGACTTGCAAAGCATGCTCGATGCGCAGCAGCGCCTGGTCAGCAGCGGCTATTACGACTCGGTATTTCTCTCCCTGGCCGATTCGCCGCAACAGGCCGCGACCGAAGCAGAGCGCGACGAGCAGCGCAAGAATCAGGGGGCAGCCATCACCTCGCCCGTGATTGCCAAGGTGCGCGAAGCCAAGCTGCAGAAATGGGTGTTCGGTGTGGGCCTGAGCACGGACACCGGACCGCGCCTGTCCATCGATCACACTTACAACAAGGTACCCGGTCTGAACTGGCGTGCCGTCAGCAAGCTACAGCTGGACAGGAAGAACCCGCTGATCTCCACGCAGCTGGTTGGCCTTCCCGGAGAGGATCTCTGGCGCTGGTTTGCCAGCGGCAAGCTCGAGCGTGCACCTGCAGGCGACTTCTACACCAACAGTGCGCAGATGCGCTTTGGCCGCTCCAAGGCCGAAGACCGCATAGAGCGCAATATGTACCTGCAGTACGACTACGCCAAGACCCAGGGAGCAGGCGCGCCGCCCGGTGCCTCCTCGCTGCTGGCCAACTATGGCTGGACGGCCCGCTATTTCGACAACAATCTGCTGCCTACCTCGGGCTTCGGCCTGGCCCTGGAGGCTGGTGCCGGCACCACGCTGACGCCGCAGCGCTCGCCGTTCGGGCGCCTCACTGGGCGCTGGCTCAGCCTGATACCGCTGGGCGAGCGTGACGAGGAAACCAGGCGCCACAGCCGCCTGCAGCTCAAGGCGGGAATCGGCGCCGTCATGGCCAAGAAAGATGTGGATCTGCCCACCACCATCATGTTTCTGACGGGTGGCGACAACACGGTGCGCGGCTACGGCTATCAATCGATTGGCGCTCGCACCGACAACGGCCGTGTGATTGCGGGCCGCTATCTGGCCATGGGCAGCGTGGAGTGGCAACGGCCTATCACCATCAAGGGCAATACGCAGGACTTCGAGCACGCCGTCTTCATCGATGCCGGCACCGTGGGCGATGACATCAACCGTCTCTACACCCGCGTCGGTTTTGGCACCGGCATTCGCTGGAAAAGCCCGGTCGGCCCAATTCAAGCAGATCTCGCCTGGGGCGCACAGGAGCAGCAGTTGCGCCTGCACCTGCGTCTGGGCTTCACGTTTTAAGCATGGCAGAACAAAACACATCCCCTCCCACCAAGGCCTCCTCTTCGCCTCTCAAACGCCGCCGCTGGCTACGTGCGCTGGGCTGGACCTTTGCAGCGACCCTGCTCGCCCTGGTGCTGGCGCTTGGCAGCCTGCTGTGGTGGATTGGCAAGGACGACTCGCTCAACCAGACACTGCAGCGTGTGGCCGGCTGGATGCCCGCAGACCAGTCCCTGGTCGCCAAAGAGGTCACGGGCAGCGTCAAGAACGGCGGCCGCATCGGATGGCTGCAATGGCAAAGCCCGACCATGAAGGTCGAAGTCAGGGAAGCTCAGATCGGCTGGCAGTTCAGGCCTTTGCTGCTGTCGCGCACACTCAAGCTGGGCGAGGTTCATATTGCCGAGCTGCGCATTTCCAGCACCCCCGACCCCGACAAACCCGCCAGCGAACCGCTGAAGTCGCTGACCCTGCCGGTGAAGATAGAGCTGCCCTTCAAGGTCGATCAGATCATCTGGCAAGGCCCGCCCGAAGCCGTGGTGCAGGACCTGCGCGGTCGCTATGAATACACCGGCACAGACCATGAACTCAAAGTCAGCAGTCTGCGCTTTGCCCAGGGAGCCTACCAGGCCCAGCTGAAGTTGCAGGGCGCTGCCCCCATGGCCTTGCAGGCCGAAGCAACAGGCGATGTGCAAGTGCCCAACCCGCTGGACAAAAGCGATGACGCCCTCAGCACCATCGCCGTGCAGGCCAGGGTGACAGCCGAAGGCACGCTGGCCACCGACGAGGCCAGGCTGGAGATCAAAGCCAACGCCAATGCCAGCGCCGAGACCTCCAACTCCGGTGCAGACCGTCAAAGCAACACAGATCTCGCCCCCGAGCAGAACAACAATCGGCAGCCCTCAGGCTCGAAGCCCGGGCCAGCTGCAGATACTCCCCCCATGCAGGCGGATGTGGCGGCCAGCATCATGCCCTGGCGCAGTCAGCCGCTGCTGGCTGCCAAGGCCCAGCTCCGCAATCTCGATGTCTCGGCATTCTGGCCTCAAGGACCGCGCACCTTGTTGACCGGCCAATTGCAGGCCGGCCCCGACGAAACGGTAGCTGCAGCTGCGAACCTGGAGACTCAGCCCTGGAACCTGAGCACCAGCTTCAGCAACGCGCTGCCCGGCCCCTGGGACCGGCAACGCCTGCCCGTGGCCGAGCTGATGGCCAGAGTCCATTTCGACGGCCAGCAATGGCAGGTGAACGACTCCCGTATCCAGATCGGCAAGGGCCATATCGCACTCGGCGGTCAGTTCACGCCGAGCACCCGGTTGTTTGAAGGTCTGGCCACTGTGGAACAACTCAACCCGGCCGATCTCTACAGCACGATGGAAGCCGCCCCTCTGGGAGGCGAAATCAGCGCAAAGGCTGTGCAAGCCGAGCCTGGCAGCGGCGATACCGCTGCCAGCAAGATTGTGTTTGCCGCCAATCTGCAGGCCGCAGGCGGCAAGCGCGACAGCAAGGCGCTGCGCATTCAGACACTGGCTGCCAAAGGCCAGTGGCAGGCCCCGCTGCTGCAGCTGGAAAAGCTGCAGCTGGAAGCCCTGCAGGCCAGCATCGATGCCACGTCTGTGGAATTCAACACCGAAACCCAGCAGGCCAGGGCTCGACTCAAGGCCGCCGCACCCGGTGCGCAGCTGAGCATTGAAGGACAGATGGGTCCTGCCAGCGGCGTTGTCCAAAGCCAGCTGCAGCTCAGCTCCATGAGCACGCTCACGCAATGGCTGCGCAAGCTGCCGGGCGTCAAGGATCCGCTGGGCGGCGCGCAACTCGATGGCAGCGCAGATCTGCAACTGGCCTTGAAGGGCGGCTGGGAAAATCTGCTCAAGCGCCTGAGCGCTCCCCATGGCGCGGCCATTCCCGCCAGTGGCTTGCAGATTCAGGCCAAGCTGCGCGCCGAGAAAATTCGCTATTTGTCCGCCGGCGCCGCAGCCGAACAGAGCACCGTCCTGCCTGCGCTGGCATTGAGCATTGACGGCAGCCCCGAAAATGCCAGGGTCGGCCTGACCGCACAGGCCCAGCAAGCAGGCAAGAGCATTCAGCTCGACACCGCTTTGCAGGCCGGCCTGGCCGGCGGCAAGGGCATGGCACCGCTGGACTGGCAGGCCAGTCTGGAAAAGCTGCAAGCCCAGCTCACTCCCGACAAGAACAAGCCCAGCCCCTGGGTCGTACAGCTGCAAGCTGGCGCACCCATGCAGATCAAGCAGCGCACCGGCGGCAGCACGGTGCTCAGCACCGTCTATCAGCTCAGCGCCGGCAAACTGCAGATCACGCCCCCGAAATTGGGCCTTAGACCTACCAGCAGCGAGCCACTGCCCCCCGCCCAGCTGGCATGGGAAGCGAGCTCCGTCACCCGCTCCACCAGCGGCCAATGGGGTGTGCGCAGCGCAGGACAGGCGCTTGGAATTCCACTGGCCTGGGTCGATGCCTTCAGCCTTGGCGATGACGACCCACCACTGGAGGCCGCAGGGATTTCCGGCGACCTGAGCTTCAACGCGCGCTGGAACCTAGACACCCTGGGCAAGGATCTCAAGGCCGATCTCACGGTCGAGCGCGCCGCAGGTGATCTGCGGCTGGCGGTGGACGATGGCTCCAGCACCACCGTCATCCAGACCACCGGCCCCACTGCCACACGCGCTGGCGGCACACGCACGCGCCAGATCGGCGGCGCAGGCATGCGCTCGCGCATCAAGGACATACGCCTCAACGTGCAGGCTCAGGGCAGCCAGGTCAACGCCAAACTGCTCTGGGACAGCGAGCGCGCAGGCAAGCTCAGTGCCGACCTGCGCACCCAGCTCAGCTACCAGAAAGACGGCTGGTCGCTGCCCGCCACGGCGCCTCTGTCCGGTCAGTTGCACGCCAATATGCCCGATATGGGACTGTGGTCCTTGTTTGCGCCACCAGGCTGGCGCATTCAGGGCAGCTTGGCGGCTGATGCCAGCATCAGCGGCACTTTGCAGGACCCCAAGTGGCTGGGCGATATCAAGGCCGATGGGCTCAACATCGCGTCCTTGCTCGATGGCGTGGACCTGCGCGACGGCATTCTGCGCGCCAAGCTGCAAGGCACCAGGCTGGACATCACCGAACTGCGCCTCAAGGGCGGCAAGGGCAGCCAGGCGCGCATTCTGGGCTATAGCGGCAATCTGACCCGAGCGCCCGAAGACGGCGGCCAGCTTATCGGCTCGGGCTATGCCCAGTTCACACCACCGGGTGCGGAAGGCGAATCAGGTCTGAGCATGAATCTGCAGGCCAGGGCCAGCAAGCTGCAGGTCCTGGTGCGCGCCGATCGTCAGGTCAGCGTCTCCGGCGATCTGCAGGCCCGACTGGAGCGAGGCCAGTTCACGCTGCGCGGCGACCTGACGGTCGACAGAGCCTCCATCATCCTGCCCGAGGAATCCGCACCATCGCTGGACAAGGATGTGGTCGTGCGCTCGGCGGCATCGCGCAAGGCCGAAGAGGAAGAACGCCGACGTAGCGAGCAACAGGCCCGCAAGGAGCAGGCCCGCGCCACTCCGCGCAAGGTGCCCTACATTCTCGTCAAGCTCGACATGGGCCGTGACTTTGCGCTGCAAGGATTTGGCATCACCACGCGGCTGCTGGGCCAGCTCGAAGTGCGAGGAGCCAGCTACATCGGCGGCCCGCCCAGCGTGACTGGCGAAATCCGTACCGAGCAAGGTCGCTACCGTGCCTGGGGCCAGTCGCTGAATGTGGAAACCGGCCTGATCCGCTTCAATGGCCCCTATAACAACCCCTCGCTGGACATACTGGCGCTGCGCCCGAATATTGCCGTCAAGGCCGGCGTGCAAGTGCTGGGCACGGCCAGTGCGCCACGCGTGCTGCTGTACTCGGACCCTGCCCTGCCCGACGCGGAAAAGCTCTCCTGGGTAGTCATGGGCCGCGACCCTGCCTCCGGCGGTGCCAGCAGCGCCTTGCTTCAGCAGGCCGCCATGGCCCTGCTGGCTGGCGGCAACAGCTCCAGCGGCAAGATTGCGGGCAGCCTGGGGCTCGATGAAGTCGGATTCAAAGGCGGCGGCGATGGCACGGATGCAGCAGGTGCGGCGCTAACCATGGGCAAACGCATTTCGGACAAGCTCTACCTGACCTACGAGCAGAGCCTGTCGGGAGCCATGGGCATCATCTATATCTTCTACGACCTGTCGCGCAGCGTCACCTTGCGCGCTCAGACCGGCATGACCAGCGCCATGGACATCGTCTATACCGTTCGCAAGGACTAAGCATGAGAGCTGCCTTCATCCCCTTGCTGGCATGCAATAACAGCTATCGATCCTGCGATGCCACGCAACCGCACAGCGCTTGAGCAAGCCGCAGGCAAGCTCATACTCCGCATCCAGCAGGAATGGATGCAGGAGCTGGGCGAGCCCGCAGCTGCAGACAGCGAGCAAGTCATGAACCGCGCTCATGACTTGCTGCAGGCCGCATCGGCTGGCCGGCCCGGCCTCGGGCTGCAGCAGCAGTCGATCGAAGAATTTCTGGGCAGGGAATGGCTATGCAAGCATCCTGGGATACAGCCATTCATCAATGATCTGGTTGCGCAGTTACGGTCCTGATCCACTTTATTCAGGCCCTCAGCGGCCTGCTGCCACGCCTTATTTGACGTAGGAACGCAGCACCTTCACGACCAGCTCCAGGTCCTGTTCACGCTGCTCGGCCGTCGCGGCCTCGGCCCCCAGATGCTCGCGCACATGGCCTTCGAGCAACTCCAGCATCAAACCATTGACGGCCCCGCGCACAGCCGCCAGTTGCTGCAGCACCACTGCACAGTCCTGCCCTTCTTCCAGAGCTCGCTCAAGAGCCTGTGTCTGCCCCTTGATACGGCGAATGCGCGCGAGCAATGGCTTTTGATTCGAAACGGTATGCGACATAGGTAGGAATTGTAGTCCTCATGTCGGCATGGAAAATATACTGGGGTAGAGTATATAAAAACACGCCAATCATGACCTCATACACCGACTCCCCCCTGACCCGGCAACACTCCCACCGCTTTGACCAAGGCAATCCGCTGGGTGAGAAAAACGCCAAGCTGGCCATGTTGCTGACGCTGGCCATGATGGTGCTGGAAATCACTGCCGGCTATTACTTCAACTCCATGGCCCTGCTGGCCGATGGCTGGCATATGAGTTCACACGCGCTGGCGCTGGGTCTGTCCGTCAGCGCCTATGCCGGTGCGCGCAAACTGGCCAATGACAGACGTTTCAGCTTCGGTACCTGGAAGATAGAAATCCTGGCGGGCTACACCAGCGCCATCTGCCTGCTGCTGGTTGCAGCCCTGATGGCTTTTGAATCCATACAACGTCTGCTCTCGCCTGCCGCCATTCACTATCAGCAGGCCATAGGCGTGGCAACTCTTGGCCTGCTGGTCAACTTGGCGTGTGCCTGGCTGCTCAAGGATGGGCACCACCATCACCAAGGCCATGAGCACCGCAGCGATCATCACCATGGACACGACCACGCGCTTGGCGACCTGAACCTGCGCTCGGCCTATCTGCACGTGATTGCAGACGCCGCCACATCGGTCATGGCCATCGCAGCGTTGCTGGGCGGCATGCTCCTGGACTTTGCCTGGCTGGATTCGGTCATGGGCCTGGTCGGCTCCGTGATGGTGGCAATATGGGCCTTAGGCCTGCTGCGCGAAAGCAGCCGCGTGCTGCTCGATGCCGAAATGGATGCTCCCGTCGTGGAAGAAGTGCGTGAAGCCATTGCACAAGGTCCACAACCCGTCAACATCACAGACCTGCATGTCTGGCGCGTGGGCAAGAACCACTATGCCTGCATCATCGCAGTCGAGGTCGAGGGCGCAGCCACGGTCACACCCGACTACATCCGCCAGTTGCTATCTGTACACGAAGAACTCTCCCACGTCTCTGTCGAAGTCAACAGTACAGAGCCGGCATAAATAAGTCGGTTGGATTCCGCAGGCTGGCAACACGGGTAGAATCCAGCGTCCCTCCCCGTAGTTCAATGGATAGAACGGTCGCCTCCTAAGCGACAGATACAGGTTCGATTCCTGTCGGGGGGACCAGTAAAGCATTGAATTTCAATGGTTTTTGGTGGAAGTGGGACATAAGCGGGACATTTCCTCGCTTTTACCCTCAGACTTTGATAAACGCAGGCCGTGTTGAATGGCGCTGCGTTTTTTTTCGTCCCAACTGCAGTCCGGCTCTACTAGCCATGCCGCCATGAAGTGGCCTTTGCGCATGGCCTCGATATAAAAAAGATAGCGTTTGCTCACACAGTAATGTGCGGAATATACTGTACGCACATACAGTATCTGTTAGGTAGTTATGGCGGCAAAGAACTCAGAAGATGAGCAATTTCAGAGCGAGATTGATGATCTAAGCGCATCGGTCGGAGCGCTGTGTGAACTGCTTGCCGCAGCTCAGAACGCCAAGGTAAGCGCAGCCTGTGTACATGCAATCCTCAAGCCCATGGCCCGCAGGCTGGATGTCGTCGCAAGCACGGCGGCGGATGCAAAGCTTGTGCTTAAAACCTCGTAATTTTCCGTAATACAAAACACCACCCAAATGCCATGCATTGCGTGCATTGGCGGGGCTTTGAGGTAAGCCGACCGGGTAGTAATTTGCGGCCCATGAAGCGGGCAGGCGCGGCGGGGGCGTCATGGCGCGCCAAGGGATTGAGGGGGCGGCTTCGGGTCTGGATTGCAGGCCTGGGTCATGGGTGAAACCGTGCCGGGAAGGCCTGGATTACGGCCTTGGCGCGCGCGTGCGGCGGCGCGAAGGGGTGACGCAGTGCGGGCGCAAAAAAGGGCGCCTAGGCGCCCTGCTGATCTTGGGGTGGATCGGCTTAGGTTTCGCTGCCCGTCCGGGGTGCAAACCTCACAACATCCATACCCGCCCACTCGTTGAATGTCTCAAACAGTCCCTGCAGTGGGACTATTTCATTCTCGTAGAACACCTGCAGTGACTGGCTGGCATTGCCGAAGCCGCCCGTATTGTTGGGGATGATGCCCAGCAGTCCAGGCGGTACGCGATGCGCGGCCAGCACATCGTCCTTGCTCGCGTTTTTGATTGCGCTGAAATCATCCTTGGCAGCAATCTCGCTCACTGGTATCAGCTTGAGGCCTTCGGGCTTACCGCCTGGGGCGTGGACAAACAGATTGCGGAAGTTGCCCGGCCCCTTGGACTTGCGCAGCTGCTCACGCAGCTTCTCCACATCCCCATTGCTCACAGCGCTGTCGCTCAGGTACATGATGAAGCCGGCGTGGCTTCCGTTCTCGTAGTAGCGGCGCCGGAAGACCGTGGCGGACTCATTCAGTAGCGCCGACTGCAACGCGCCCAGGTACTCGGGCAGGCCATACAGCTCCTGATTGATGTCTGGCTCTCGCAGATGGAAGACGGAACCAGGCACAAACTCATGTTCTTCGCGCCAGTTCGGCACGTAGAAATAGCGCTTCTCCTGGCCCCGGCGCATGTACCGGCTCAGCGAATGTTCAAAACGCATGGTGCGGCCGGACAAAGCGCGGCGGGCTTCCAGGTATCCATTGCCGAACACCAGAAAGTCCGTGGCCCAGGCCTTGAAGGTTTCGCGCGACATCAGCGGATGCGGGACAAAGCTCGCAGTCAGCAGGTTGCGTTTCAGGTAGATGGCAGAGCTGTGGTGCGGCGATGCTCGGAAAGCATCTGCCAGTCCATCGAGCGGAAACGGCGGCTCATACCAGCGACCGTTAAACATCGCTTCCACGTAGTCCAGTAGGCGCAGGCGGCTGACCGGCTCGGGGTCCCCGAAGGTGAAGACCTCTACCTGCCCTCCCTGTGTTTCTGCCTTGGCCATGGGGGTGGGATTCTTTTTGGTCATTCGTAAACCTCTACAGATGAGCTGCCGCCGTGGACATCCCCGGCGAGTGATTCGTTATCCAGTGCGTGCATGACCGCCCAGGCCAGATCGGCGTGGCCGATGTCGTCCGAGCGGCCGGACTGATAGGTGACATGGCGCTGGCTGGGCGTCAGCACCTTCTTGATGGCCATGAACGCGGCGGCCACATCGGTGCAGTCGGCGTCCATTTCCAGGCGGCCCTTACTGATGACCTGCTTGGCCTTGAGCACCAGCCGCGCCTTAAGCGCCAAGTCATAGTGATAGGCACGCGCCTGCGGGTAGAACTTGATGACGTTCTGATAGACGCCCTGGCCCAAGCCCGTGGTGTCGATGCCCATAAACGTCACGTTGTATTGCACGGTGATGCTGCGGATGTACTCGGCCTGGGCCTCAAAGTCAGCGCCCCGGAACTGCTGGCGGTGCAGCAGGCGGAATTTGCCGCCCGGCACTTTGGGCGGCGCGATCACCACCAGGGCGGCCGTGTCGCCGGTAAACGAGGGGTCATAGCCAACCCAGACCGGCTGCCACGCAAACGGGCGCTGCGCCAGTGGCTTGAAGTCGTCGGCCCATGCCTCCCACGAATCCACCATGCACGCCTGCATCATCTGCAGCGTGAACTGTGAATTGCTGTCGTCGATGAACTCACAGCGGAAGAGATTGGCAAATTCGTCGTCCGGGTACTCTTCCAGCAGCTCGGCCAGATCAAACAGATTGCAACCCAGGCGCAAAGCGTCATCTATGGTCACGATGTGGCGGAATCGACCATCAGCACAGCGCAGGCCGTTGGCCAGTGCCTTGTGGCTCAGGTCAATCTGCATATGTTTGGTCTTGTCCCGACCCCGGTTACGGTCCTCTCCGGTCCAGAACGAATAGGCCTCATGACTCTTTGCGGATGGGGTGCTGAAATAGGTCTTGCGCCAGTGCTTATGCGTGGCCATGGCGCTGGCCACCTTGTTGAGTTCCTTGAAATTGCCTGTCCAAAAGAACTCATCGAAATAGAAATCGCCGCTACGGCCTTGGGCCGTCTTGGCATTGGTGCCCAAGAAATGCAGCTCGGCGCCATTCCACAACACCATGGGATCGCCGCCCAGGTCTACCCCCACTTCATTGGCAAAAGCCACCATGTAGTTTTTGAACTGGTGCGCCTGGGCCTTGGATGCGGACAGAAAAATCTGATTGCGCCCTTCGAGCACTGCGCGAATCAAGGCTTCGCGGGCAAAGTAGTAGGTAGCTCCAATCTGGCGCGACTTGAGCAGAATGCGCGTGCGCTCTTTCTGGGCCTCAAACCATCGGTTTTGATACCCAAAATTCCCTGCATGGAATATCTCAAGTAGCTGCTCTGTCTGCTCGGGCGTGAACTCGTTGCGCTTGGGCTTGCGCTTGGGTGCTGCATTGCGGCGGGCAATGTTTGGGTTTAGGTCCCCTTCCTTGCCGGTTTCTTGGTAGCGCTCCACTCGGGCCGTGCGCTCCAGCTGGCGGCCGAGCAGGTCGATTTCTTTGAAGTCGCCGCCCGTCTTCTCGTCCTTCATGATGAGCTGAACCATGCGCAACTCAAGCGCACCGTTCACGCGATCAAGTGGCGTGAACTTGTCCCACTCTTCCGCATCGCGCCAGCCGTAGAGCGTGGTTGCAGGAACGCCCAGCTTTTCCGCTATCAGCTTGGGCCGCCAGCCCTGCCAGTACAGATACCGCGCCACCTGTTTGGGCTGCGAGCTATTGGCCAGCACAGCCGCCTGCATGGCGCTGCCCTGCTCCTGGGCCTGGGCGAGCACGAGCGCACCGAAATCAGCGTCCTTCTGTTTGGTGCCTTTGGCCTGTGGCGGCTCGCCAGCGGCAAATGGGGCGCAGTCCTCCCCGGTCGGTTTCTTTCGTGCCATGGCAGGCAGTTTTCCGGGCGGGCACCAACTAAACCAGCACGCGATTACGTCCACCGCGCCGCCACAACGACACCCGCGTGACGCGGCGCAGACCGCTGGACACCATGAGAACTCACAGCGAACTCACCGCCGGACACCGGCAAACCCATCAGCGAGGCTCATCCATCCATGTCCAAGAAATCCCGCTTCTTCCGCGTCGCCGTCGAAGGCGCCACCTCTGACGGCCGCACCATTGACCGCGAATGGCTGCTGCAGATCGCCAAGCACTACAACCCCAAGGTGTACGGCGCCCGCGTCAACATGGAGCACATCCGCGGCTACGGCCCTAACAGCGACTTCCGCGCCTATGGCGATGTGCTGGCCGTCAAGACTGAAGAGGTGGACATTGGCGGCCAGAAAAAGCTGGCTCTGCTCGCCCAGATAGATGCCACCGACGAGTTGGTCGAGCTCAACAAGCGCCGCCAGAAGCTCTACACCTCTATCGAGGTCCGCCCCAGCTTCGCCGATTCCGGCGAGGCCTATCTCGTCGGTCTGGCCGTCACCGACAACCCCGCCAGCCTGGGCACCGAAATGCTGGAGTTCGCTGCCAAGAACCCGGACGCCAACCCCTTCAAGCTGCGCAAGGAACAACCCGACGATGTGTTTTCCGTGGCCGAGCCCCTGGCTCTGGAGCTGGAAGACGAAAGCGCCGGCATCGTGGCCAGCTTCAAGGCCAGCATTGCCGCCGCCGTGGCCAAGTTCACCGGCAAGGAAGTCACCGACGACGCCCGCTTTGCAGCTGTGGCTGATGGCTTCGGCGAGCTGGGCGAAAACTTCTCCAAGCATGTCCAGGCTGCACAAGCCTCTCAGGCCAAGACCGACCAGTCGCTGCAAGCCATGAGTGCGGACATCGACCAGCTCAAGCAGCAGTTCGCCAAGCTGGACAACACCGAAGCCCCCAACCGCCGCCCCGTGGCCAATGGCGGCGCCGGTCAGCAACAGACCGATTTCTGACCCGTCCGCCCAATCCATCCCACTTCAAGGAACCATTCATGCGCAACGAAAGCCGTAAAAGCTATAACGAACTTCTCGCCCGTGTGGCTTTGCTCAATGGCGTCAATGCCGACGACACCAGCAAAGCATTTGCCGTCGCTCCCAGCGTCCAGCAAAAGCTGGAAAGCGCCATGCAGGAGTCCAGCGAATTCCTGCAGCGAATCAACATCATCCCCGTGGATGAGATGCAAGGCGAAAAGCTTGGCCTGTCGCTGTCCGGCCCCATTGCCAGCCGCACCAACACGGACAGCAAGGACCGCCAGACCCGCGACCTGAGCGGTATCAACGCTCGCGGCTACCACTGCCAGCAGACCAACTATGACTCGCACCTGAAATATGCGCTCATCGACGCCTGGGCCAAGTTCCCCGACTTCCAGATCCGTGTGGCGCGGATGCTGGCCCAACGTCAAGCGCTGGACCGCATGTGCATCGGCTTCAACGGCGTGGCCATCGAGCCCAATACAGACCTTGCGGCCAACCCCTTGCTGCAGGACGTGAACAAGGGCTGGCTGCAGAAGATGCGCGAAGAGGCACCCCAGAGCGTCATGCACGAAGGCAAGGTGGCGGGCAAGGTCGTCATCGGCGCTTCTGGCGACTTCAAGAATCTGGACGCCGCAGTCTTTGATGCCAAGCAGATGCTGGACCCTTGGCACCGCAACAACCCCAACCTTGTCTGCGTAATGGGTGCCAAGTTGCTCCACGACAAGTATTTCCCGCTGGTCAATACCAATCAGGCACCCAGCGAAACACTGGCGGCAGACATCGTTATCAGCCAGAAGCGCGTGGGCGGTCTGCAGGCCGTGCAAGTGCCGTTCTTCCCTGAAAACGGTCTGTTCATCACCACGCTGGACAACCTCTCTGTGTACTGGCAGCGCGGCGGCCGTCGCCGCTACATCGTCGAGAACCCCAAGCGCAACCGCGTGGAGAACTACGAGTCCAGCAATGACGCCTACGTGGTGGAAGACATCGGCCTCGCTGCCGTGGTCGAAAACATCGAAATCGTCGAGGCCTAAGCCCAGCCGGGCCGCCGTCAGTCCGCATCAGGCTGCGGCCTCTATCCGCAACTACCGGAGAACGCATCATGCAACTCACCCCCGCACAGCGTCACCGCGCCCGCGTGCTGGCTGCAAAGGCCCAGGCCGAAAGTCCGTTCGGCATTGAGGTACAGGGCAGCGAATACGAGCTGATGATGGCCAAGCTGGCCACCGACAAGCGCACACTCAAAAACATGGAATCGGTACAGCTCAAGCGCCAAGCCAAGGCCACCATGCTGCCCGACTACCTGCCCTGGATCGAAGGCGCATTGACCAATGGCCGGGGCGCCAAGGATTTGGTTCTCACCACCACCATGGTCTGGGCCATTGACGCCGGGGCTTACGGACTGGCATTGCGCATGGCCGCCTATGCCGTGCAGCACAAGCTGCCCCTGCCCGACCAGTACCACCGCAGCACCGCCGCCCTGCTCATGGACGAGTTTGCGGGCGCCTACCTGGGCGGCCAGTGGAACCCCATCAAGCCGGACGCCAGTGGCATGGTGCCGGATGACACCCACCCGGCTGAGCACCTGACCGCTGTGGATGGCATCACGCAAAGCCTGGATGCCCCCGACCAAGCCCGCGCCAAGCTCTACAAGGCCACGGCCTATGCCATGTTGGGCAAGGTCCAGACCGCCGAGGAACCGGCGCTGGACGACATCCCCCAGGAAACCCTGGGCGGCGTCCAGGCGCTGCTGGCTCAGGCGCTCAAGCTGGATGCGCAGAGCGGCGTCAAAAAGGACATGGAGCGCATCGAGCGCAAGCTGCGCGCGTTGGCGGCACCACCCCAGACCAATGACGCGACGGCACCCGTTGCACCGGCAGCTGCAACTGCCACCGCTGCCCCTGTACCACGCAAGCGAGCCGCCACCGCCAAGCCCGCAGCCAAGGGCAAGCGCTAAACCCACCGAGCACAGCCCCCGTGCTGGGCGGCTCGCAGGGCCGCGCGAAGGCTTCGGCCTACCGCAACGCCCTGCGACCACCGCCCACTACGTTGGCACCACACCAGCCCAGCACCATGACCCTGATTGCCAACGCGCCGCCCATCATCGTGACCGACCCGCCCAGCAAGCCGCCCATTACGGGTGTGCTGGACGCTGGCAGCTTCTGGCCCCACATCGACCTCGCCAAGCTGCGCGACAGCGTAGACGTAGACGGCTCCGTGACTGCTGCCCGCCTCACCCACGCCGCCGCCAACGCCCTGGCCAGCGTCATAAAGGACCTGAGCAATTGGGCTGCCGCGCAAGCTGCTGCCGGGTTCGATGCGCTTTCCTCTGTCCCGGCCATCGCCATCAACGGCACCAGCGTCAACGTGTTGCGCTTTGAGCGCGCTGTCTACGCCTATGCCAAGGCCGACCTCATCGAGCGCTATGCCGGCGCAGACGCCACCGGGCGCACCGAACCCGGCGATGAGCGCCGCGACCTGCAGGCCAGCGACTACCGCGCTGACGCCTTGCGCGCCGTGCGCGACATCCTGGGCGTGGCCCGCATGGAATCGGAGCTGATCTAGCCATGACCATCAACGTCCAGGCACAGCAAGGGGACACCGTGGACATGCTTTGTCTACGCCACCTGGGCACCACTGCAGGGGTGACAGAAGCCACCTATGCATTGAACCCAGGCCTTGCCGCGCTTGGTCCCGTTCTGCCCCTGGGTCGGCGGGTCATCCTGCCCGACCCGCCCACCGCCCCCACCGCACCGAAAACCATTTCCCTGTGGGACTGACGCCTGCTCAACCAAACCACCTCACTGCCATGTCTGAACCCACCTCTGCTGTCGGCACCTTCGCGGGCTACAAGCTCGCCCTCTTCTCCCTGCCGGTCATTGCCAGCCTGATTGCCTTCTGGCTGGGCCTGCGTTTCGTGCCGCTTCGCAGCACCGACCCGCGCGGCGACCTGCTCAACCGCGTCCTGGCCTGCTTGGTCAGTGGCTTTGTGCTGGGCGTGCCTGCACTGGTGCTGCTCATGCAGCACTGGCCGGGCGTCTTTGAGGCTGGGATGCGTCTGGCCACCATGGCCGCCGTGCCGTCCATTGCGGGCTTTTTCATCATCACGGGCTGCGTGCTGGTGGTCTGCTCCATCCCTGGCCCGTGGATCGTGGCGGGCGTCTTCCTCTGGCTCAAGCGCAGCGAAGGCCAGACCATCACCGAAATGGCCGACCAGTTGCGTGGTGACATTGCGGGCCATGGCGCTGCGGGCCGCAAGGGAGGTGCCGAATGAGCGCCGTTACCTACATCAATGAATTAATCGAGCGCGAGGGCGGCTACGTCAACGACCCCAAGGACTCGGGCGGCGAAACCAAGTTCGGCATCACCGTGGCCACGGCTCGCGCCTATGGCTACACCGGCTCCATGCGTGACCTGCCTCATGCCACAGCGCAAAGCATCTATCTGCGCCGCTACTGGGTGGAGCCAAAGTTTCATCTGGTCGATGAGGTCTACCCGGCGCTTGCGGAATGCCTGCTGGACTTCGGCGTCCTGGCCGGTCAGAAGACTGCCGCAGCTCAGTTGCAGCGGGCGCTGAATGTGCTCAACCGCCAGCAGGCCGACTATGACGACTTGGAAGATGACGGCCGAATCGGCACCATCACCCTGGCGGCCCTGCGTGCCTTCCTCAAAAAGCGCGGGCGTGAAGGCGGTGGCGTGCTCTTTGGCATGGTCGTTGCCCGCCAGTCCGTGTATCTGCAGGAGCTGGCCGAGCGCCGGCCCAAGGATGAGGCCTTTCAATACGGCTGGCAGCTCAATCGTGCCCTGGGTGAATTCCTGGGCGGCAAACCATTCCTGCCAGCATGACGCCCGCCAGCATCATCGCCACCCTCACCCGGCTGGTCGTCCCCATCGCCTTACTGGTCCTGCTCTACGCCGTGGACCAGCGCGCGGAAGAACGGGGCATACAAAAGGCCCAGGCCCAGCACAGCGCCGCCGCTGTCCAGCGCCTGGAGTTCTCCATCGAGCGCAGCGGCCAACTGGCTGGGCAGCTCGGACAACTGCTGGACCGTAACCAACTGGACAAAGCCGATGCCCAAAAAGCCTTTGATCGCCTTGACTCTGACCTGCGCAGTGGCGCTCTGCGCCTGTCAGTCCGCACCGCCGTCCAACCGGGAAGCAGTCACAGTGCCGCCGCTGGGCCTGTCCAAGCGAGAGCCGACATTGACCCAGCGGATGCTGCAGCTCTTGTCCGCATCACCGAAGACGGCGACAACGCAATCAGGGACCTCAACACCTGTATTGACGGATACGCCCAGGTAATGCGCCAAGCCAACGGGGCACAGCCATGAAGAAACCGCAAGCCCTGCGCAACTTCCTTACGGGTGCCATCCCTGAGCTGCAGACCGACCCGCAGCGGCTCAAGATGTTTGTGGAGTCCGGCAACATGGTGGCGCGCAGCGGCGAAACGCTTTCCTTTGAATACCGCTTCACGGTGCGCCTCATCATGCTGGACTTCGCGGGCAATATGGATCTGTTCGCCGTTCCCATCCTGGCCTGGCTCAGCACCTACCAGCCGGACCTGCTGCAGAACAAGGAAAAGGCCGCCAAGGGGCTGCGCTTTGATGTCGAAGTCCTGGCCAATGACAAAGTGGACCTTGTGATTGAGGTGGACTTGACCGAGACAGTCATCGTCAAGGAAGACAAGGACGACCAAGGCCGCCAGCGCCTGACCGCAGAACACAGGGGCGAGATATACAGCCCCAAGCCCTACGCAACCGGCGACTACAGCCTTTACCTGGGCGGAAAGATCGGCGCAGAGTGGCACCAGACACAGGGGCTTGAGTGATGGCCGACGCCCTGGAGCAGCTCGCAGAGTGGGCCACGCCTCTGCTGCAGCGCATGGAGCCGGCAGGCCGCAAGGCCGCCATGCTGGAGGTGGCCACCTATCTGCGCAAGAGCCAAGCCCAGCGCATTGCTGACCAGCGCAACCCGGACGGCTCCCCATATGAGCCACGCCGCCCGCGCGAGCAGCTGGCCAAGCGCCAGGGCGCCATTCGTGGGCAAATGTTCATGGGGCTGCGCAAGGCTCGCAACCTGCAGCGCAAAGCCACTGCAGACATGGCCAGCGTGGCCATGAATCCCCGCGTGTCCTACGTGGCCCGCGTCCATCACTACGGCCTGCGCGACAAGGTAGACCGCCGCGACCGCAACAGCCCTGTGGTGAAGTATGCGAGCCGCAAGCTGCTGGGCTACACGCAGCAGGAAATCAAGGACATAGAGGACATCCTGCTTAAGCAGGCAACTTGAAATTGGCTGCAGATCCACGGCCAAGCTTTGATATCTTTTATAGGGTCTGGAATCTCATATGCGCCACCAAGCTGATTAGCAGGCGAGAATACGTCCAATTTTCTGGCTACGTCACATGCTTACCTTATCTGTCCCTGAACTTGAACATTCGCTGCCCAAAGCGCGCGTTGAAATTATTGCGGTATTTGGCGCAGGGAAGACTACGCTGGCCAAGCACATCGCTGCGTCTGATCAGCATGTACTGGGTGAGGAACATGACCGTAATGCATTTTGGGGCGATGAGAGAGCAATTCGGTCACTCGGCTACCTAGGATACGATCTGTCCTTTTTGATTCAGCACGCTCATCTTGTGACAACCGCTCCAGAAGCGGGAGTTGCCATCTGCGACTGGTCGTTCCCTACTGATCTATTGTGGGCATCGCAGCGACTTGATGTCGATTTCAACGCCTATAAGTCAGTCTATGAAGCGCTAATGCTACGCATTGGCCCTCCAGCCGCATATCTGTTTCTGCGCCAGAGCCCCGACACAATTATTGAGAGGCTGGAGCGCCGAAGCCGTAGGAGCGAAGCGAGCTTTAAACCCTTCGTTCAGACCGCCTGTCAGAAAATTGAAGAAATCGTGGAAGATTTGCCTCCGGAACGCACCTTAGTCGTGGACGACGACTTTTCGTCTGCGGATCTAGCCCGCTTTCTGAATATGCACAATGGAGTTTGACTTGAATACCACTAGCAAGCATAAAGGCGGGGAACTGATTAAAACTTTTCGTGTTGAAGGCACATCCCTTTATTTGGTAGGCACATTCGACACAGGGGTAACCGTCTTCAGTCAGCAGACACGGTCCTTAAATATGGCGTGGTCGCTAGTGGAATCAGAATTGATAGAAGCAGTTATACCAGGCGAAAGTGCTTCTGATATAAAGAAGAATATCGCTATCGTTGGGGCGGGGTTTGCAGGGTTGACGCTAGCTGCAGCGCTTCTCAAGAAAAATGTTAACGCGCACATTACATTATTCGAGCAGCGAGACACCTTATTACCCCTTCAACAAGGGAGTGACTCTCGCTGGCTTCATCCTCGGATATATGATTGGCCCCGAACAGGAAGTCAATCAATCGCGGCAATGCTCCCAGTATTGAACTGGACTGCATCGCGTGCATCAGATGTGGTAGTTCAGGTTCTTTCGCAATGGCGCAATACAAGTAAAGAATTTTCTGACGATAGCATTACGCTTTATTGCAATGCTCGGCACCTACAGATCCATGAATCGACTACAAATGACACCTGCTTGACTATCGAGTGGGTCGGGGAAAAACGCTGCCCGTTAGACGGAACAACGCTTGGAGGGTTGGAGAGCCTTAGTGTTGGCAATTCGAAAAACTTCGATGCTGTCGTTCTAACTGTGGGATTCGGGTTAGAAAAGGATGGAGTTCTATCTTACTGGCGAAATGAAACTCATGGTCAACCAAGCTTAGACGAGCCGCGACGCACCTACCTAGTCTCAGGTCAGGGTGATGGCGCAATGATTGATTTATTACGCGCGCGAATTTCTCAGTATCGGCAAGATCGAATTCTTGACGAAATATTTGCCGGACACGGGAAACTACTGGAATACGTCCAACGTCTTCATAAAGTTTATGCAGAAAGCCCTCATAAAACCGGGCTGTTTTCTGATTTAGAAAAAATGGAGTATGAACCGACAATAAGCGAAGAGTTCTATTTAGCACTAGACAAATTGCGCCGACGCCTACGCCGTGACACCGATGTAATTCTTCGACTTGAGGTACGCAAGCTATCGCAACTGTTCGATCCATCTACATCCAGGATTTCATTTCAGAACAAGCTATTGGTATTTCTGCTTTACAAGTGCGGGGGTTTTGTTCCATCGAATCAAGCCGAAAAAATATTGGTTTCCCAACATCAAATATCCGAAAACAGAATCATCAGGCGACATGGAACTCTTCGAGACTCACTTCTGAAAGATATGCTGTCGGAAGGGCTCTATAAGGCAATCGAAACGCGGCGCGGAGGCGCTCGTCCGGATCCATTCTCACAGACAGATGAAGCGCGATGGCCGGGCGGCTATTTTGACTATCCAGGCCCCACCAAAAATACTGAGCGAATCGACGATAGCAAACGTTCCCATTGGAGACGTGAGTACTTGCCAGGTCCGACCGAAATGCTTGCAACCGCATTCTGTGCTGCTATTGCAGGTTTGCTTCTGACAAACCATGCATCAAGCAAGCGCTTGCGGGTGACACTACATCGTGCAATGGTTTTCAACGGTGAAGAGTTGTTGCAGCAGGCTTGCGACTATGAAGGGACTACTGATGCACGGGGAACAGTAAGCGCCGCTGGTCGTACCTTTCCTGCCCTTAATGGCACGATTGGACAAGCATATACGTGCCGCCGCATTGTTAGATCTGTTAAAGGGGTCTCTGCAGCAAGATTAAACACCGCTATGGGAAAGGTTCGACTTAAAGAAGCGTCTCGAAAAATGTCGAAAGAAGTGAGCTTTGTACTTGCCATTCCTCTTCTGGAGCCTGAAGATAAATTGGCTTATACACTACCATCTCCTGTTTTTGGAGTGCTTTACATTGATAGTACCGATAAAGATTTTTTTGTTGATGACAAGATATTAAATAACGTTGTTAGTATGACTAACTCATTTATTAAAGCGCTTGCTCGGTTAGCGATTTCCCCTGTCGACAGAGTGAAGAACGTCCCTTTAGCAGAACTCGCCAATGCGATTAATTCACCTAAACGTCTACCAGATTCCGTTAAAGGAGTCATTAGTTTAGTTGAAGATTTCGAACCTCCTCAACTGCAGAGTCCGCTACAGCTAAATTTTGATTACTCTGATTTCTCGCCTATACAGGCTTCGTTTGCGCCATGAAAACCCATATTGTTAAAAGTTGGCCTAAATTCTTCAACCCAATTGCATCTGGGGAACGAACTCACGAACTGCGACGCGATGATCGAGGCTACCATGTAGGTGATCATCTACATCTTAAGGAGTTTGAACCTCGCAGTGGAGAATTTACAGGAAGATCATGTCTCGTGATGATTACTTCATTGACCTCTGCTAATGAACCCTGTGCAGTTTCCGAAGAGGCACTTCACGTCGACTTTTGCATCCTTAGCATCAAGAGATTGAAATCTTAAGAAGGCTCTGTTCACCGGATTGTGTTTTTTCGAACAGCCAATTAGCCCAAAATTAGAAGCTTCCTCCTCTAATGGAAATTCATGTATTTCAAATTATGACTGAAAAATGAAGTATTTTTTCTATTAAAAATCCATTGCAGATATTTGTAATGCAGCCGTCGATTTCTGTAGCACATCCAAATAAGACAATGCTGTTTTGGACCAACGATACCGCACCGTAGTCACAACCAATTCAGCATAGATTTGACGTAAAAACATACGAACGGAAGCATCGGGTAAATAGCACCAGTTCAAAAGAATTGAGGACGTTCATCTTGAAAGTAGTGCGGGTAGGTATCAATCCCTCACCCTTATGTTCTTTCTCAAATCATGAACTGATTTAGACGTGCGTCTTCATCGCGACCACACCACCCTACGCTCGCGCTCGCGCGCTCGGGTAGGCACAGTCGGCGCATGAATTCTGATCCGGCCCTCGCCATTGGCGATATGCAGCGCTTGCTGCACAACATGATCCGCGTGGGGACCATCCATTCCGTGGACCACGGCGGCTCTGGCAAACCTGCGCTTGTGCGTGTCTCCCTGGGCGAGCTGGTCACGGACTGGCGCCCCTATCACGAGGCCCGTGCAGGCGGCACCACCACATGGAACCCGCCCACTGTGGGCGAACAAGCCACCGTGCTGTCCCCCAGCGGCGACCTGGGCGCGGCCGTGGTCATCGTCGGGCTCAACAGCACCGGCAAGCCAGCGCCCAGCAGCGACCCCAATAAGACCATCACCAAATACCCGGACGGCGCCGTGATCGAGTACGACCACGCGGCCCATGCTCTCGTGGCCGCGCTGCCCGGTGGCGGTACGGCCAAGCTAGTGGCACCGGATAGCGTCACCATCGACAGCCCACAAGTCACCATGACCGGCCACTGTCTCGTCAAAGGCTCTTTGACTTATCAGGGCGGCATGCGCGGCAGTGGGACCGCCGAGGGCGCCAACGGTGCGGCCGAAATCCAGGGCACGCTGCGCACGACCCAGGATGTGATTGCCGACGGCGTAAGCCTGCGCACCCACCCCCATGGCGGGGTGTATCCGGGCAGTGGCAACACCAGCGCGCCTATCGGGGGCGCAGCATGATGAACGTCAACACCGGCCGCAGCATCGACTACGCGGCGCACATCAGCCAGTCCATCACGGACATTCTCACCACGCCCATCGGCTCGCGCGTCATGCGCCGGGGCTATGGCAGCTTCATCCCGCAGCTCATCGACCAGCCAATGACGCCCGCCAACATCCTGCGGCTGCAAGCGGCCACAGCGCAGGCCATCATGAAACACGAGCCCCGCACGCGCCTGCGCCGTGCATTTCTCGGCTTTGACGCCAGCGGCCGGGCCGTGCTGCAACTGGAGCGCCAGGATCGTGGGCAAGCGTCCACACGCAGCCAAGCCGTGACCATCCAACCCGCCCAAGGTGCCAGCACATGAGCAATGCCCAAATCATTGACATGAGCAAGCTGCCGGCGCCTGCCGTGGTGGTGGTGCCGGTGTTTGAAACCATTCTTTCTGCGCTCAAGGCTGACCTCGTGGCGGCCATGCCCGCCGAGGCCCGCTCTGCCGTCAGCGACACCCTGGCCCTGGAGTCCGAGCCATTGACCAAATGGCTGGAGCGCCTGGCAATGCAGCTAGTGATCGAGCACAGCGACAGAAACGACAGCGCGCACGCCGTCATGCTGGCCTATTCGCGCGGCAGCGACCTGGACCAGCTTGCCGCCATCTTTGGCGTCGTGCGCCTTGTCATCGTCCCCGCCCAGCCTGCGGCCATTCCGCCCGTGGCGGCCGTCTATGAGGATGACGACACATTCCGCGCCCGCATCCAGTTGGCCCCGCGCGGCTACAGTGTGGCCGGGCCTGTGGGGGCTTATGTCTTCCATGCCAAGACCGCAGACGGTCAAGTCTTGGACGCGGCGGCCACCAGCCCCACGCCGGGCCGTGTCGTGGTTTCTGTGCTCTCCCGTGTGGGTAGCGGCGTGCCGAGTCAAGCCCTGCTCAATGCCGTGTCGGCCGCAGTCAATGCGGACGACATCCGCCCGCTCACGGATGAGGTGATCGTCCAGGCGGCCACCATCGTCAACTACCAGATTGCCGCCAAGATTTACACCTTGCCGGGGCCGGACTCGTCCAGCGTACTGACCACCGCTCAGCAGCGCGTGGCGGCCTATGCCGAATCAATGCACCGCATCGGCCGGCGCCCCACCCTGTCCGGCATCTATGCCGCCCTGCACATCGAGGGCGTGGACCGTGTGGAGCTGACCAGCCCGACCGCGGATGTGGTTGTGGGCGAAACGCAGGCCAGCTGGTGTACCGCCATCAACGTGACGCACGGGGGCATCGTTGGCTGATTCCCTGCTCCCACCCAACGCCACGCCGCTGGACCGAGCGGCCGAGTCGGTCATGGTCAAGCACCTTGATGCCATCGACCAGCCGCACCGCGCCCTGTGGAACCCCGACACATGCCCTCTGGAGTTTCTGCCCTGGCTCGCCTGGGCCATGGGTGTGGAGGCATGGCGCAGCGAGTGGCCCGAGGCCATCAAACGGGCTCTGGTCCGCAATGCCATTCAGGTCCAGCGGCAACGCGGCACCCTCAAGAGCGTGCGCGACACCGTGGCCAGCTTCGGCGGCGCCATCAGCATCCGCGAATGGTGGCAGACCGCGCCCAAAGGCACGCCGCATACCTTTGAACTGGTATTCACCATGACCGGCCAGGACGGCGAGCAGGCCAGCGCCGCATTCGTGCAGGACGTTATGGCCGAAGTCTCGCGCGTCAAGCCGCTGCGCTCCCATTTCACCTTCATCCAGGGGCTCAACGCCCAGGCATCTATCCAGCTCGCATGTGTGGGCAGGCCGGTGGCATACACGCGGCTTGACATGGATGTGGGCTGACCCCAAGGCAACCTCAACCGCACCCTATGGCCATCATCTTCAAACTCACCACCGCAGGGCGGCAGGCGCTTGTGAACGCCGCCAAGAATGGGACCTTGGCGCGCACCTTGGTCAGCGTCGGCGTGACTGCCACCGCCTTCACGCCCACCGAAGCGCTAACCACCATCCCCAACGAAATCAAGCGCATCACCACAATTGCCGGGGATGTGGTGGCAAAGGACACCATCCACGTCACCATCCGCGACGATGGCAACCAGACCTATACCGTGCGCGGCCTGGGCCTGTACCTCGATAACGGCGTGCTGCTGGGCACCTACAGCCAGGCGGCCGTGATTCTCGAAAAGTCGGCCGCGTCCATCTTCCTGCTGTCCACCGATCTGCGCGTGCTGGACGGCTCCGTCAACATCAGCACCCTGCAGTTCGGGGAAACCAATTTCATCAACCCGCCGGCGACCACTGACCGCCAGGGCGTGGTGGAGCTAGCCACCGAAGCCGAGGCCAACGGGCTGGCAGATGCCGTGCGCGCTCTCACGGCGGCCAGCGTCAAGACACTGTTCAACGCGCGGGCCTTGGCTGCCACGGTCATCACGGCAGGCGTGGGCCTTACGGGCGGTGGCAGCCTTGCCGCCAATCGCACCATCACCCTGGCCAACACGGCAGTGACAGCCGGCAGCTACGGCAGCGCCACTGCGGCGCCCACCTTCACCGTCGATGCCCAGGGGCGGCTGACGGCGGCAGGCACCGTGACCGTCACCCCGGCCTGGGGCAGCGTTACCGGCAAGCCCTCCACGCTGGCGGGTTACGGCATCACGGACGGCGCCCTGGCTGCGCGCAACATCGTGGCAGGCAATGGTCTGACGGGCGGCGGCAACCTCACGGCAGACCGCACGCTGACCCTGGGAACCCCCAGCACGCTGACGGGTGCCACTACCAATGCAGCCACGGCCACCAGTCACACCCATCTGGTCAGCCTGAACGTGGCGGACTTGGGCGACGGCGCTGCCGTCACCATGGCATCGGCCCTGGGCAACGGTGTGGACCTCAATACGGTGACAGCCCGAGGCATCTACACGCAAAGCGCCAATGCCAACGCCGTAGGCGGCAGCAATTACCCCGCGCCAGAGGCTGGCACCCTGCTGGTCATTGGGGACGGTGCATCCATCAGCACGCAAACCTATACCCACTACTACAACGGCAGCCAATGGACACGTTCCCGCCTGAACGCGAACTGGAGCGTATGGCGCAAGAGCCTGACAGATGAGCGCACCATAGCCACAGGCACCGGCCTGACGGGCGGCGGCGACCTCTCGGACAATCGCACCATTGCCCTGGCCAACACGGCAGTGGCGGCGGGCAGCTACGGTAGCGCTACGACAGCGCCCACCTTCACCGTCGATGCCCAGGGGCGGCTGACGGCTGCCGGTAGCGTCACCGTCACCCCGGCCTGGGGCAGTGTCACCGGCAAGCCCACCACGCTGGCGGGCTACGGCATCACGGATGCGGCTCTAGCCGCTCGCACCATTACGGCAGGCACAGGCCTGACGGGCGGCGGCAATCTGACCGCGAACCGCACCATTACCCTGGCCAACACAGCAGTGACGGCGGGCAGCTACGGCAACGCCACGGCGGCGCCCACCTTCACCGTCGATGCCCAGGGGCGGCTGACGGCGGCCGGCACCGTGACCGTCACCCCGGCCTGGGGCAGCATCACCGGCAAGCCCACCACGCTGGCGGGCTACGGCATTACGGACGGTGCCCTGGCTGCACGCAACATCGTGGCGGGCAATGGTCTGACGGGCGGCGGCAACCTCACGGCAGACCGCACGCTAACCCTGGGAACCCCCAGCACGCTGACGGGTGCCACCACCAATGCGGCCACGGCTACCAGCCACACCCATCAGGTCAACCTGAGCGTGGCAGACCTGGGTGACGGCGCTTTCGTCACCATGGCATCGGCCCTGGGCAACGGTGTGGACCTCAATACGGTGACGGCCCGAGGCATCTACACGCAAAGCACCAATGCCAACGCCACGGGCGGCGCCAATTACCCGGTGGCTGCCGCTGGCACGCTGCTGGTCATCGGGGACGGCGCATCCATCAGCACCCAAACCTATACCCACTACAACAACGGCGACCAGTGGACCCGCTCGCGCTACAACACGGGCTGGAGTGCATGGCGCAAGAGCCTGACCGATGAGCGCACCATCGCCACAGGCACGGGTCTGACAGGCGGCGGCGACCTCTCGGTCAATCGCACCATTGCGCTGGCCAACACCACAGTGGCGGCAGGCAGCTACGGCAGCGCCACGGCTATGTCCACCTTCACCGTCGATGCCCAGGGGCGCTTGACGGCTGCCGGCAGCGTGACCGTCACCCCGGCCTGGGCGAGCGTCACCGGTAAGCCCACCACCTTGGCGGGCTACGGCATCACGGACGGCGCCCTGGCCGCCCGCACCATCACTGCAGGCACGGGTCTGAGTGGTGGCGGCAACCTCACCGCAGACCGCACCATTGCCCTGGCCAACACGGCAGTGACGGCGGGCAGCTACGGCAGCGCCACGGCGGCACCCACCTTCACCGTCGATGCCCAGGGGCGGCTGACGGCGGCTGGCACCGTGACCGTCACCCCGGCCTGGGGCAGCGTCACCGGCAAGCCCACCACCTTGGCAGGCTACGGCATCACGGACGGCGCCCTGGCCGCCCGCGCCATCAACACGGGCACGGGTCTGAGTGGTGGCGGCAACCTCACCGCAGACCGCACCATTGCCCTGGCCAACACGACAGTGACAGCCGGCAGCTACGGCAGCGCCACTGCGGCGCCCACCTTCACCGTCGATGCCCAGGGGCGTCTGACGGCGGCAGGCACCGTGACCGTCACCCCGGCCTGGGGCAGCGTTACCGGCAAGCCCACCACGCTGGCGGGCTACGGCATCACGGACGGCGCCCTGGCTGCGCGCAACATCGTGGCAGGCAATGGTCTGACGGGCGGCGGAAACCTCACGGCAGACCGCACGCTGACATTGGGCACGCCCGCCACACTGAGCGGCACAACAGCCAATGCAGTCACGACCACCAGCCACACGCATGCGCTGGCGGCAGCGACTGAAACCGTAAGCGGTGTAAGCGAGCTGGCAACAGTAGCTGAGGCAAAGGCGGGTACTGATACCACTCGCTCCGTGACCCCCAAGGGTCTTGTGGACACGATCAGCGACCACATGCCCACCGGGTCGATCTTCATGTATGCCGGTTCTACCGTGCCTGCGGGGTGCCTGAAAACCAACGGCGCAGCAGTCAGCCGCACAGCATACGCAAAACTGTTCGCGGTGATTGGCACGCAATTCGGGGCGGGCGATGGATCGACCACATTCAACGTGCCTGAAACCCGTGGTGAGTTCCCACGCTTCTGGGATGACGGACGCGGAATTGATGCGAGCCGTGTTCTCGGGTCTGCCCAGGTGGACACTGTGCAAACCCACCAGCACAACCTGCCAACCAGCTCGCCAGCGGGTCCAGACGGTACGGGATGGGGCATTCGGGATGATCTTTGGATTTACACCGCTGGAGGCTCAAACGCTAATCCAGCGGATAACCCGCCAGAACCCGCACGTACATGGCCATACGCCAGCGGACTTGCATCCGAGGGACGCTATGGATCTGAAACGCGCCCGCGAAACGTGGCTTTTATGGGCCTGATTAAGTACCTGTGAGGCAGATATGAAAGAAAAGATTGTTTTTCAGTGCAATGACGATGGATGGTTTGTAGGCATCACCACAGCGGACGAAAGCCCGGAGGAGCCGGGCGTCTTCCACATCCCGCGCAACGCATATGAGGATGCGCCGCCAACGTTTAAGCCGGGCGAAGGCGAGCGGGTGCGGCGTGTGGCCACAGGCTGGGAAATCGTCAAGCCCGAAACCACGCCGACAACTCCAGAGCAGCCCAAGGCGGCGCCCACAACTTGCACGCCTGCGCAGGGTCTGGTTGCACTCTTTGCCATCAAGCGCATTACAGAGGACGATGTGCTGGCAAAAATCGCCAGCATCCCGGACGAGGTGCAGCGCTACACCGTAAAAATCGGATACCAGCGCGCCACGACCTGGGAACGAGGCAGCCCGGCCATGCAAACCATGGCCCAACTGCTGCAGCTCTCGGAAGCTGACCTAGACGAGATGTTTACCTACGCTAAAAGCGTGGCGGTGTAGCGAAATCAGGCCCAGGGTGCGGGCCAGTTACGTGCAAGTCACCGCCACAACGGGCCGCGCTGGCTCATTCGGGCACCCGGCGCAACCATAGGGGACCAGCAACCCACCCCCTATGCAAAGCCCATGTCTCAATCGACAAATCCCAATATCGTGACGCTGACCGTCACGCAAGAAGCCGCCCATTTCATCCTCGATTGCGTGGCTGATCGTCCTTTCAAGCAAGTGGCCCCTCTGCTCAATGAGCTGCAGGCCCAGGTGCAAGTCCAGGCCAATACCCAAGGCGCAGAGGCTGTTGAACAGCCTGCCAGCGCGAGCACCGATCAAGCCGCCGCCGAAGACCAGGACAAGACCAAGCCCAAGCGCGGCAAGGGTCAAGCCACCGCTGCCGACTCTGCGGCGGCCTGAGCGCCATCACTCCCTTCCATCCCCTCATTCAAAGGAAGCCACATGGCTGCAACTGAATATCACCATGGCGTCCGTGTCATCGAGACTACGGGCGCAGGCGCGGCTATCCGCGTTGTATCCACTGCCGTCATCGGTCTGGTGGCCACGGCCCCGGATGCCGATGACGAAGCATTCCCCATCAACACCCCTGTGCTGCTCACCAACCCGGCAGGCGGCATTGGCAAGGCTGGCAAGGGCGGCACCCTGGCCAAAGCGCTGACGGCCATCAGCGGCCAATCGCGCGCCCTGACCATCGTGGTGCGTGTGGAAGAAGGCGCCGACATTGCAGCCACTACCACCAACGTCATCGGCACCGTGACCGCCACCGGCCAGCGCACAGGCATCCAGGCACTGCTGGCGGCGGAATCCGAGCTGGGCGTGAAGCCCCGCATCATCGGTGCCCCCGAGCTGGACACCAAGGCCGTGGCCAATGCCCTGGCCAGCGCTGCGCAGTCCCTGCGCGCCTTCACCTATGTGGCGGCGCGCGATGCCACGGGCGGCTATGCCAAGACCAAGGAAGAGGCCACCACCTACCGCGAGGAATTCGGCCAGCGTGAAGTCATGGTGTTGTGGCCCAACTTCATGGCCTGGGACAGCACAGGCGGCGCCGAGGGCACAGGCGCTGCCGTCACCCTTGCCGCGCCCGCCTATGCCCTGGGTCTGCGCGCCAAGCTGGACCAGGAAGTGGGCTGGCACAAGAACATCAGCAATGCCGTCATCAACGGCCCCGAGGGCATCACCGTGCCCGTGTTCTTCGACCTGCAGAACCCGGCCAGCGATGCGGGATACCTCAATGCCCTGGAAGTCACCACAATCATCCGCCGCAGCGGCTACCGCTTCTGGGGCTCGCGTACCTGCGAAGAGAAAGGCGGCAAGTTCTCTTTTGAAAACTACACCCGCACGGCCCAAGTTCTGGCGGACACGATTGCCGACGCGCATTTTGTGTTCGTGGACAAGCCCATGCACCCCAGCCTTGTGCGCGACATGCTGGGCTACATCAATAGCCGCTTCCGCGAACTCGTGGGCGGTGGCTACCTGATCGGCGCCGAGGCCTACTTTGACCCCGACCGCAACAGCAAGGAAGACCTTGCAGCCGGCCGCCTGCTCATCAGCTACCGCTACACGCCCGTGCCGCCGCTGGAAAACCTCATCTTTGAGCAATCCATTACGGACGACTTCCTGGCCGAGTTCGCGGCTGCCATCCAGGCCTGAGCCTGAAACCATAGGAGCACCAATCAATGGCACTGCCTTCCAAACTCAAAAACTTCAACCTCTTTGGCGACGGCAACGTGTGGCGCGCCCAGATCGACAGCGTGACCGTGCCCAAGCTCACCCGCAAAGTCGAAGAGTGGCGCGGCGGCGGCATGCATGGCCCCATCGAGGTGGACCTCGGCCTGGAAAAGCTGGAGCTGGCTTTTAAGGCTGGCGGCTTTCTGCTGGACGGCTACCGCGCATTCGGTGGCAAGACCCACAACGCCAATCAGTGGCGCTTTGCGGGCGCCTATGAAGACGACGGCACTGCCGTGGTCACGGCCGTGGAAATTCTGGTCAGCGGCCGCGTCCGCGAAATCGACCCCGGCGACGCCAAGGCGGGCGACGACACCGAGCACACCCACACCATCAGCGTCAGTTACTACAAGCTGACCGTGGACGGCCGCGATGTGATCGAGATCGACATGCCCGGCCTAGTCTTCAACGTCGATGGCCAGGACGTTCTTTCCAAAATCCGCCGCGCTATCGGTATGTGATCGAGCGCCCTGCAATTCCCTTTTTCTGAGAGCACATCACCATGAACGAAAACGAAACCAAGGACCTGAGCGCAGGCGCCACTCCCGTGGTCGAAGGCGTGGAAGTTGTCACACTGGACTACCCCATCAAGCGCGGCGACACCGAAGTCACGGCCATCACCCTGCGCAAGCCACTGGCCGGCCAACTGCGTGGCATCAAGCTGGGCGAGCTGCTCAATCTGGATGTGGGCTCTGTGCAGATGCTGCTGCCACGTATCACCACCCCCACCCTGCTGCAGCATGAGGTGGCCCAGCTCGACCCGGCCGACCTTGCCGAGCTGAGCATGAAGGTGGCTAGTTTTTTCGCCCGCAAGAGTATCCGCGCGGAATACCTGACAGCGTAGAGGACGCCATGGCCGACTTGGCCATGGTCTTTCATTGGCGGCCGGCGGACGTGGAGGACATGACGCTGGCCGACCTCATGGAATGGCGTGAACGAGCCCGCATTCGCGCCCAACATCAGGGTGTGTAATATATGGGCCATGTTTGCCGACCTCTTCCTCATTGCGCTGTTTGCACTGGCCGCCCTGGTCGTGCTGGGCTTTGCCCTGGCGCCCATCATGGCTGCCACTGGCCTTTGGGCGCACACCAGCGCCAAGGACGACCGCGCCCAGGCCCGCGAAATCGAGCGCCTGCTGGCCGAAAAAGACTAGCCGCCCCCCTGCACTCCCGCGCCCTGGCGCAAGGGGGTGCCCATGTCTGACACCCGCCTGCGGCTCATTCTGGAGCTGCGCGATAGAGTGCTTGCGCCGCTGCGCGGCATTCAGTCCGGCAGCAAGGATGCCGCCGCCGCGCTCAAGTCCACCCGCGACCAGTTGCGCGACCTCGAAAAAGCCCAGCAAGACATTGATGGCCTGCGCAAGACCCGCGTTCAACTGCGTGGCCAGCAACGCGACCTGCAAGACCTGCAGACCAAGCTGGCCGGCAGCAATGCCAGCCTTGTGGAGCACCGCGAGCGGCACAAGAACATTACCGCATCGCTCAAGACCGCGCGCGAGTCTCACAGCAAGCTCACCAAGGCGCTGCAGGACGGCGCCACCGCTACCCCCGAATTCAGCCGCCAGCTGGAGATGGCCCGCATCCGGCTGCTCAGCAGTCAGACTGCCTATGAGCGCTCCAACTCCACGCTGAGCAAATACCGCACCCAGATCAAGACCACTGAGGCGGGCATTGCCCAGCTCAGCGGCAAGATCGACAACGGCAAGGAACGGTTGCAGGGCTACCAGCAGCGGCTGGAGCGCGCAGGCATCAGCACCGAACGCCTGGGTCAGCAGTCCCGCAATCAGAAAGTCCAGATCGAGGCCGCCACTGCTGCTATGGACCGCCAGAAGCAAGCGCTTGCGGGGCTCAAGGCCCAGCAGGACAAGCTGGCCGCGCTCAAGGCGAATCACGCCAAGTCAATGATGCACGCAGGCATGGCCGTTGGTCTGGGCGTGGGCATGGTGGCCGAGGGCCGCACCCTGGCCAAGCCGGTGCAGGCCACGCTGGGCGCGTTCTCCCAACAGGAAGATGCATCGACCCAGCTGCGGGCGGCCATGATGCAATCGGATGGCAGCGTCCAGGCCGAGTTCGCGCAGATCGATGCCCTGGCCAAGCGCCTGGGGGACCGCCTGCCCGGTACAACCGCTGACTTCATCGAGATGATGACTGTGCTGCGCAAGGAAGGCATCTCTGCGCAGGCCATCCTGGGCGGTACGGGCGAAGCCGCTGCCCTGCTGGGTGTCCAGCTGAAAATGCCCGTCACAGGGGCGGCTGCATTTGCTGCCAAGATGCAGGACGCCACCCAGGCCACCGAGGGCGAAATGCTCGGCCTGATGGATGTACTGCAAAAGAATGCCTACCTCGGGGCCGACCAGAATTACCAGTTGGCTGGCATCACCAAGATGGCGGGAGCCATGTCCTTGATTCGGCAAAAGGGGCAGGAAGCCTACAAGACGCTTTCCCCCTTGCTGGTGATGATGAATCAGGCAGGCATGACGGACGGCGGCAGCGCTGGCAACGCCATCGACAAAGTGTTCGCCGCTGGACTCGACAGCAAGAAGCTCAAAAAGACCAACGACATGTTGGCCAAGCGGGGCATCAAACTGAAATTTGCAGACAAGCAGGGGAAGTTTGCGGGCATCGAAAACCTGTTCGCTCAGCTGGACAAGCTCAAGGCTCTGGGTGAAAACGACATTCTCAAGAATGAAGTGCTGTCGGAGCTGTTCGGTACGGATGCCCAGAATCTGCAGGTGCTGCGCAACTTCATGGCCAAGGGCTACGAAGGCTACAAGGAAACCGTGGCCAAGATGGACGCCCAGGCCAGCCTGCAGCAGCGCGTCAATGAGCAGCTAGGCACGCTGAGCAACGTCATGGAAGCCGCCCAGGGCGGGTTCACCAATGTCATGGCAGACATTGGCGACACCATCAAGGACGACGCCAAGGATGTGATTAAGGCTATTGGCGACATCACCAGCAGCGTGGGCGGCTGGATCAAGCAACACCCAGCCTTGACTGCCGGCATTGCTCGCACCATGGCCGTGCTGGCCGGCCTGATGGTCGTGCTGGGCACTCTGCTGATTCCATTGGCCTTGATCGCAGGCAAGTTCATGCTGATGCGCTTTCTGTTCGGCATGATCGGCATCAAGGTGCCTATGCTGAGCGCGGGCATCAGTGCGCTGACGGGTTGGGTGAGCAAGCTCACCGGCGCCCTGTTCTCTGGCCTCATGGTGGCCTTGCGTGCAACCATGGGCGTCATCGTCAAGCTGGGCGTGGCACTCCTGACCACGCCTGTGGGCTGGTTTGTGCTGGCCATCGCGGCCATCGCAGGCGCGGCCTACCTGATCTATAAAAACTGGAGCGCCATTTCTGGCTTCTTCTCCGGGGTCTGGGGCAACGTCAAGACTCAAGCCGCGGCGGCCTGGACATCCATCAAAGCCAGTCTTTCCGGCCTGTGGTCCAGCTCAGTCAGCACGGCGCAGTCCATCTGGGCGGGTCTGCCGAGCTTCTTCTCTGGCATGTGGCAAGGCATCAAAGACACGGCCTCTGCCGTGTGGAGTGGCATTGCATCCATGCTTGGCCAGATGTGGGCCGCAATGGTCAGTACCGCCAGCACGGTCTGGCAGCAGCTGGGCGGCTCTTTCCCTGCAGTGCTGCAAACCATCAGCACGGCCATCGTCAATTGGAGCCCGCTGGGTCTGTTCTATCAGGCCTTTGCTGGCGTCATGAGCTACTTTGGCCTTGAGCTGCCCACCAAATTCAGCGAGTTCGGAGCCAACATCATCCAGGGGCTGGTCAACGGCATCACCAGCAAGCTGGCCATGGTGCGCGATGCAGTGGGCGGTGCTGCAGATTCGGCTATTGGCTGGTTCAAGGAAAAGCTGGGCATTCACAGCCCTAGCCGCGTTTTCATGGCGGCAGGCGTCAACGTGGGCGAAGGTGCAGCCATTGGTATTGACCGCACCTTGGGCATGGTGCGCAAGTCTGCTGCGGCCATGGCCATGGCAACAGGGGTCACGCTGGCCGCTCCAACCATGGCCGCGCCCATAATGCCCGTGCCGCAGGTCGATATGCCCGCCCAAGTCGTGCAGTTGCAGACCGCTGCCGCCCCAGCGCTGCCACCCGCCGCACAGCCACTGCTGCCCACGCTGCGGAAGCTGCCGCCCGTGCCCGCCCAGGCCGTACAGCTGCGGCCCACTGCGGCCGCGGCACTGCCACCCGCTGAGCAGCCGCTGCTGCCCACGCTGCAGAAGCTGCCGCCCGTGCCTGCCCAGGCCGTGCAGCTGCAGACTGCTGTGGCCCCGGCGCTGCCACCCGCCGCACAACCACTGCTGCCCGATCTGCAGACGTTGCCGCCCGTGCCCGCCCAGGTCGTACAGCTGCAGACCACTGCCGCACCAGCGCTGCCACCCGCTGCGCAGCCGCTGCTGCCCACACTGCAGGCGCTGCCGCCTGTGCCCGCCCAGGTAGTGCAGCTGCAGGCATTGCCGCCCGTGCCTGCCCAGGTCGTGCAGCTGCAGCCCGCTGTGGCACAGGCTCTGCCACCCGCCGCGCAGCCGCTGCTGCCCATGCTGCAAAAGCTGCCGCCTGTGCCTGCTCATGTCGTGCAACTGCAGGCCGCTGCGGACCAGGCGCTGCCGCCCGCCGCAAAGCCGATGCTGCCAGCGCTGCAGAAGCTGCCGCCTGTACCTGCTCAGGCCGTGCAGCTGCAGCCCGTCATGAAGCAAATGCAGGCCATTTCTGCGCAGCAACTGCCAACAATGCCCGCCATGGCCGACCCCGTGCAGATTGATCGCCGCCCGGTGCTGGCTGCCCCTGCACCCGCAGCTGCGCGCCCTGCCCCCGTGATCCATGGCGACACCATCACCATCCAGATTCACGCCGCCCCCGGCATGGACCTGCAGGCTATAGGCAGGGAGGTGGAGCGAGTGATCGAGCAGCGCGAGCGCGCCAAGGCCGCACGCCTGCAAAGCAGCTTTACAGATTGGAATTGATCGCCATGCAAATGTGTCTCGGCCTCTTTGTTTTCAGCCTCGATACCCTTTCGTATCAAGAGCTGCAGCGCCGTACCTCTTGGAAGCACCCCACCCAGAGCATTGTGGGCGGGCGCGATACCTCGCAATACCTGGGCTATGGCGAGGACATCATCACCCTGAGCGGCAGCATGGTCCCCGAGTTCAAGGGCAAGCCCGCCAGCCTGGACGAGTTGCGCCGCATGGGTAACACCGGCTTGGCCTGGGCACTGGTGGAGGGCAGCGGCACCATCTACGGCGCCTATGTCATCACCGAAATGCAGGAAACCAAAACCTTCTTTGAGGTGGACGGCACGGCCCGCAAGATTGAATTCAGCCTGACCCTACGCCGCATCGACCAGGACGATGAGGGTGACGGCGGCTACTCCGATGAAATGGGCGACTTGGAAACATCCGACGCCGTGAGCATGAGTTAAGGGCAGGCCATGAGCGATATTTCCGACATCCGCGCCACCCTGCCCACGGCCAGCACCACAGGCAGCAGTAACCGCCGCCTGTTCCTGCAGCTCACGCCCATCTGGCGCGTGACGGTCAAGGGCCAGGATGTTTCTGACCGCTTCGCACCGCGTCTGGTCAGCCTCAACATCACCGACAACCGCGACGGGGAAGCCGATGAGGTGGAAATCGTCATCAGCGACCATGACGGCGCCGTGGAGCTTCCCGAAACCGGCGACCCCATGACCGTGGCCATAGGCTGGCAGCTCAGTCCTGGCAGCGGCCCCTACCGGGCGCCAACGGCAGACGAAATGGGCGGCTTTCCCCTGGGGCTGGTAGATAAGGGCAGCTACACCATCCAGGCCGTGGAATACAGCGGAGCCCCGGACACTATCACCCTGCGCGGCCGTGCGGCCAATATGCTGGACGAGCTGCGCACCCTCAAGGACCGCAGCTGGCACAAGACCACCGTGGGCACCATCGTGCAAAGCATTGGTGCGCAGAACAAACTCAAGGTCAGCATTGATAAGGAGATTGCCGCGCGCAAGATTGGCCACGCCGATCAAGCGCAGGAGTCCGATGCCTCCTTTCTGCGCCGTCTGGGAAAGCAGATGGATTGCCTGTGCAACATCAAAAACGGCACGCTGCTGTTTAGCCAGGCACGCAAGGCCCGCACACCCAGCGGTAAAGAGCTGCCGCCCGTCACCATCACCCGCGATGCAGGCGACCAGCACCGCTGGGCGCGCTCAGACCGTGACTCGTATAGCGGCGTCAAAGCCTTCTACAACAACATCAAGCGCGGCACCCGCTCCAGCGTAGTGGCAGGCATCAGCGGCCGGGCCAAGACCTTGCGCCAGACCTATGCCAATGAGGCGGACGCCTTGGCCGCCGCCCGTGCCGAATGGCTGCGCATTCAGCGCGGCATCTACTCCTTTGACATCACCCTGGCCTATGGCCGTGCCGATGTCATGCCCCAGCGGCCGGTGATCGTCAGCGGCTGGAAAAAGCAGATCGATGAAACCGTGTGGATGGTCACCGCTGTGCGCCACAGCCTGAGCAACAGCGGCTACATCAGCCAGCTAACGCTGGAGACTCAGCAGAGTGAAGGGGTTGATGGAGGGGATGAGGCAGATCCAAGCTAAAGGAATTACTTGGATAATTTATTTAACTTTAGCAACTCGAATTTCAAATCATTAATTGCTTTTGTCGTACTTGAATACTTCTGCCAAATTTTATTCTCTTTTCTTACATCTGCTGGAGTAGCCGCCCCTGACAATATATATTTATAGATAAAGTTTTGAAGAATACTATTCCTTATCGCAAATAATGAAAAATAAAAGAATAAGCACAAAGCAAAAAATATAAGAATAGCAGAAAAGGCTTTTTGCATATTTATTGTAGATAATAGATATTTATAATCTTTATCATACTTAATTAAATCACATATGACAGCCCTATCATACAAAGTAATTTCTTTAGGAAATACTGCCTTAATATTACCCTTATTCTCACACACCGTCTTATTAAAAGTAATTCCGTGAGTTATCGCTTTATCTTTATAATATTTGAACTCAAGTTCCGTTTTCCGTACAGTTAGATAAGCAGCTTTACTATTATATTGATAGTACGACGTCAGGAACATATTTATAAAAACAGATCCTACGATTGCAACGATTGATAACCAGCTTATTGCATTAAAATTTTTATATGGAAAACTCATGCTTTCCATACAAAAGAATCTTGAAATTTTAAAAAACTCTCGCTCAGGAATTTTATTGAAATCAATCCATTTCTTTAAACCTGAAAAATCGTCAAAGCTTCGTATCTTCAAATTTGTTTTAAAGGCATATATTTCCAAGTCAGAAACACGCTCCCACTGGCTGGACATTTCTTTGTTGATAAATTTATCAGATCCGCCAGATAACCTCCATAAGCGATCAACTAGAAAATAGGAGGATCCAGCCTTACACACCGAATAAAATATCAAAGATGCAAAAGATAAAATTACAACTAATGCAGCAATAATTCCATATTGCTCAACTATTTTATTAATTGCATTAACCGGTATCGATTCCATTATCGTCTCTTAATTTATTTTATAACCCGACAGGAATAAAATATAATCACCAAAAATGTTTATGTATTTTTTGGAAGGCACTTAGTTTTGGCGCGTGGTCAGGCCAGCCATCCTCAACGCACTGTTCCCATTCGCACAAAGCCACAAGCGTTTTGATACACGGAGGCTCATCGCTATTAATTTGGCTACGTACTTGCGACCAATGTGCAATATTCTGCGATGCCACATCAGCAATAGGCAGCTTTTCAATTTCACCAATCAATTGCTGCGCCCGCTTGGCCAGCTCAATATGGCGCAGCTTACAATCGCCGTAACGCACCAGCAAGGCCAGTATCGACAGTACTGCGACCACTGCCCCTGCCACCCATACCTCGGCGAAAAACTTAGCGAATAATGCCAAGCCCGCCAAAGTGCAGACAAACTGCGTGCTTAGATCACAGAAGTTAAAAAACCACTCCCGTTTTTTGTGATATCGAAAAGTGACTTTGGCCCAATGCAAAATATCCCATCGATCCCGCTCGAATGGAGTGGGATCGGTGGGGCTTGGATGCACGACTGCAGCGGGGGTAATTGATTTATTGTTCATGACTCCATGTTCACAACACAGTAAATACAAGCCAAATCAATGCTTGCGTACTTGCTGCAGGTACACCCATAGCGAGCGCTACCTCATCGTCTAGGCGGAGGTGGTGGAGCGATGTTGCGCTGAACATCATGATTTCGTTCGATTCGCCCACCATCGTTGTTCACATTGGGCGCCGGTGGTGGTGGCGGAGGAGGTGGCGGGGGAGGTGGTGGGGGGGGATTTCTACGAATATCAACCATATGTCCCTCTCTAGACGTGGTCTGCGTTGAAAAATCTACTAAAAAGGCGAGTGCTCATCTAAGCCTCATCGCCGCACATAACTCTTGCGCCCCGAATCCGAATAGCAATACTGCCCACCGCGTGGCCCGGTGCAAATACTTCCGCTACGGCAACTGCAATCACCGCCGGCGGATTGGGTGGGCTTAGGCTGCGACGTCAGCCCCAGCGCGCGGCTGGCACCGCCGCCCATCTCTGCGCTGCAGTTGCGTTTAGAGCCGCTAACGGAGCCGTCATTGCAGATAAACAGCTCACCCTGGCAATGCGATACACCGCCCTTACGGCCTGAGCATGGATAGTTGGCAGCATTCGCCTGGGCAACGGTCGTAGCCAATACAAGACAAGCGCAGGTAGCCCTGAATAAGCGCGCAAACATAGCGTCGCCTATTTAGAGAAAAATCTGCACTAGCGTTGAGGTGGGGCCGGTGGACAGCCCAACGCGCTTGCCAGCAAACTTGCCGTCGCGCACGGGGTCGCCGTTCTTGGCGCTTTCCAGCAACTGACGTGCGGAGTCTTCGCCAAGCGCATAGGTCAACACCTGAGCGGCCAACTGCAGGTTTTCGGCGTTCTTTGCTTCAAAGGTCTCGCCGTCGTCGTCCCTGAAAAACTCCCAATACACATTCACACGACCGCGGCGGAATTCAAGGCCGAAATCCGGCCCGCACACGCTCTTGCCGCACTTGTCGGTCAGGAAGCTATAGCCCTTGCCATCATTAAGGCGGGTTTCGCTGACCACAGGGCGGCCAACAGCGGCGATCATTCCCGCCTCATCCAGCTGAGCTGCACGCGGCGCTTGTTGGGTTGCCTCGACGGTGCTGCTGCCGTCGTGCGGCGCGCAACCTGCGAGCAATCCCAATGCAGCAGCGACCAAGGCTGTGAAAAGACCTCGCCGCGTTGAACGGGCGTTCTCTAAAACCAGCATTGCACTCCCCCTCTTTAGTGAGCCGCAGTCTCTCTGGACCGTCAGCCCGAAAGTCGGTTCTTACCTATTTCTCTTTCTGTTCTGACGAAAAAGCGAGCTTCGCAACAGCTTCCAGGGCAGCACGGCCTTCGGAGGTGCTGTTACGCCACGCTTGCAGCAGTTCACGCTCAGCGGGCGCAAGCGTTGTTTCCGATGCATTGGCCCTCTGTCCCGTGACCACATAGAGCACATCAACGCCAAGACCGGCCATCAGTGCCAAAACGCTGGCATTCGGTGTGGCTTCGCCCTTCTCCCATTTGAGCAAGGCACCTCTCGACACATTGCATGCCTCTGCAAATGCAAGCTGTGGCATAGCTAGACGGAAGCGCTCTTCTTTGATTCGCTCGCCTATAGGCTCACAAAATTCATCCATGATGTATTGACATGCTCACTTTTGTGAGCGAAGATGCTGTTACGTTGTAAATCTCAGTTCTCATCGTACATGACCGCCACCGCCAACCTGCAGACATCCACGCATGCCGCTCTTACTGTGGCCTCTGTGGACAAGCCCATTGCCATTCGCCTGGGCCAGCAAGAGCTGGACGAAGTGCTGCAATTGGCCCGCGCAGAGGACCGCCCTGCGGGCAACTTTGCGCGCATGGTCTACTTGCTAGGTCTGGCCGTGTACCGCGAGCAAGGCTTTCTGACACTGCAGGCCGATGTGGCCCAGCCGGCCCGCAGCCGCTGGCAGGCCGCCAGTGGTCTGGTCAATGAAAAGCCGATTGCCATGCGCCTGCCACCTGCCGAGCAGGCCGATGTGGAAGAAATGGCCCGTAACGAATCGCGCCGCCCCGGCAACTTTGCGCGGGCCGTGTTTCGCATGGGCATGCCGATCTACCGCCAACGCATACAGCAGCGCGCTGTGGCCACGCCCACAGTGGGTGCTGTCAGCTATGAGTGAGGTGCCCATGGTCGAAAACGATCCTTTCAATGCAGAGCCCGGTCTGCAGGCGCATCGTAGTTTTGCGCAGGCTGCCCTGGGCGTAGGCGTGCGTAAGGTCAGCATGGGCGTGGTGGAGTCTCAAGCTGTGGGACAAACCGGGCAAGGCTGTAACACTGCGAACGGTCAGGCCGTGGCACCCACCAAGAAGCAGCCGCCGCTTGTTCTTGACCCCAAGCCCAAGAGCATCCCGCGCGACAGAACGCGCCTGCGCTGCCCGCATTGCAAGTCGCCTTGCAACTCGCGCACCAGCTTTGAAACCAGCGCGTTGACTCGCACTTTCATCTATTGCTGCACCAACTACGAGTGCGGCCATACGTTCAAGGCAGTCATGGAGATTCACTACACGATCTCCCCCAGCGCCACCCCTGACCCGGCAGTGAACCTGCCCATATCCACCCATGTGCGCCGTGACTTGGTACGTACCCAGATGGATGTTGCGCGCTCTGCAGACCATGTGCCCGAGCACACCGAGCCGGTAACGGGCGACCTGTTCGCAGGCATACCGCCCGACCCGCCGCGCACTTAGCGCCCTAACCGCTTCCCCTTTCCACACCGCTGACAGAGCCAGTTTGCTGGCCCTGCGGCCCTTTTCACGCCCAAAAAACTGGAGAAACACCATGTCAGCACTTCAAGCACTCTGCATAAGAGCAAGCAGCAACCGTTACCGGGTGCGCCATGTTGACGGCCAAGGTGTGGCGCGCGTGTTTGTGATTACCTCGCTCAATCGTGCATTGGCGCAGTCATTCGTCGAACGGAATTACGGCGACCCGCTATTTCTGAGCGCCGTGCGCCTGTCTGCCTGAGGCGTCTATGGACTTGGGCCACATCTCGATTCAGCAGTTTGTGGAGGCACTGGCCAAGGCCAGCCCCTCACTGGCGCCTGCGCGAATGAATGCGCCGGCAGTGCTGCACCCTGCCCCTGCGCCAATCCTGCGGGAGGAATACCGCGACCTGACCCCGGAAGCATGCCGCAAGCGCCTGCGCAAGGTACAGGACGAAATGGTCAAGGACGTGACCAAAGGCAGATTCAGCGACGTTGAGAGCCGTGAATGGCATGCCTTGCCAGAGAAATATCGCGCGCTCTTGCTGCTCATCAGCGGCTTTCAAGCTGATGACTATGAGCAGCTCGGCATCGTGGCCACGCGCGCATGGCAAGAGTTCACGCCGCCCGAACGTCAGGCGGTGAAGTCTGAATTGCGCGGCCTGCATGCAGCAGTCCAGCACATCAGCGCATTGCGAACGAGGACATGAGCATGACCTCACGCGCGCCCAAACACCCAGCCATTGATGCACAGGAAGCCGAGAAACTGAAGGCGGAACGCCGTGCCGAGGCACTGCGGCCGTGGAATCGGCTCAAGTGGCATCGCGGCATGGTTGAGCGCGCCTTTACGGCATTGGAAAAATCGCTCCCACCACAGTGGAGCCAGCCGATCCGATTGCTTGGATTGGGCAAAGCGGAGTCCACGGAGGGCGCGCTTGCTCCCATGGAATGGGAAGCCAGCTATGACGCTTTGCAGGCCATTGATGAATTTGCGGCCAAGTATGGGCGCGCTGGTGAATGGAACCTGAGTGATTGGGAAATCTGCCAGATGGCCAAACGACTGGCCCACGGCGTTGGTGAGATGGACTCGGGCGCTCAGTCAGAAGAAATCCAGATGGATGTGGCGGGCCGAGTTGACATGCTGCGGCTGATGCTCCGCATGTTGGGCTTGCAAGAGTCAGCCCCCTTGGTGGGCGAGCCTGCCATCAAGCGTGGCATGGATGAGTCTTGGTGGCGGCGCATGCTGCGCAAGCATGTCGCCCGCACAGTGGAGGCGGGTGCTGTGCGCCTTGGGCTGGTCAACCGTATGAACGGCGGCTATGCCAGTGACGCCACGGTGCGCAGCCGTCTGGGGCAGATCGAGCGCAATCAGAACGCTCTCAAGCAAAGCCTGTTCAAGAACGAGGCAGGTCAGATATTCACACTGGCGGAGCTGTCTGCCTTGTCTCCGTCCAACCCCGTCATTCGTGGCGGCGAGCTGATGACGCGCATTCGTGGCGCAGAAGAGTATGCCGATGCCCGCAACCATGTGGGCCTTTTCCTCACTCTGACAGTTCCAAGTCGCTTTCACCCCGTCACGCTGGGTGCTGGCGGCAGGCCGCGCCCGAACAAAAACTATGACGGGGTGAGCACACCACGCGACGCCCAGCAGTGGCTGCGCAAGATGTGGCAGCGTGTTCGTGCCTATCTGGGCCGAAAAAAGGTGAATGTGAAGATGTACGGCATCCGCGTGGCGGAGCCGCATCACGATGCCACACCGCACTGGCATGCCCTGGTGTGGGCCGAGTGTGAGGCCCATGCCCAGATCATTGAGGCAGCTATCCGTAGATGGTGGCTGAGTGAAGACGGCGACGAACGCGGTGCAGCCAAGAATCGCGTCAACATCAAACGCATGATCGGCGGCGGTGCTGCTGGCTACGTGGCTAAGTACATCGCCAAGAGCGTGGGCCATGCGGCTCTTGCCGATCATCTGGACGTTGTGCAAGGCCAGCTCTGGGATGTGGCACAGAATGAAATGCCAGGGCATTGCCGTGTGGACGCCTGGGCCGCTTGCTGGGGAATTCGGCAGTTTCAAGCCATCGGAATGCCCAGCGTCTGCGTCTGGCGAGAGCTGCGCCGAGTCGGGAAAGACCAGATCGATGCGCTGCGCCTGGACGGCGACAAGACCACTTGGAAGGCCTGGGGTGCATGTCACAAGCACGGCGAAGACATCAAAGCCGACTGGCGCCTATTCATGGAGGCGATGGGCGGGCACTGCGTTGGCCGCAGGAACTGGTATCTGCGCATTACGCGCCGCCCGATCCGCAACTATGAGCAGGCAGCTGCAGAGCTAAAAGCCAATCCTGAAAAGTCGCTCAAGCCGCTGGCTGGCTCCGTCAATCAATACGGCGAAATCATCAAGACCGGCCGTGTGGTGGGCCTGCAGACCCTGCAAGGCCGCTGGCTCATTTCACGCCGTATTGCATGGCGCAGCATCCATGCAGCCACCGAAGCATTCGACCCCGAGAAATGCACCGACTCCGACAGCGGCAAGACGCTGGCATTAGGCGATGCACGCGCGGCTCTGCCGCGCGCTTGGACTGGTTTCAATAACTGTACGCAGCGCCTAAACGGCGACACCTGGCGCAAGCTTTTTGGCCGCGGCAACCACGAGGCAGAGGACTGGACAAGTCCCGACAGCCCCGATTCGGTCCTGTACCAGCCCAAAACGATGGCCCAACGCTTCCAGCAAGCGGCCCATTTCTTCCAAACCACCCATTGATCCATCACAGGAGGACTCGCCATGCACGCAAAACGCACCGAACCCAGCCGCGCAGCCGTCAATCCGGCCGCTGGCTTCAAGTACACGCGCGCCGAGAGCACCGACTTGGCCAAGCGCTTTGCCGCCATCCGCCGCGAGCAAGCCAAAGCCCAGCGCGAAGCCGCTGCCACCGAGTTCGCCCAGGCCCAGCAAGCGCTGGAGCTGGAGCCGACCGCCCAGGTTGTCCCACTTTTCAAGCACGCCGTCTAACCCAACCCACATCAGGAGGTAACACCATGGACCAGAACATCACCGCTCTGCATAGCTATCGCGCCATCCTCATCCCTGCCAACACGGCCGGCAACGTGGAGGCGTTGGCCGACGCGGGCCTGCTACCCACCATCCGCATCAAGGCAGGCAATCCCACCCAGGCCAAAGTCAATGCTCATGTGGCCAGCGGCCAGGGCGTGCTGCGTGTTGAGCGCGTGGAGGGCTGAACCATGAATATGAGTGGCACACAGCAATTTTCCGAAGCGCTGCAAGTAGTGATCGGCCGCCTAAACGCCGACCTGCGCGAAGCCACGAATAAGGTTGAGCACTTGCCAGCCAGCGAATGGCAGAGCCAACACGGCCGCGCGCTGATGAACCACGAGCAGGAACTGCACACCGCATGGGTCGTTCTGGACGGTATGCGGTCCACGCAGGCTGCGGCTACCGCAGCAGAAGCGCCCGGCGTCTGGAGGACTGAGCAATGAACACGGTGAACCTTATTCGACTGATCGTCCTCAAGCTGGCACTGCTTGGCGGTGGCGCCATGGGCTGGGCCTTTGCGCGCCACTACATCGCAGACAGGGTGCGCCACATGGGCCAGATTCTGCTGGGCAAGCAAGACCTGCGTTGCATCTTCTCCATGCTGGAAGTCATGCAGGCCCGCCAGGGTGCAAAGCGTGTCTATCTGTCCGGGCCCATGAGTGGCCTGCCTGAGCTGAACTATCCGACCTTCAACGACAAGGCTGCCGAGCTGCGTGCGCGCGGCTGGCATGTGGAGAACCCAGCAGAGAACCCCGCCCCGCCCTGCGGCTCCTGGCGCGGATACATGCGCATGGCCCTGTGGCAACTGGTGAGCTGCGAGGCCATCTACCTGCTGCCCGGCTGGGAAAACAGCAAGGGCGCCCGCCTGGAATACAGCATTGCCCAGTCCCTGGGCCTGGAGGTGATCGAGGCCGCCATCAGCATCCACATCAACAGCACGAACAAGGCCACAGCCTGAGCACTGGAGAAAAATCATGAATCAATCTACTTGGGTCACCATCGAGAAAGCCGGCTTTGAAACAGGGCTGCCGGAATCCTTTTTCCACGAACGCACAGGGCTTTCCGGCATCTGGCCAGAAGGTCCGGTCTGGAAATGGTTTGGAGGCCGCAAGCTCATCAACATGAACGGGTTCTATGCGTTGGTCGACAAGACGCCCAGCGTGCGCAGCAACCGAGGCCGCAAGAAGGCAAAAACATGCCAAGAGCAGTAGCCAAAACCACAGGGGTGATTGTTCGGGAGTCACACCTGCAGATCGACCTGCGCGCTCAGGGCTTCGGGCGCGAGCGCCTGGACTTGGCGCCTACGCCAGCAAATATCCAGTACGCGGCCCGACTGCGACTGGAGATACTGGCCAAGATCGAGCGCGGGGCATTTGCCCTGGCGGACTACTTCCCGGACTCGCCGCGCGCCGTCAAGGATGCGCAGTCCCTCACCTTCAAGCAGTTGGCCGGTGAGTGGCTGCGTGTGAAAAAGCCGCAAGTGCAGCACAGCACTTTCCACCACTATGAGCAGACCTTGACCAGCTACCACTACAACGAGCTGATGGAAATGCGGCTGGCCAGCCTGGACTACCGCGCGTTGATGAAGCTGCTGGCGGACTTCCCGTCCAATGGCAAGACCTTCAACAACGTGGCCACCGTGTTGCGCCAGGTGCTGGAATACGGGTTCAAGGCCAAGCTCGTGGCAGAGCCGTTGCATGACCATGTGCAGATGCGCCGCCATCAGAAGCCAGGGCCGGACCCGTTTCCGCTGCATGAGGTCAATCAGATCATCCAGTCCATGCCTGCCGGTCAGGCTCGCAACTATTTCGAGCTGGCTTTCTTCTCGGGCATGCGGCCGTCCGAGCAGATTGCGATGCAGTGGAGCAAGGTTGACCTCAAGGCCGGGAAAATGCTGGTCGATGCCGCCAGGACGCGCGGCGAGGAAAAAGGAACCAAGACCGGCAACACCCGCACGGTGGAGCTCACTGCCAATGCCCTGGAGGCATTGCGCCTTCAAAAAGCGAGCAGCCACAAGAATGCCGTCTATGTGTTTGAGACTGAGCAGGGCAAGCCTTTTGGATCCACTGACATTCCACTGGATGCATGGTGGCGCCCTACCGTCAGCGCGCTGGGCCTGCGCTACCGCGATGCCCGCCAGACCCGCCACACATTCGCAACCATGTGCCTGATGGCAGGCATCACACCGGGCTGGGTGGCCATGCAGATGGGGCACTCCATAGAGATGTTTTTCCGCGTGTACAGCCGATGGATTGAAGGTGCAGACCAAGGAGCTGAGAAAAGAAAACTTGACTCCTATCTAACTCAGGGGGCTCATCCACACCAGCCTTGCTGAACTGGAAGGGTGTATCTGTAACTGCATCTCGCGCCAGTGGGTGACCAGCTTATTGCGGCGGCAGCGCCCCAATCGTCAGCCAAACCCAAGTGATATGCGAAGATGCGAAAATCATATTTAGCTATGTCAGTCAAATTGAGTTCTAACCTAATCAATGCCACTTCTATTGAGGGGATTGATCTTTTTTGCGGTGTCGGAGGCCTCTCATGCGGGCTTGCTGCTCAAGGGATTCGCGTGGTTGCCGGGATCGACGTAGACCCCGCCTGCGAGTACCCATATGAAGCAAACCATGAAGACGCAAAATTCCTGCTGCGCGACGTCACCTCAATAAGTGGCCAGGAACTGAATGCACTGTGGTCGCCAGGTGCCGTACGCTTGTTAGCTGGATGCGCACCTTGCCAGCCGTTCTCTAGCTACGCTAACACAGCCACGGTCGATAAAGCCAAGTGGCGTTTGCTTCGGGAATTCGCTCGCCTCGTGGATGAGAGTCAACCGGACCTTGTTACCATGGAAAACGTTCCACGGCTTCAGAAGGCACAACCTTTCAAGGACTTTCTGCGAGCCTTGAAAAGAGGCGGCTATCAGGTGGCTTACGCAGTGGTGAATGCGGCTGACTACGGAGCTCCCCAACAGCGAAAACGGCTAGTGCTGGTAGCCTCCCGAGTGGGTCCTGTATCTGTACCTGAACCAACCCATAAAGGGTCCGGAAATTGGGTGACAGTGCGTCAAGCCGTTGGACATCTGAAGAGACTCAAAGATGGTCAAGCATGCAAAAGCGACCCACTGCATATCGCATCGACTCTTTCAGAACTAAACCGTGCACGCATTCGAGCAAGCAAGCCCGGAGGTACTTGGCGCGACTGGCCAGACCATCTAGTGGCTGCTTGCCATCAACGCGAAAGTGGCAAGCACTCCGCAGGTGTCTACGGTCGCATGGAGTGGGACAAGCCTGCACCTACTATGACGACCTTGTGCAATGGATTTGGTAACGGCCGCTTTGGACACCCCGAGCAGCATCGAGGCATATCTCTGCGCGAAGCAGCCATTTTTCAGTCCTTCCCGGAGTCCTATCAATTTATTCGGGAAGGCGAAAAGGCAACCATCAAGACTGTTGCGAGGCTGATCGGAAATGCCGTCCCACCGAAGCTTGGAGAAGCGGTCGCAAAGTCCCTTCAAGCATCAGTAGCTGCTGCTTCGGGCAAGACTTCGGGGGCGACTGGCGGCTCAGCCAAGTAACGCTGACCCACAAGGTATTGATTGACCTCCGTGGCAATGTTACGCAGTGTCTGAAACACTGCGTCGTAATCTGACTCCAAGGAGTCGACCGACAGGTCTCGACCAAGGTCTGTGAAGCTTTTTTCGCCGTGAGCTAGGAGATTTCTCTTAGATTTGACTGCCTGCAGAGCAGGGCTTGTCAGGTGACTAGGTGGCCTATCGTTTTGCGTTTGAGCCAATACGCCAAACTTTCTAAGCTGTTCATAGAAGACGAGGCCATCCACGCTTCCGGAGATGCCATCGACCCGTTTATCTTTGGCATTTGTGCGGCTTTGCCAGTCTGCAATCCAGTAAGTGAACAAGCTCTGATGTAATGGAGCAGCAGAGGCGAGTACCGTTGTACTCTTGTCCTTCTTGATCGTCTTTAAGACAACTTTTAGTAGGTCCCCGTTGAGAGCATCGACACTGGAGCAGTTATTTCCAATAACGTCATGAATCTCATCCAATAACTGGATCAACGTTGCCTCTGCAGTGCTATACAGAAGCAAAACGAGATTTGCCTTGAGCGTGTGAGTAAGCTCATGGGACAGCGGAAAAATGAGTGCACCGTCCTTCGCTCTTAGTTCAGCGCGCCGTTCAATAGCAACCTTCAGAAACGCCAAGTAGGTGGTAATTTCAATACTGCGCTCATCTAAAAGTGCTTCAGTCAATGGCACGCGGCTCATGAGAAAAGTCCCTGTTGTACCGTGCCTTCCTCATCAGGTTCGTCCGGTGGAGCATCGGCGTTCGCACTAGCTTCAACCTCCCCAGTCTCCGGATCTTCCTCGAATTTATTGCCCAATAGGTTATCGCGCACATAGTGAATGCGGTTGATGAGCTTCGGCCTGGAGTTGCTGGCATCAGAGCGGGTATGCTTGATAAATTCCTTACTGTCTAGCCATTTAAGTACCTCACTGGGGACAAGGTCAGGATTTTCGCGAAGTGCAAGCGAGACACCAACTGCAATGGCCTCGAAACGAATGCGAGGCACAGTGTTGTAGCCAACGCGTTTGAAGCCATTAGGGAAATACTGAGAAACAAAGTTCAACATACGCAGGAATTCATCAAGCATTCCCTGCTTTTCTGCATCATTGAAGCTCTTGTTCTTATCCTTTAAGTAGTCAGTTAAAAAGGTATCTACACTCTTTTGGAATGCTAGGTAATTGTTCAAGTACGCAAAATACCGTAGCGCAAATTCCTCATATTCCTTGCGCTTAGCGTTTCTATCGCTCAACGGGACAAGGGCTTTAAAATCCGCAATGGCAGCACATTCAGTGATAAATGCCATATATGGACCGTCGACCACGCCTCGGCGGACCTCCATGCCCGTCAGCTTGGTCCCGCCGGAGTTCAGGCGATCAAACATTTCACGACGAGCGTCCTCATCCGCCTTCTCAGTCAGCTCAATGACACGAATAGTGGTTCGCGTGAATCGCATTTGCCGTGGCTTGCTGAGATCCGAAAATCGCATGCCAATCGCTGCCGTGAGCTTTTGCAAATCAACCAACTGCAGCCTGTTTGAGAGGAAGTTGTCCAAAGTTCTGATACGTTGGGATCCGTCGATGATCTCAAGGGCACCTTCGCGATCTCCTTGCCCTACATCAGCAGCGAAGATGAACGGCACAGGTAACTTTATGAGAATTGACTCAATGAAGCGCGACTGCTGCTTCGCTGACCAAACCATCTCGCGCTGATAGTCTGGAATGAATATTTCCGACTCATCTGTCTCGCGACCATTAGTGAATTTTTCAACCAACACGCCGATTGGCCACTCCTTGATCTCGTAGTCAGTGATCTTCTGTAGCTCTTCAATCTGCCCGTCGACAATGTTCGCCCTGTCGCCATCGACCAGCTGTAGCTGTGCGTTATCCGGCATGCCTGTCCCTTGATAAATCAAAATAATAGTTATCTAGGCTATCTAAGTTTGCATAGGTCGAGGGAGCCTCAAAACCTTGATAGCACATCAATGTTGCCAGATGTTACCCGCTTGGGTGCCTACAGCCAAATAGCAGGCCTCCTGAGCAACTTGACTATGGGACGCACTTGACACCAAGAGGCCTGTCAAAAGGTAGCGGCCTACTACTCAGTCTGCTTCGATCAGCGTCAAATGCCTTGCTTAGACCGTGCCATACAAATGGGACATGAGGTGGGACATGCGGCCCCAAAAAACTGAACTTCATCAAAGTTCGCCTTTGACTCCACGGAGTGAAGGCAGACAGAAAACCACCGAACCTTACATAAAACGGGTTCGATTCCTGTCGGGGACCATTTTCTAGTCCGGTAGCTTCCAAAGGCTTCCGGACTTTTTTATTTCTCCTCTGAAAACGGCCTTTTTCTTTCCACTGAAGTCCATCAGAGTCCAATGGCATCCACGCATATGTGGGGGCACATTTGGGGGCATGCTTTCAAAAATTGGGGGCACATTTCATTTGTGCCCCCAGATCCTGCCGATGTACCCCCAAGGATCCGGGCCAGATACCCCCACAGGCCAGGTTCACTTAACCCCCTGCGGTTGCCATCTCAAAACTTACGACTGCACAACTCTGCTGATTCGTAGAGTTCAGATCTTCACTTAACCCCCCTTAGCAACCCGCTGAACAGTCCGACAACGCGGCTCGAATTACCCGCTTCCAAGCCATGCAGGAAGGACCCGTGGCCGGTCTTACTACACAACCCCCTATAGAGGGCCGTAGAACAGCGGGCACATGCGGCTCGAATTACCCGCTTCCAAGCTATGCGGGAAGGACCCGTGGCCGGTCGTACAACACAACCCCCTATAGAGAGCCGCAGAACAGCGGGCACATGCGGCTCGGGGCATCCGCGTCATAGAGAAATGCTTTTGGGCATGCCCTGCAGGCCGTGACCACAGCCATGCTGGCCCCTATCGGCTCCAGAAGGCTGCCCAAGCACTGTCTTCTCTGGTGCCATGCCTGCCTCACTGCCACCCGTTGCAGCGCACAGAAGGCCTTGCCCAGCCCCCTCCGGGGCCACCGCTCAAACTGCATTCGTTCGGTCAAAACTCGTTGAACAGGCGCGGCAACTGCATGCACTCATGCAACTTTCCTCGGGATATGAATCTTTTTTAGTGGGAACGCGGGAACAAACGCAAATAACGTTTACAAGCCTTTGAATTCATTCAATAAAAGTGTTCCCACTCGCAGTGGGAACAGCCAAATTCTCAGTGGGAACGTGGGAACAGATTCACCTCGCTTAACATCTTCGACAGCAAGGCAGCTTGATACGGTTCATCGTTCTCTACGACGCGCTACGAAAGCCGGATAGTGACGCGTCGCCTACTCAAACCGGCTAGGAGACAGCGATGAACAAAGGTGGCATGAGCGGTGGTGGCGGTCGCAGCGGCGGCTCACAAGGTGGGGGCGGGTCTCAAGGTGGCGGCAGCAAAGGAGGCAGCTCCGGCTCCAGCGGCGGCCGTGGCCAGGGCAAGGCCGGTGGCTGGCCAAGCACCACAGGCAACGTTTCGGGCGGTGGCCGTAGCAATGCACCAGCCGGGGGTGGCAAGAAGTAGACTTGACGCTCTTCCGAGAAAATAGCTACTCAACATCCGCTGTGTGTCGAGCCGTCGGCCACAGCGGGCAAGCGAAGTCACAAATCCACAGAAAATCGGCGCTTAGCTCAATGAGCCACGACCCACAGAGCGAATCTTTACTAACAGACATTCACTGCTTGCTGGGCCGTGCACTTCTGCGGTGCCAGCACCTAGAACTAATGCTCAAGGGTCTCGTGGTAGGTCGCTTCGTTTCCGTGGCTCCGGAAAATGTGAAAGCAGACGCCCACGCTCGCGAAGAGACGGTGAACGGATCCACGCTTGGCTGGCTCAAAGAAGAGCTACTTGCCAAATACTTGAGGATTGAAGGTTCTGCAGAGGATACCCGTGAGCTCGACAAAGCAGAGTCCAAAGGACACCTGACATTTCGATTCAACGTTCAGGTGCCCTCCGAATATCACGCAAGCCTTTCGCAAGACCTGTCAATCGTGCTTGAGCGTCGAAACCAGCTCGTACATCACTTTCTTGGAAACTTCGACTTGCAGACTTCTGAAGGCTGCGAGGCTTCACTGGCATATCTCAACGAAACACACCAGCTTTTCGACACCCACCTACGCAACATATGGGAGTTTGCCAAGTGTGCGTACGAAGGGCATCAAATGATGGCAGCTCATTTGCAGAGTCCCGAGTTCCAGGCCGCATTGCATGCAAAGCCACCAGCACCGAAGAAGAAGCGACACAAGCGTAAGCCTGCAGCCGCATAGATCTGCTGGATCTTTTGCTGCTCTTGGCCCTTGACCGCCTCAACAAAAAAAGGACTCCCGAAGGAGTCCTTGAAGCCTCTGTCAAAAGGCAATGACAGTCGCAGCTCTGTCATGTCAAGCATGGACTCCACCTGATCCCGGCTCTCGTACATGTTGGCGTTGCTGCGCATGAAGGTGCGCTTGCCGCCGATGTGCTCTCTCAGCTCCCGCAGGCGGTGGTAGCAATCATTCGAGGTCAGATGGATGGCCCGCTTTGACTCCAGCAGCCGCATCATCTTTTCCTTGTCATAGCCCGCCGCAGCTCAGAACGCAAAAGTAAGCGCAGCCTGTGTGCATGCAATCCTCAAACCCAAGGCCCGCAGGCTGGATGTCGTCGCAAGCACTGCGGCGGATGCACAGCTTGTCCTTAAAACTTCGTAAGTTCCCGTAATACAAAACGCCACCCCAATGCCATGCATTGCGTGCATTGGCGCGGCTTAGCGGTGGGCCGACTCGGTAGTAATTTGCGCCCCACGAAGCGGGCGGGCGCGGCGTGGGCGTCGTGGCGCGCCTCGGAGTTGAGGGCAGAGTCTGGATCAGCCTCTAGTTGTCAACCAAGCTTCCACCCAAAGCGCGAAAATCAGGAGTAGTTCAACGTTTTGAACGGTGAGGAGCCAGAGACATGAAGTGGGATATTCCGTTTCGTGACCGGGCAGAGGCTGGTCAAACCCTGGCTGCGACTTTGAGAGAGTTTCGTGAGCAAGCCGATGTGCTAGTGCTTGCCTTGCCGCGGGGCGGTGTTCCTGTCGCCTATGAAGTTGCCAATGCGCTGGCCCTGCGGCTGGATTTGATCCTAGTGCGCAAGCTGGGCATACCCGGTCACAAAGAGGTGGCGATGGGAGCCATTGCCAGTGGCGGCGTACAGGTGTTTAACGATGGCGCCATCCGTGACCTGCACATCTCCCCAGTGGCCATCGACGCAGCAATTCACGAGGAAACCCTGGAGTTGCAGCGACGAGACCAAGTCTATAGAGGCAAACGTCCTGCGCCAATCATGGTCGGGCAACGGGTGATACTGGTCGATGACGGGATAGCGACGGGTGCCACCATGCGTGCGGCGATTGTGGCGGTGCGCCAGCAGGCACCGGCGCGCATCGTTGTCGCCGTGCCGGTCGCCCCCGTTGAGACACTGGCGATGCTGCGCCCTCTTGTCGATCAACTGATCTGTCAGCTCACCCCGAAGCCCTTCCAGTCCGTTGGTCAGTACTACCGAGATTTCGCACAGACCACGGATAAAGAGGTGAAAACGCTGCTTCGCCTTGCTTGGCGGAGGGAAACGCGACAAGCAGGCGCCCCTCCCTGAACGGCAGGCGACAGGCGACAGGCCGTAGCGCGTCAAAAACGGCACTCAAAACGAGTTGCGAAATTCGCAGATCGGCCAGAAGCAGACGCTCGAGTGACGAGCACGAAGACAGGGCTCGCCACCCGATATTGATTATTTGCTCATCCCGTCCTTAGACATGGAGTCTTTCGACATCCCTTCCTTGTCCATGGCCCCCTTGGACATCTTGTCCTTACCCATGTGATCCATGGCGGACTTGTCGCTCTTGCTCATCGCGCCTTTGCCCATTCCTTTGTCCATGCCCATGGCATCTTTGTGCTTGGAGTCCTTGCCCATGCCAGGCTTCTCCATCGCCATTTGATCTTTGCCCATGGAATCTTTGCTCATAGCATCGGCGGCAAAAACCGAAGTAGCGCTCAGTGCCAGACACATGGAGAGCGCGGTGGTGGTGAATGCGTGTTTCATGATGGTACTTTCTTGGCTCAGGTGAAATAGACGGCATACGCCGCGGTGGAGATCGGAGAGGAAAACGTCGTCAGCTGCCACCGAACCAGTTGTAGCCCTGGTCTTCCCAGTAGCCTCGGTTGAAGGTATTGCTCACGAAGATGGCCTGTATGTGTTTAGGATTCTTGTAGCCAAGCTTGGTAGGCATGCGCAGCTTCATTGGGAAGCCGTACTTGGGTGGCAGAGGCTGCCCATCCCAGTCGAGTGCGAGCAGTGTCTGCGGATGCAAGGCCGTCGCCATGTCAATGCTGGTGTAGTAGTCGTCGGCACATTGAAAGCCCACATAGCGAGCGCTGAGGTCTGCCCCCACGGCGCGTAGAAAGTCGCCAAAACGTGGTCCACCCCATTTACCGATGGCGCTCCAGCCTTCCACACAGATGTGGCGCGTAACCTGCGCGTACTGCGGCAAGGCACGCAGCTCATCCAGTGTCCAGCGACGCTTGTTGGCCACAAGGCCCGTAACCTCCAAAAGAAAGCTGGACGCATCGACCTCTGGCACCTTGCTTTCGTCGTAGAAAGCATTGAAGGGAAACGGCCGGGTGATCATGGAGTCGGGGTAAGTGGGAGCAAGGCGTGAGGAGTCGAACAACCACCCCTGCACCCGATCGTTGAAATGCGAGATACGCGTCAACGCTGCTTCGGCAGTGGGGCTGTCGTCGATGCGGCACCCACTGAGCAAGCCCAAGCCGCCCAGGGTGAGCCCACGCGCCAGAAACTGCCTGCGCGATGCTTGCGGCAGTTGCTTTTTGATCAGATTGCGAGCTTCCGCAACGACGGCTTCGGCATTGTCCCTGTGCCAGATAGATGTGTTCATGATGAGCTCTCTTTGTCGGTGCTGCGGAATGTCGCGCGCCCCAGCAGCATGACCAGCAGTGAGCGTGGAACCAGTACGACCATCAGGAGGTGTACGGCAACAAAGCAGACGATGGCCGTCATGCAGAAGAAATGAATGCGCCGGGCCATGTCGTAGCCACCCATAAGCTCACGCAGTAGCGGAAATTGCACCGACTTCCAGATAACAAGGCCGCTGAGCACCAGCAAGATCAGGTCCGCGACGGCAAAGAGGTAGGCAGCACGCTGGACCTGGTTGTAATGACCTAGATCCGCATGGGACAGGCGAGCCGTCAGTGCGAGCCAAGCGTCCCGCAATATGCCCCGTGGAGAGACTGGCAGCATGCGACGTCCAAACCTGCCGGTGATCAAGTTCAGCAATAGATAAGCGAGCCCGTTGAGCACAAACAGCCACATACCTGCGAAGTGCCATTGCAGCGCACCGCCCAGCCAGCCACCCAAGGTGATGCCGTTTGGGAAGGTGAAGTCAAAAATAGGCGAAGCGTTATAGATGCGCCAACCACTCATCACCATGATCAGCACAGCCACGGCATTTAGCCAGTGGGTGATGCGTAGCCACAGCGGCTGCAGAGTGGCACTGCGTTTGGGTGGTTGATGTGTGAGGGATGGCATAAGTGCATTGTTCAGCGCACCGAGTCTCAAAGTCCTCACGGAAAGCTCAATAAATCGTGATACTTTAGTAACAGAGGTTGAAGGCCTGGATCGGCCAACTATGCAGGGAGAGGTTTAAGAGTCGAGGGTCGTGTCAGCAACGCTGTTGGGCAGCACTGAACGGCTGCAATGTGCGGCCGACGTCCCCCCCGGAATTGAGTAGCAGGTGAGCCTGGAGTCCAATCCCATGCAACAGCACCTTGCACCTGGAGAAGTCCAACCAGAATCGCAGGCCACTGGATCTGCAATCTGCGTTTGCATCACTTTTTGCTGATTCTATGGAGGTGACAGTGGCGTACCGCACTGACGCCACTTTGCAGAAATAAGGTTGGCAAACTAATGTTGTTAGCCAACATCCCTTATCCAGGTTCCTCTAAGAAGCCTCTGAGCCATAGGCAATAGCACGGTTTTCCTTCCTCCAACGCTGCTCTTCTGGGGTGTTGGGCAATGGAGGTTTCAGGCCATTGACAGTCCACAACTCAAACGGCGTTTCATCGACATGTAGCTCCCAGCGAAGTCCACGTGCAGCGACAAACGGCTCCAAGATCTTGGCGCAGCCTTGAAGAAATCTTTGTTGAGCCTCTGCATCTTTCATTGAGCGGGCTAGATGCGCGATGGTCACTCTAACGAAATCATCTGTGGGCTCGCCTCCAATATAGAAGCTGGACTTGGATAGTTCGTGGAAGAACACATTGACATAGAAGCGTGGGAGAAAGCTTTCATACATGCCAGTGATGCGCTGTGCAATAGATTGCTTGTCTTCTTCTGAGAACGCTTTTGCGGGATGGTAAATTTTCCAGAGGGGCATAGTGAACTTTCAGTGAATTGAACAAGCTCAGTGGCTATAGCGTTCTGCGGAAGCGCCACTTTGAGTGACACCGTGGACCATGACGGAGCGAGCCTGCTCGAACGCATTCCATGAATCCATGCTGCCCAAATTGGGGAAAGTCACCACCTCGCCCTGGTCATAAGCCGCCAAAGCCGTATCAACCAGTGTTTCGGGACTCATGAAAAGTTGATCTGGAAACGGGGCAGGTGTGTCTCCGAAGAACTCGGAGCGAATGGGCCCCGGCATCACCGCTTGAACTCTGACCCCGCTGTTTTGAAGTTCGCTTTGCAATGCACGTGAAAAATTGAGTACATAGGCTTTGGAGCCGCTGTAGCTGCTCGCACCTGGAGCAGGCATCAACGCCAGGATGGACCCAATGTTGATGATGCTGCCGCTCTTGGCGGCAGCGAAACGCTTGGCTGCAGCCATCGACAGACGTGTCAGCGCGATCACATTCACCTTCAGCATAGCGGCGACCGCGCTTGTGGGAACCTGAGCAGCCATACCCAAGGCTCCCGAGCCAGCGCAGTTGATCAGAAAACTTACGTCAGCAGCATCAGAGACCAATGCTTCGACGCGAAGCAGATCTGCTTCATTTGCGAGATCTGCTTGCACAACCTCGATATGCCGACGGTGTTTTATGCGCAATGCAACGGCCAGCTTTTCCAGCCGCTCACGTCGACGCGCAATGAGCACTAGGTCATAGCCACGTGCGGCAAGCCGGTCCGCGTAGACAGCACCAATGCCTGAGGAGGCACCGGTGACTATGGCAGTTCCCAAATTCTTTTCCACGATCGATCTCCAGATATGTTGCGAAACATTCACTCTAATTATTAGAGTAACTTCATGCTAACTCCAATAACTAGAGTTATGCAAGCAGAAGATCTACAATCAATGCCTTCTTGCGGATCGCGTTGGGTCCATATCTAGAGAATTGGAGTGAGCAATGCGAGCTAAAGGGTTTGAGGGAATGACATGCTCAGTCGCCGATGTGATGGGCGCTTTAGGCGATCGCTGGGGGGTGCTGATCATGCGAGACCTCCTGCTAGGACTCGCCCGCTATGACGATTTAAAGCAATCGACGGGCGTGACCAATGCGACCTTGTCAGATCGCCTGAGATCTCTGGAAGCTGCCGGTCTGATTGAACGCAGGAAATATCAATCCAAACCTGACCGCTACGAGTATGTTCTTACAGAACGTGGTCAGGACATCAGCTTGGTAATGCAGGCATTCGTTCAAGTGGGTGACCACTGGAACATGGGCAACTTGGCGGGTCCGCCTCTGCAATTTGTGAACAAGCAAACTGGCCACCCTGTGAAACTTGCAGTGATCGACAGTCAACTAGGTAAGCCTGTAGAGGCCCGCGACATCACTGTGATTGCAGGCCCAGGGGCTGATGAGCGGGTGAAATGGCGTTTAGAACGAAACGCTGGCTCACCAACATAGTCTCATCGAACTCGTGACAAAGGCAGGAGTTGCGCTGCTGCCTAACCGAGCAATGTCTGGTTTTGGCTGTGGATTCAACCGGTCAATGCAACACATGCGCTGAACATCTCAGCGGGTGTATGGAAGCCGAGCGTCTTGCGCGGCCTCTCGTTTAATTGTCTCGCTATCGCGTTGAGTTGATGCAGGGACAGCCCCGATAGGTTCATGCCCTTGGACATGTACTGCCTGAGCAACCCATTCATGTTCTCGTTACTTTCCCGCTGCCATGGGCTTTGTGGGTCGCAAAAGTAGACTTGGATGTCCGTGGCCAAGGTGAATTGCTTATGGGCATGCGTCTCGGTGCCCCTGTCCCAGGTTAGCGACTTTGAGAGTTCCTGCGGCAGTTTGCGAGCATGCTTAATGAGCGCGTTGACGACTGTCTGCGAGTCTTTGCCCCCAGGCTTCATCTCCCCACCCGTCACCCAACCCGTTCCCTCGTCAGCGTGAATATCGACCCGCCCTTCTCTGGCGCTGGTATATGAGTCATGCTTTTCGCCGCAGGCAACCAGACAGCAACAGGAACACGGGCCGCTCAATGCAAATAATGCCCATACGCGTGCGAACTTCGCAATCAAGCCTTGGCACGGGGCCTGAAGAGATGGATGGTTTCGCCGCGAGCAAGCATTCCCACCAACTGAGCGATGCGCCTGGCGCGCGTCTCGGCTCTCGCAGCCGTCTGGATACGCCACAGTATCGCGTAGCGATTGGAGGCATTGATGCTGGCAAAGAAAGTCTTGGCCGCCGGCTCGGCCTCCAGTGCAGCCTGCAGATCCTCAGGCACCGTGGACGTACGCGCACCGTCGTAGGCCCGCGCCCAGCGCCCGTCAGCCTTGGCTGCCGCTACCTGAGCCTCACCCGGGGCCTGCATGCGGCCCGCGTCAATGAGTGCCTGTACCTTGTTGACATTGATTCTCGACCAGACACTGCGCGCGCGCCTCGGCGTAAAGCGCTGAAGATAGTGTTGATCGTCAAGACTTTTCTTCTGTCCATCGATCCAGCCCCAACACAGCGCAATCTCCACCGCTTCGGGGTAGGTGACACTTGTCTCGTTGGAGCCTCGCTTGGCGATCTTGAGCCAGAGGCCATCGGAAGTCGCGTGATTCTTCTTCAGCCAGACCTCGAAGGCTTTGGCGCTCTTGAACAGGGTTGGAGCAAGTTCGAGCGGGATGCTGGATTTGACGGTAGGCATCACCTGGACCTATGCGACATGAGCATCAGCGCGGCTCGTGGCATAGAGACAGGAGCCTGATTGATGGCAGGGAAAGACAAGTTTAACCAGAGCGCCCGACCTGTGGCAGTCGCAAAACGCCCCACGACTCGCCCCCAGACCCGGGGCTCGAGCGATCACCACAACTGCGCAAGCAATCCTGTCAGCCCTGCCGCCACAATGACGTAGATGACATTGATCTTGAAGCGGAGCAACGCAATGCCTGCTGCCAGCCCAATGGCAATCGACGGCCACTCCATGTGTCCTGCAAAGCCTTGGGGCCAAACGACATGGTAGGCAAAGAAGACCGCCAGATTCAGAATGACACCCACGACCGCAGCGGTGATTCCGACCAATGGCGCGGTGAATTTAAGCTTGCCGTGGGTGGACTCGATAAAGGGGCCCCCCAGGAAAATGAAAAAGAACGACGGCAGAAAAGTGAAGAAGGTCACGATCACTGCTGCGACGACTCCAGCGAGCAGCAGCGAATCCACACCGAAGATCGCCTTTGTCCAGCCGCCTACAAAGGCCACAAAGGACACCACCATGATGAGCGGGCCCGGAGTGGTCTCCCCCAAAGCCAGGCCATCGATCATTTGTGTTGCAGTCAACCAATGGAAGTTCTCCACCGCGCCCTGGTACACATAGGGAAGCACCGCATAGGCGCCACCAAAAGTCATCAGCGCGGCCTTGGTGAAGAACCACCCCATTTGTACCAAGGCAGACTCCAGACCAAACGCCATGGCGAGCGCGCCCATCACGCTGGCCCACAGCGTCAGGCAGACCAGCGACACCCTCCAGAATCCTCGCCAGGAAAATAGGGCATGCGCAGGAGTGGGAGTGTCGTCGTCGATCAATGCAGCCCCGAGTGACTGACGCGCATTGCCTTTTTCATGACTGGAGCCACCAAAGGCCTCGGGGCGCAATTTACCGCCGATGAAACCGATGGCTGCAGCCGCAATGACAATGAGCGGGAACGGAACATTGAGGGCAAAAATGGCGAGAAACGCAGCAGCCGCAATTCCCCAATGCCAGCTACTCTTGAGCGACCTGGTGCCCACCCGGTAGGCCGCCTGTGCCACAAGCGCCGTCACAGCGGGCTTGATGCCATAGAAAATGCCTGTAATGACCGGCATGTCGCCATGGGCCATATACAGCCAGGCCAGAGCCATGATGATGAACAGCGATGGCAGGACAAAGAGAACCCCTGCCAGAATGCCGCCCCATGTCCGGTGCAGCAACCATCCCAGGTAGGTGGCAAGCTGCTGAGCCTCGGGCCCCGGCAGCAGCATGCAGTAGTTCAGGGCGTGGAGAAATCGCTTCTCTGAAATCCATCGGCGGCGGTCTACAAGCTCCTCATGCATGAGTGCTATTTGACCTGCGGGGCCGCCAAAGCTGATGAAGCCCAGCTTGAACCAAAAACGCAGCGCTTCCGAAAGAGAAAGAGAAGCCGGCACAACCGGATCGGTGGGCCTGGGCAAAGCGGTGTCCATAAAAACTCCATAGGGAATACCCAGCTCTTGGACGGGACACCGTCTACCCTTGCGGGACGGGAGGCTGCTTTCCCGATGCAGAAATTCTAGCCCAATCGCCCGGGGCTCTCGTACACGCAGAAGACAAAGTCTGCAGCGACCGAGAGCAGCGCCAGCATATGGAACACAGCCGCACTTGCCGTGTTCCGCAAGAGCATGCATTTCAGTCTCTGACGCCCAGCGCTCCTTCGCGGCAGATCTCTCGCGCAGATGAAGGCGCCGAGCGCCGGATTTCCCCCCTTGAAGCACACCGCAGCTCAGATCCCTAGAACCGCATCACCGATGGACCTGCTTTCAATATTCAGGCTGCTTCCACAATCGACGAGACATCCAGCACATACATCTGGCGCTGGCCCTCATGTACCGAGTCAATGCAGACCTGCTTGCCATCCCGGCTCCAGCGCGGGTGCAGGTCACACCGGTTTTCCTTGCTCAGTTCCGGGGTGGCATAGAAGCTGCCGAGATTGTGGCGCTCGCCGGTCTGCATATCGAACAGGAACAGAAAGCGCTCGTGCGTGCTGTCGTCGGGATAGGTATCACTCAGCATCCAGCGTGTGCTCACCGGCGAGAACGTCATATGCCCGTTTTCCACCAGCACATCGCGGCCAACCACCTGCACCTCGCCTCCCTCAACGTCGTGATAAAGGTGGTAGTGGATCTCGCCGGCATGCGGCCCCCAGACAATGATGTGCTTGTTGTCCTGCCACAGGGGATGAGAGATCTGGTACTCCGACTTTTCATAGTCAAACGTACCTACGGCACTGGGGTCGAAGTCGTCGGCCAGCTGCGGCAGCGGATGATCCGAGCACTCCAGCAAGCGCATGTCCGATCCGTCCGGATTCATGGTTATCAGGCGGTGCAGAAAGCAGGTCTCATCTTTCACACGCTCTGTCCAGCGATGCAGAAAAAGTATGCGTGAGGAAGCAGGGTTGATCTCGATATGGCTTACCCAGTGGATGGCCTTGTCCATCGACGGCACATGATGGAATGCCTTTAGTTGCGCATAGCTGACCAGCAACCGGGCATCGCCTGTCGCCAGCTCCATGCGCCAGATGCCGTCATCGGGGGGCGCCAGAGGCAATTCAAAAGGCTGGCCCGGCTCGCTGTAACCAATGGTCTCGTGCGTGATGTACAGACGCCGGTAGTTGACCGACAGCGCCCAGGCACTGCTGGGTGCCACCACATACACGGGCATGGGCATAACGCGGCGCTCTTGCGAATCCACATCCACCACCACGGCACCCAAGCCCGGGTAACGAGCGGACATATCGCCCGTGCGATCGTTATAGATCAGCTTGCGGCCCGGTGCGCCGTCAAGCCATTGCAGCTGGCTGCCCATCTGGAAGTTCCAGGCACCGGTCTCGCCCACTGCGTGAAAGCGGTCACCGTCCTGCGTGTCGAAATAGCCAATCGTGGCCTTGACCTCTGGCGTCAGATAGATGTCCATCCAGGGCGTTTGCTGGGCTGCCAGCAGGCGATTGCTTTTGTCCCAGTTGGACTTGTTGTAGTAGCCAAAGAAGTGATGAAGGCTGCCGTTACCCACGCGTCGGCAGGGAGCAAAAGAAGAATGAGAAGAGGTCGTCATTGGATGTCAAGCAGTAGCGTCGCAGCTCAGGCTGCGACTCGAAAGCGATGCAGGGCATGAAGAAGCCCGGCCCTGATTAGTTCGCCGTAATCTTTCCGGCAGCGATCACCTGATCCCAGCGCTGCTTTTCCCTGGCCACAAGGCTCTGCGCCTCTGCCGGGGTATTGGCCACGGCACTCATCCCTTGATCCTGCAGACCCTTGCGGAACTCGGGCGTATTGACCACCTTGCGGATGTCTTCACTGAGCTTGTGCACCACTGCCTGAGGCACCTTGGAAGACACGGCGACCGTGGTCCATGATGTGGCCACATAGTCCTTCATTCCGGCCTCGCTGGCCGTCGGCACATCCGGCAATGCTGCCAGGCGTTCATTGCCTGTGACCGCCAGTGCCTTGAGCTTGCCGCCCTTGACGTGCGCCAGCACTGTCGGTGGGTTCTCGAACATCAGCTGAATCTGGCCGCCAAGCAAATCGTTGAGCGCGGCAGAACTGCCACGATAAGGAACATGAACAATAGGCGCACCGGACTGCAGCTTGTACAGCTCCCCCATCATATGAACCGACGAGCCCACGCCAGCAGAGCCAAAATTGATGCTGCCTGGCTCCTGCTTGGCAAGCGCGGTCAGCTCCTGCAGATTCCTGACCGGAAGATTGGGGGTTGCGACCACGACATGGGGCATCTCCGCCAGCACGGTGACAACGCGCAACTCCTTGGCAGGGTCGTAAGGCAGCTTTTTGTAGACCGCGTAAGCAGCATGCAATCCGATCGACCCCACCATCAGCGTGTAGCCGTCTGCCGGCTGATCGGACACGTATTTCCCACCCAGATGGCCGCCTGCACCGGGCTTGTTCTCGACCACCACGGCTTGATTCCACATACGGCCGAGCCTGTCGGCAAGCATACGGGCTTGCACGTCCGAGCTGCCACCCGCAGTGAACGGCACGATGATGCGAATTTGACGAGCAGGATTGGGATATGCGGAGCTGCCTTCAGCCCAGGCTGAGCCCACACTTGCCAACGTTGCGGCAGCCAGCATTCCCATACACAGAGAGCGACGAGCGCTAATGCAAACCATCTAATGACTCCTTGGATTTGATGCGCCTTCAATTCCTGAAAACGCATGCACTTATTCGTATGGAAGTCAGTGTAGAAAGCCTAACCTAATCGGAAAAATTCATTTTTCAAACTCATCTATACGCAGCTGGTATACCCTTGCCTCTCAGCATCCAACCGATTGCGCCATGCCACGCCCTTTGAGTTTTAAAGAAATTGAAGCATTTCGTGCCGTGATGCAAACCGGCACCACGATCGCCGCTGCGCAGTTGCTGCACACCACCCAACCATCCATCAGCCGTCTGCTGGCTCAGATGCAGACGGGCGCGGACCTGAAGCTGTTTGATATGCATAAAGGGCGGCTGCGCCCGACTGCAGAGGCGCGGGAGCTCTTTTCGACGGTGCAGCAACATTTCGTCGGTCTGGACCGCATTGAGCGCGACCTTCAGGGGCTGCGGCAGTTCGGTGCAGGCACTCTGCGCATAGGCTGCACCCCGGCACTGGGCTTGTCCATCGTTCCTGCGGCCCTGCACAATTTTCTGCGGCACTACCCGGGCACGCACATCAGTCTGCAGACGCTAGGCACTACACATCTTCGGCAAGGACTGCTGCACGGCCAGTTTGACCTGGTGGTCAGCACCATGGCCATTGGCTCTCCTGAACTCAACGCAAGCGTTCTGCATCAGACCCAGGCCGTCTGCGTCATGCATCCGGGCCATCCGCTGGCACAGCACAGCAGCCTGCATGTCCAGGACCTGGAAAACCAGCTGCTGCTGACTTTGAATTCGGACGACAACATCTACCTGCAACTGCAGCGAACCATGCTCGAGCATGATGTCCGGCCCAGCTCAACTGTCGAGACCACCTACTCTTCCACCATCTGCTGCCTCGCAGCGCAAGGTACAGGCTTGGGCGTAGTGAACCCCTACGTGGCGGCAACATTTGCGTCAAGCCTCTGCATCAAACCGTTCCTGCCCGAGTGCTCAGTAGAGGTGGCGCTAGCACTGCCAAGTCATTCGGCACCTTCGGAACGCACGCAATGCTTCGTCGAGGAGCTGCAAAAACAGCTGGCAACATAAGCAGCCCGGCTCTGCGGCAAAGGCTAACCACTCAAGAAGACTCCAGCGTCAGATGGCTGCGAACGCCAAATGCGCCTCAACGGTCTGCGCCCGCAACAGAGCATATGCGCATGGATGCGGTTGAATTCCGGCGATAGTCAGAGGGCCCCTTACCGGGCCTTGCATTGGATCGGCACCATGCGGCCGACTTCGACCGTCAGATCCAGTCCTTTTCCTCGGATGGTATTGGGCCCGTTGCTATAAACAAATCCGGAGCCGCTTGGCTGCTGTGGAAGCTCTATGCCTTGACCGCCGCGTATCAAGACTGCTTTGCTGTTGGCAGGCGAGAAACGCACCGAAATGGATTCTCCGTTTGCACAGGTGAATGCAACTTCACGGTCTGCATCTTGAGACGGCGCAGAACTGCAGGCACTGACGGCGATTGCGGCTAGCATGGCAAGCCCGATGACTTTCATAGACTTCTCCCGTGATATTTCAGGGCAAGACTCAGGCAGCCATGAAGAACTCTTGTGTCTTGAAGCACTTCCAGAACTTGGCGGATCGCCTTTGCCTCGACAGGTTGGAATGCTCCAACCCGCTACAAGCTCCGGCAGTCAGACTGCAACGCGAAGCGGAACTTGATTGACGCATACCTGAGCTCAGGCTGAGCTCACACGTCTGTCGCGCTCCTTGTCCCGGTAAAGGCGTGCTTTTTCGGCATACATGGCCTTGTCCGCCCCTTGAACAATGCTTTCTATCGGCGTGCCTTCCTGGCCACAGGCATGGCCCATGGAGACCTGGATGCTGTGACCCGGATAGAACTGATTGTTCAGCTCCAGCAAGGACAAGATGCGCTCCTTCAAGGCCACGGCACCGCGTTCATCGGTTCCCGGCAAAAGCACGACAAACTCATCGCCGCCGATGCGGGCGGCGCAGGCCGGCGCATCCACTGCCTTGGCGAGAACTTCTCCCATACGCCTCAGCATGGCATCGCCTGCAGTATGACCATGCTCGTCGTTGACGACCTTGAGTCCATTCATATCGATGGCAAGCATCGACAAGGGCCAGGGCCCTTTGCGCGACAGCCTGTTCAGCTCTTCGGTATAGAAAGCGCGGTTGCGCAACTGGGTCAACACATCATGCTTGCCCAGATATTCAAGATAAGCCTCGGCCTTCTTGCGAGCGGTGATATCCACTAGTGACAGCAGCACCAAGCCCCATTTCTCCGCATGGCTGCTCATGATGGCGAACTCCATATGAATATGGAGCACATCGCCAGCCAGCCCGTAGTTCACCACTTCCCGCTGCTGCACCAGCTTACCCTCCCAAAGGTCTATCAGCTGCTCGGCAAACGAATCGTACATCTCGCCCCTGAAAACCTTGGACAGATTCTGCAGCAGTTGCTGCTTGCTCTGGGCACCGAACATTTGCAGCGTCTGGCGATTGACATCGAGCACCTGGATTTCCTGCATGCAGCGGGTCACGAATTCCGGATGCACTTTCAGAAAAGTCCGGAAATCGGTGATTCCGCGCGCTCGAACATCGTCCATCAGGCGCTTGACCACGCTGAAGTCCTCGACCCACAGCGACACCGGCGAGTACTCGAACAGGTCTCTGGAGTATTGCTCGCTGCGCTGAAGCTTCATCGTGCTCTGCACCTCCCCAGTCACATCCTCCAGAGAAACCAGCACCCGGCTCCAGCTTTTCTCGTAACCCGGCAGTACACGCGCCCTCACCTGCACATCAAGTCGCCGTCCATCCAGGGCATAGTTGACCGAACGGGTCTCGAAATTGAGCGCACCTTCCCAGAGAGCGACCAGTTCGCTCATGATGCTGTCGAGCATGTCGCCGCGAAAGACCTCGCTCAGCCGGCTCTTCAGGGTTTCCTCATCTTCGGCCTTGAACAACTCAAGCGTGTATTGATTGACCCGCAGCACCTTGTAGGACTGACTGCAAAGCTTGAGCCGCTCCGGATCTTCTTTGAGAAAACTGAGCAGATCGCTCACGCCCTGCGCCCGCCATTGATCGAAAATCTGTCTCAGGCCGCTGTAATCCTCCATCCAGAGCGATACCGGGGCCAGGTTGAACATATCCTCGAAGTCCAGACCTTCTGCGAGCGAATTTTTCACAAACAATACCTCCGCCAACGATTATTACCGAGACTTCAAGCCTGCACGCGGCCCTCTTTTACCAGGTCGATCGACTGTCGTGCAGCAATGAAAAAGACTCCCAGGGAGTCTTTAAGTCAGATCACCTCAGGCTGTCTCTGCCTTGCGGCTTTCACTTTGTACATCGCAGCATCGGCTTTCTGCAGAGCATCGTCCACATCGGTGTCATCGGGCATCAAACAGACCATGCCCACGCTGGCTCCTGCGTACTTGATCTCACGTCCGTCGGCCAATTGCAAGATGGCGACAGAGGCTTTGCTCAGTCGCAACTGCATCTCCCTGATCACGGCCTCAGCGTCTTCATCCAGCAGAGGCCCTGCACCGACCATGACGAATTCATCGCCACCGAAACGAGCCAGCATGTCACTGCTGCGTAGTCCTGCTCGCAATTGTTCGGCCATGGCACGCAGCAACGCATCCCCAGCCTCATGACCAAACTGGTCATTGATCTGCTTGAAGCGGTCAAGATCCACAAAGCCCACCAGCACCCATTCACGAGTGCGGCGGCAATGAGCAATGAGCCGGTTGAGCTCCTCGGTCACGCAGCGACGATTGGGCAATCCAGTCAGGGCATCGAGCATGGCCAGCGAGGCCAGCTCCTGGTTGGCATGCTGCAGCGATCTCACCAGTTGCTCGCGCTCGGCAAAACCTGCAATGATCTTGGCAAACAGGCGCAGCAGATCCTCTGCCTCTGCTGCCAGAGCGACGGAATGGTCGCTGGCTGCACACAAAGTGCCGAACAGCGCACCATTGGAAAAACGCACGGGCGTGCTCACATAAGTCTGGATACCCAGTTGACGCGCTGCATCCGAGTCGCCCCAGCACTCGCCAACATTGTCAGTAAAGGTACGCCCTTCGTCGAGCGAGCGCTTGCACAAGGTGTCGTGCCAGGGCACCTCCAGCCCTTCGGGGATCTTCATTCCTCCCGTATTCAAGGAGTACAGAACATTCTGAATACCGCGTGCCTCATCAACGGTGGTGAGATAGGCCGACTCCAGATCAGTCACTTCCACCATGATTTCCAGAAGAGGTCGCGTGAAGCTGGGCAAATTCTGAGATGCGGAGACTGTCTGGGAAAGACGTTGAATAATTGATGGCATGGTGCAATTTGGGGGTACGACCGAACGACAAGTGCGGCAGCTCAAGCAAAGCCTAGAGCCTGGGCATCATCACTTTCATTCGACTGAGACTATCTTTCAATCATGCAATGAAAGCCAGATTCCGACGCTCATATTTTCAAGCAATCGATTGTCAGACTAGGCCCAAGGCCACAGAACCCTGACACGCAAACCGCCCAGTTGCGGCGACTCGTCAAGCCACAACTGGGCACCGCTGCTTTGCGCAATGCTTTGCGCAATGGCCAGTCCCAGGCCACTGCCGCCGGCCATGCCACCAGCGCCTTGACCTCGCACAAAGCGCTGCAGGACGCGCTGACGCTCGGCCTGTGCAATGCCAGGCCCCGAGTCTTCCACCACCAGTGCACGTCCGTGCTCGTCCTGCAACCAGCCCACATCGACCCGTCCTCCGCCAGGCACGTATTTGATCGCGTTGTCCAGCAGATTGCGCAGCAGCACCGCCAGTGCCCCGGCGTCTGCAGGCACGCTGAATGCGGACTGCTGCTGCGGGTCCTCACTCAGGCCCATGTCCAGCCCCTTGGCCTGGGCAGCCGGCGCGGCATCAGCCAGGGCCTGCTCGACCAGCACGCGCAAGTCAGCCAGCGGCGCATCTTCACTCTGCGGCCTGGCTTCCTGCCTGGCCAATGCCAGCAACTGCTCCACCAGTCGCCTGGCGCGCTCGATCCCTTGGGCCAGACGAGCCTGCGCTGCCTCGCGCTCAGCGCTGTCCGTCGCTTTGCGCAGCAGTTGCAATTGCAGCTGCAACGCGGCCAGCGGCGAGCGCAGCTCATGCGCTGCATCTGCCACGAAATTCTGCTGGACCTCAAAAGCCTGCCGTACGCGCTGCAGCAGGCTGTTGAGCTCCTCTACCAGCGGGCGCATCTCATCCGGCAGATCATGCTCCGCCACGGGTGCCAGATCCTGGGGCTGACGCAGGGCCAACTCCCTGCGCACCCGATGCACGGGAGTCAGTGAACGGCGAATCACCCACCACACGGCCAGCGCCAGCAGCGGCAACAGCAACACCACAGGCAACAAGCTGCGCCAGGCGGCATCACGCGCGAGCATCTGACGCACGCGCATGTCCTGTGCAATCTGAATCACCTGAGAGCGTGTCTGCAGTGAAAACACACGGTAGGTCGTGCCACGCGCAGGCACATCGGCAAAGCCCAGCACAGCCATCTGGGGCAAGGCATCGCCCAGAGCCGACTCGAAGATTCTCAGTCCCTCATTGGTCCAGACCTGGACAATGAACTCGTTGTTTTCATCTTCGGGCGGCGTTCCCTGGGGCCTGCCTTTGGCGTCGACCGGCAGACCTGCCCGCAGTGCAAACGCCGTCTGCTGCATCTGGTAGTCGAACAGGGTATCGGTCTGCTCCAGAGCATTGCGATAGGCAAAAGCCCCTTGCAGAACAGCCACCAGCAAAATCGCCATGCCGATGAACAGCAGCAGGCGTGCGCCCAGCGAACCAGGCAGCTTCAGCCGCTTCAATGCCTGGTTTTTGCTCACGGTCTGGGCACCATATATCCAAGACCGCGCACATTGAGCACTGCTGCGGCGCCGAGCTTTTTGCGCAGCCCGTGGATATAGACCTCCACCGCATTGCTGCTGACCTCGTCGCCCCAGCCATAGAGCTTGTCTTCGATTTGCTGACGTGACAGCGTGGCCCCCGGCCTTGCCAGCAATGCCTGCAGCACTGCCCATTCACGACCTGACAGAGTGACCGGCTGACCATTCACGCTGGCCTCGCGAGTATTGGGGTTCAGCATGACGCCGCCATGTTCGTACACCGCATCCAGGTGCCCCGCAGCACGCCGCGTTAGCGCGCGAATGCGGGCCAGCAGCTCATCCATGTCATAGGGTTTGATGACATAGTCATCGGCCCCGGCGTCCAGCCCCGCAATGCGGTCACCCACGGCGTCCCTGGCGGTTGCAACCAGCACCGGCGTGGCATCCTTGCGCGCACGCAACTGGCGCAGCACCTGCAAGCCGTCAAGCTTGGGCAATCCCAAATCGAGCAGCACCAGATCGTACTGGTGGCCATGCAAGGCCGTATCGGCCTGGGCTCCATCCTGAACCCAGTCCACCACATAGCCCTCACCGCGCAGCAGCGCCAGCACGGCCTGACCAATCATGGTGTCATCTTCAACGAGCAGTAAACGCATGGCGCAAGGATAGCGCCGCTACAGCAGGAATGCCCAGCACCAGAAACAAAGGGTGCATCGCACGCGGCCTGCATGCCCGCAAGGCGGCAAGCGAGGCGGCCCCAGCCCAAGCGGGCAAGCCGCCACCTCACATGAGGGGCTGCCGGTTACACCGCAGCTTCGATGCCGGGCATCGCCATACGAGCCTTGGTCAATGCCATGCCCAGGTTGGCGGTACGGCGACAGACAAAGACTGCCACATAGTCGGGCACCGCCTTGCTACGCAGAAAGACGTGAATCAGGTTATCGCTGTTGACGATGATTTCCTGAAAATAGTGGTGACCATCATCACTGAGACCGCGCGAACGCTTGAACAAGGTCTCAATCATGGAGATATTGGGGCCGTTGAACAGGTCGGCCGTAGCCGCCGCCACCAGATCAATCACCTCACGCGGATGGGAGTCCACGGTGCGAATCGACAGCAACATGCCCGAAGCAGCATCCACATAACCAGCGGCCAGGCACTCAGGGACCGAAGCCACGGCCTTCGTCAATACGGTATCCAAACTCATTACGCTCTCACTTTCCTGTTGCTAATCTTTCGCGTCATGGCCGTTTGCAGTCCGCAGCGGCCATGCTTTGGTGATCTTGAAAACATCACGCCATCTTTTGCAGCAGTGCGTTTTCGAATTCATAAAGAAGCGCTTCCTGCGCCTCGGATTGCACATACTGAGCATCAATCAATCGCACACGGCGCAAAGCCTCTTCGGCAGTCAGGCCCTCGCGCACCAGCCAGGCGGCAAGCACGGTTCCGGTGCGGCCCAATCCGGCAAGGCAGTGCACGGCAAGCACTTCTCCACGGCGCAGAGCGACCGACATGCGTGCCAGCAGCATCTGCATCTGTGCCACTGTCGGTGGCTCTTGGTCATAGACCGGCAGGTGAAAGTTCTTGAGCCCATTGCGGGTCAAGGCATCCTGCGGGAAGTCCTTTTCCGTCAGCGTGATCAGCATGGTGATGCCGCAACGGCTCAGAGCTTTGAGGTCGGAGTCCATGTCGTGCACCACGCCCGGCCAGGGCGTACCTGCCAGCCTCCCTGGCACCAGCCAGGAAAATCCGTTCGGGCCACGGCTGGCTGGCATGGCATTTTCAGCGGCCAGCAATGGCTGCATTTCCATCAGCACAGCCGCATTCGGGGTGCGAGGCTGATAGCGGGCTGCAGGGGACAGGCCAGATGACGCGACCGCTGCCGGTTGCGGCAGAGCAGGCTCAGGCGCAGAGACCGACGTTGACGCAGGCAGCACGGGTTCTAATTTGAGGGGAGCCACGACCTCACTCACTGCTGCCGAAGATGCAGGCAGGTCGGAAAATTCGGCAATGGCCGCCAAGGCGGCGGCAGGCAAGGGAGGTGGCGGCAGCACATCGTCGGCCAGCTCATTCAAGGGGGTGCCCGGCATGGGGACAGCGCAGCTGCCGGTACGCAGGAATTGCTGACCGGCGGCACTGAGCGGCCGCTGAGTGAACGCAGCCATTGCTGCGGCTTCCTGGATACGCCCGCCTGCGAGCAACAGCATCTGCTGCGCAGCAGCCTGGGCATGCTGCTGCTGGTGCGTGATCAGCAGCACACTGCGCTGCTGACCGATCTGCCTGATCAAGTCCAGCAACAAAAATGCCTCATAGCCTTCCAGGTCGGCCGTTGGCTCATCCACCATCAACACCGCAGGCCGGGCCCAGGCCTCGCGCAGAATGGCTACGGCGCGTTGCTGCACCGCGCTCAACAGCATGGTGGACTTATCCAGAGCCTGGGCCAGCTCGGCAAAGCCATAGTGCTGCAGCTGTGCAGTCACCCACCGACGCCACTCCAGTGGCGCACGGTGCTCGGTCCGACGTGCTTTCTCGATCAGAGCATCCAGGGTACTGGCGCGCATAAGCCGGGCATGCTGCTGTACCAGGCGCGGCAAGGCCTGCGCGCCGTCGACGCTCAAAGGCATGTGCAATGGCTGAGCGGCATAGACCACCTGCCCCCAGCTGCGAAAGCGCGGATTGCTCGCATTCAGCCCGGCCAGCGTGCGCAGCAGCGTGGACTTGCCCGTGCCCGCAGGACCCAGCAAAGCGGTTACGCCTAATTGCGGCAGCGTGAAATCCACTTCAGCCAGAACCACCCGTTGACCAAATGAAACGCCCAGGCCTTGCACCTGCAGACTGTGTTGCTGATTCAAAAACTCCTCCCGTCGCAACGCCTGCTCCGAAGAGCCGTCACGATGTATTTGCGGTCAAGCTGAATCGCCACCACATGACGTCAAAAAGACAAATGAATACGTCAACTTGACAGTCTATGGCATTACCTCTCCTGAAACTCGTTACTTCTTGAAATATGACAACATTATGTAAAAAATCATCGAATATTCATTTATTCATATATTTTTTGCTTTAAATCAATAAAAGCAGATAAAGAAAAACCGCAACCCGGGAGGTTGCGGTTTTCTGCTTATTAAGTGCGTCTGTCAGCCCAGTCGCACCGGCACAAAGATTTTGTTGCCATCACGCCAGATCAGCACAGCCACGGTCTTGTCCGCTTTGGCGACTGCGGCCCGCACCTCATCGATATTTCCGGCAGGTGCGCCATTGATGGACAGCAGCACATCTCCCTGGCTGATGCCTGCTGCTGCAGCCGGGCCGCTGGCCTGAGCCACCAGCAGGCCGGAGTCCACACCAATCTGCTTTTTCTCCTCAGGCTGCAGGGGGCGCAGCGCCAGCCCCAGCTTGCCCTTGTCTGCATCGGGAGAAGACTTGGCCACCTTCACAGCCTTATCGCTGGCATCGCCCAGGGTCGCACTCAGAGTCTTGGATTCACCCTTGCGCCAGACTTCCAGCGTTACCTTCTGCCCCGGCAAGGCCTGTCCGATAAAGGCTGGCAGATCGCCCGAACCAACAACGGGCTTGCCATCCACCTTGCGCACCACATCGCCTGGTTCCAGTCCGGCCTTGGCGGCAGGGCCATTCTTTTCGACACTAGCCACCAATGCGCCTTCGGGCTTATCCAGCTTGAAGGAATCGGCAAAGGCCTGATTGACCTCCTGCACACTCACGCCCAGCTTGGCATGCTGTGCCTTACCCGTTGCCTGAATCTGCTGCTGCACTCGGGTTGCCAGTTCGATGGGAATCGCAAACGACACCCCTTGATACCCGCCCGAGCGGGTGTAGATCTGGCTGTTGATACCCACGACCTCGCCCTGTGCGTTGAAAAGCGGGCCCCCAGAGTTTCCGGGGTTGATCGCCACATCCGTCTGCAGAAAAGGCACAAAGGAGTCGTCAGGCAGAGAGCGCCCCTTGGCACTCACCACGCCAGCCGTCACGCTGCTCTCAAAGCCGAAGGGCGAGCCGATCGCCAGCACCCAGTCGCCCACACGCAGCTGGCTGGTCTGGCCCAGCTTGACCGTGGGCAGGCCGCTGGCGTCAATCTTGAGTACCGCCACATCGGTCTTGGGGTCGGCTCCCAGCACCTTGGCCCTGAACTCGCGACGGTCGTTGAGCTTGACCGTCACTTCCTTGGCTCCGCGCACCACATGGGCGTTGGTCAGAATCACGCCATCGCTGGACACGATAAAGCCCGAGCCCTGTCCGCGCATGGGTGTATCGGGCTGCTGCGCGCGCGGCCCCATGCCCTGACCACCGGGCATGCCTGGAATGCCGAACTGGCGGAAGAATTCAAAGAAGGGATCGTCGGGGCTGATGCCCGGGCCCTGTTGCTGGCGTTCGGTGGTCTGGTCGCCTTCATCGTCGCTCATGGCGCGAGAGGAACCCACCACGCTGATATTGACCACGGCCGCGCCGTTGCGCGCCGTGATATCTGCAAAATTGGGGGCATTCACCGCAGGCAGGTTAAGGGCTGCGGGCTGCGCAGCCACTGCAGATTGCGTCACCTGCGCCTGGGCAGCGCTGCGGGTTCCCACCAGGCCGGCGCCAGTAGCGCCCAGTGCGCCAATCGCACCAGCAGCCACCAGGGCCATCACCAGTCGGCGAGGTGTGGACAGAATTGTGTTCATGGTCATCCTTTCAAAGAAAAGCACCGGATCGGTGTCGTTGAAGGGGAGTTTGAACATGCACACTTAGGCCAGACTTAGGCCCGTGCAGCTGTGGGCCAAAGGCCTGATCCGGCAGCCGCCGGCTCGCACGCTGTCCGGCGTGCTCAGGCTCTTTGCAGCCTCAGATCAGCTCCAGCACCCGCTGCGGCGGACGGCAAAGCATGGCACCCTTGGGCGTGACCACGATGGGGCGATTGAGCAGCACCGGGTGCGCGGCCACGGCCTGAATCAGCTGCACATCGCTGACAGCGGGGTTATCCAGGCCCAGCTCCTTGAACTGCGCTTCCTTGCTACGCAGCAAGTCACGCACGGGCACGCCCAGATGCGCCACCAGCTCGGCCAGCTCCGGCGCAGTGAGCGGCGTGGCGATGTAATCCACAATATTGGGCTCAATGCCATGCTCGCGCAGCAGCGCCAGCGCGCCGCGCGAATTGCTGCAGCGGTTGTTGTGAAAAATGGTGATGTCAGGGCGATTCACGGGGGTGTCTGTACTTGTAGCCATGACTGCAGTGTAGCGAGCCTGTGCCTGTCCAAGGCTTGGCAGGCAGTCACTGCATAGCAGCTATGCCGGCTGCACCAGAACCAGGCAGAGCGCCATCTCATAGACTGTCTGCAAAACATCATGAGGAGACAATATGCCCGCTTTCACCGCACGTGAACCCTCCACTTTGAACCGTCGCCAATGGAGCCAATGGGCTGCAGCCACCGCCTTGGGCAGTCTGGCCGGCACTGCTGTTGCGCAGGACTCGAGGTACCCCAGCAAAGCCATACGCATGGTCATCCCGTTCACGCCCGGCGGCTCTGCAGACATTCTGGGTCGCGCCATAGGTCATGAGCTGACGACCGCCTGGGGCCAGAGCGTGGTGCCGGAAAACGTCGCCGGCGCAGGCGGCAGCATTGGTGCGGACCGCGTGGCAAAGGCCAGTGCCGATGGCTACACCCTGCTCATGGGCCATGTCGGCACGCTGGCCGTTACACCCACGCTCTACCCCAAGCTGCCTTACGACCCTATCAAGAGCTTTACGCCTCTGGCCTGGGTGGCGCGTGTGCCCAACGTGCTGGTCGTGCATCCATCGCTGCCGGTCAATGATCTGGCATCGTTCATCAGCTACGCCAAGGCCAACCCGGGCGCAGTGAATTTCAGTTCGGGGGGCAACGGCAGTGCCGCGCATATGACCATGGCCTATCTGAGCCTGCAAGCCGGGCTGAAGATGCAGCATGTGCCCTACAAGGGCACGGCACCGGCCGTCAATGACCTGGTGGCCGGCCAGGTTCAGGCCTTGTTCACCGGCATCCCTGCCGTGCTGGCCCAAATCCGCTCCGGCCAGATCAAGGCGATCGCCGTTTCATCACCCCAGCGCATCCCTGCACTACCCAATGTGCCTACCGTGGCCGAAGCAGGCTTGCCCGGCTTTGAGGCCGACCAATGGTATGGCGTGGTCGGCCCTGCCAATATGCCCGCCGACGTGGTCGCCAAGATCAATCAGCAGATCAATGCCTCACTCCGAAGCCCCGCCATCCTCGAGCGTCTGCAAAGCGAAGGCGCCCAGCCCATGCCCAGCACGCCCAAGGTTTTTGCCGACCTCATCGTCAAGGACCTCGCGCGCTGGCGCAAGGTCATCGTCGACAGCAAGATGACGCTTTAAGCGCCCAGGGCCTGCGCTTCAGGCTGCGGCGGAACTGGTCGCAACCGGGGCTGCCGTTGCGGACTCCCGCTCTTCCTCGTGGGCATCGAACTCGCGCCCCGGCAGCAGCAGATTCAGGCCCACGGCCACCAGCGCACCCACGGTAATCCCCGAGCCGAAAACCTCGCGCACAAAGGCAGGCATCTTGGAGAGCAGATCGGGGCGCACCGTCACGGCCAGACCGCAGCCCAGCGAGACTGCAATGATCAGGCCGCTGCGCCGTGTTTGCTCGGCGCTGCTGAGCATGCGGATGCCCGCCAGGATGATCATGGCAAACATCATCAGGCCCGCACCGCCGAGCACTGGCTGGGGAATCGTCACCACCAGCGCTCCCAGCACCGGGAACAGTCCGGCCAGCAGCAGCATCACGCCGGTCAGCATCACCACATGGCGGCTGGCCACGCCGGTGAGCGACACCACGCCCACGTTCTGCGCGAAGGTGGAAACCGGCGGGCTCGACATCACGGCGGCAAAGGCCGATCCCACGCCGTCGCACAACATGCCGCTGGACAGGCGCTTGCCTCGGATAGGCGTCTGTGTTGCCGCCCCCAGGGCCATGAAAGTGCCCGTGGTCTCGACAATGGTCACGAGAAAGGCGATGGACATGGCAACGATGCCCGATACCGGAAAGCTCATGCCGAAATGCAGCGGCTGGGGAATCGCGAAGATGGGCGCCTCGCGCACTTGGGTGAAATCGATCAGACCCAGTGCCAGGCACAGCAGATAGCCGCAGGCAATGCCCAGAACCACGGCCGATGCCGAGATCACGCCCTTGCCCCATTGCACAAAGCCGATCACCAGCGCCAGCACAAAGCCGGCAATCGCCAGATTGCCCACCGCACCATAGCTGCCGCTGCCCACGCCGCCTGCGGCCCAGTCCACCGCGACGGGCGTGAGCGACAGCCCGATCATGGTCACGACCACGCTGGTCACGGTATGCGGAAAGAAACGACGGATCACCGGCATGAAGAAGCTGCCGATGATCATCACCAGCGAGCCCACCAGCGAGGAGCCCAGGATGCCGGGCACGCCGTGCTCCAGTCCCACGCTGATGCCCGCGCCAACAAAAGCGAAGCTGGTACCCATCACGCAAGGCAGGCGTATGCCGACCGGCCCCACGCCACGGCACTGGATGATGGTGACCACGCCCGAGCCCAGCAACGCCGCATTGACCAGGGCCACGATCTGGTCGGCCGGCAGCTTGAGCGCACCGCCGAACACCAGTGGCACGGCGATGATGCCGCCCAGCGCGGCGAGCAGATGCTGCAGCGAAAGCAGCGTGGTGGTGATGAGGCTGGGTGGACGGTCTTCCACCCCGTAAAGCAGCTTTTCCATGGTCTTGTCTCCTGTTTTTTAGGTATGCAATCGCCGGGGAATAGGCTTCCCCGCGAAGGCCACAAGACTAAGCACGCAACCGGGAGCTCTCATATGCCGTTGCCGATACAGCCCATGCGCGGCGCCGTATAGCGTGTCCAGCATCGAGAAAGAATTTCTGGCACTCCAAGTCACCTGACACCAGTCCCGAGCCCACTTTTCTTCCAGTGCCACAAAGGCTTGGAATCTCTCTCACACCGATGTCCGGCCATCGCAATGGACCCACGATGGCCGTCACCGAAAAGTCTCAATGCCCTGCGGCAGCTCGCTCGAACAGGCTGCACGCAAGATGGCGGTGCTGGCCCAGAACCACGGGCAGGTCGGCGGTCAGCAGACGCCCGTCCTCGACCACCACACGCCCGTTGATGACGCTGCTGGACACATTGGCCGGCGTGCAGAACACCAGCGCTGCCACAGGGTCGTGGCCGGCACCCGCATAGCCGACGTCTTCCATGTCGAAGGCCACGAAGTCGGCAGACATGCCCGGAGCCAGTGCGCCGATGTCATCGCGGTTGAGTACGCGCGCACCGCCCAGCGTGGCGATCTCCAGCGCCTCTCGGGCACTCATGGCCGCCGGGCCGTAGCCCACGCGCTGCAGCAGCATGGCCTGGCGCGCCTCGCCCAGCATGTGGGCACCGTCGTTCGATGCGCTGCCGTCCACCCCCAGGGCCACGGACACGCCGGCATCGCGCATGCTGCGGATGGGTGCGATGCCCGATGCCAGGCGCATGTTGGAGCATGGACAGTGCGCCACACCGGTGCCGGTGCGCGCAAACAGCGCAATGCCCTCGGGATCGAGCTTGACGCAATGCGCATGCCAGACGTCGCGCCCCACCCAGCCCAGGTCCTCGGCGTATTGCGCCGGGGTCAGGCCGAACTTCTCGCGCGAGAAGGCCACGTCGTTGTCGTTCTCGGCCAGATGGGTGTGCAGCGAGACGCCGTGCGCACGCGCCAGTACCGCCGATTCGCGCATCAGATCACGCGTCACCGAGAACGGCGAACATGGGGCCAGAACCACGCGCAGCATGGAGTGGCGCGAGCCGTCGTGGTACTGCTGGATCAGGCGCAGGCTGTCGCGCAAGATGGCCTCTTCCTCCTCCACCACCACATCGGGTGGCAGGCCGCCCTTGCTGCGGCCCAGGCTCATGGAGCCGCGCGCGGCGTGAAAGCGCATGCCCATCTGCTGCGCAGCCGCAATGGAATCGTCCAGGCGCGAGCCATTGGGAAACAGGTACAGATGGTCGCTGGTCGTGGTGCAGCCCGACAGCATGAGCTCGGCCATGGCGGTCTGGGTCGAGACATGGATCATCTCGGGTGTCAGATGCGACCACAGCATGTAGAGGTTCTGCAGCCACGAGAACAGCTCGGCATCCTGGGCGGCCGGCACGGCACGCGTCAGGCTCTGGTACATGTGATGGTGGGTGTTGACCAGGCCCGGCGTCACGACCTTGCCGCGCATGTCCAGCACGCGCGCCTGGCCCTCGTCGGCCATGCGGCGGTATTGCGCCGGCAGCTCGGCCGTTGCACCCACCCACAGCAGGGCCGGGCCGTCCGCCACCAGCGCACCGTCCTTGATCTCGCGGCGTTGCGCATCCATGGTGACCAGTACGTCGGCATTCAGGGCAATCAGGGTCATGGGTTTCTTCCTCTCTAAACAAGAAGCGCAAGTCTAGAGAGGCACCCAAGCGCGCGATAGCGCTGAATTCAGCCAAGCATGTCCACAAAATGTGGACGGTGAATCAGTGTTTTCTGGCGTAGAGCCGCGCCAGCGCGGATTCGATGCTTGCCGCCATGAGCTCGGCAGCCGCGCTCAGCTCCGCGCCCTTGCGCACGAACAGCATCAGGGTCTGGCGCTGCAGATGCGCATCGCGCAGAGGCACGAAGCTCAGCGAACCGCGATCGAGCTCCTCCAGTACATCCAGAGCGTTGAGCAAGGCAATGCCCTCGCCCAGCATGACCAGGCGCTGTATCAAGGCCATGGAGGTGGACTCGGCCACCGGCGTCACCTCGATGGCACTGCGCGCGAAGGCTTCGTTGAGCAGACTGCGTATGGTCAGAGCCGGTGCTGGCAGAATCAGCGGATGGCCCACGCATTCGCTGAGCAGCAGCGACGAATGATGGGCCAGCGGGTGCTTGATCGGCAGGATGGCTCCGATCTGCCATTCGCTGGCCGCCAGCATGCGCAGACCGGGTCTGGGGGTCAGATCGTAGGCAAGACCCAGATCCACCTCCCCGGCTTCCACGGCAGACACAATGGCCTGTGTCGGCAAGTCGATGACACGCACGACCATGCCCGGATGGCTGCTGCGAAAGTCATGTACCAGCGATGGCAGCAAGGAGCCTGCCAGGCCCGATGTGGCCGCCACCGTGATCTCGCCGCGTCTCATGCCCTTGAAGTCGGCAATGCGCTCGCGCAGCGCTGCATGTTCGCGCAAGGTGCTGCGCACATGGGTCAGCACCATCTCGCCCAGAGGCGTCAGGCGCAGGCGGTTGTGGATGCGGTCGAACAGCGGCGCCCCGAGCTCGGCCTCCAGATCGAGAATCTGCCGGTTCACGGCCGTGGGAGCCACATGCAGGTGCTCGGCCGCCTTGCGGATGGAGCCGCGGCGAACCACTTCATCGAGATAACGCAAAACTCTGGCGTGCATGCGCGCAGCCTACAGGGTTTGAATGGGTGCGCAAAGCGCCGGCAGAGCACCTAGTTCTGGCGCAGCCTGTCCACTTCGGTGTGCAGGTCCTTGGCCCAGGCGCGGCGGTCGCGACCTTGTGCGCTCTGCGCATCGCCATAGTGCACCACGGCTATCAGCTGCTCCGAGCAAAGCACGCGCCAGATGGAGCCCAGCAAGGTCTCGTCGCCCACATAGGTTGCGGCATAGCTGGTGCTGCCTGTCTTGCCATCGACAAAGCGCAGCCCCACGGGCTGTACCGGCGCATCGCATTGCACGGCGGCTTCGAGCAGATTGGAGTGAAACGGGAGCAGGCTGCGTCCATCGCCCGTCGTCCCTTCGGGAAAAACGGCGAGGATTTCGCCGCGCTTGAAGGCATCTTCCATGGCTGCCACCATGCGCACGGCATCGCGGCGCGAGCTGCGCTGGATGTAGAGCGTGCCTGCAGCCGTCGCCAGCGTGCCGATGATGGGCCAGCCCTTGACGTCGGATTTGGAGATGAAACGGCAATGGCGCGCCGCATGCAGCAGCGGAATATCGAGCCAGGAGATATGGTTGCTGACCATGAGCACCGGCCCTTTGGCCGGTGGCTGCCCCTTGACCTGCAGTTGCACCCCGGCCCGCAGCAGCAGCGTTGCGGCCCAAGCCTGCACATGCTCGTGCTGCTGCAGGTAGTGCAGCTGTGGAAAGCGAAACGCCACGATCCAGGCGCCCTTGGCCACATGGGCCAGCAGACGCAGTCCGCGCCATACCGCACGCGAGCCGGTTCTGATTTTTTGCAAGCCGTTTGCCATGATTTCCGATGAGTGTAGCGACTCGCCTCGCACAAGTTGCACCAACTTGAAACCGGCAAGCGCTAAGACTGGCGCAATGCAAAGTCAGAGGCACCGAGGAAGCGCCGCCGCGCACCGAGGGTGTCGTCCCCCTCCCGATGCAACGCATCGAGAGAGGGGGAAGCGGCAAAGCCGCTCAGGGGGAGCCTATCGTTGATAAGCGACAGCGCCGTCAACGATAGTCGTTACCACCCGCGCAGGCAGTTCGTACCCGTTGAATGGCGTGCTCTTGCCCTGGCTTTGCAGCGCCTTGGGGTCGACCGTCCACGCAGCCTCTGGGTCGACGATGCACAGATCTGCCACGCCGCCCACGTTAAGCTGCCCCAGCAGAGACTGCTGCTCGCCCAGGGCGCTGCCCAGCACGGCAACGGGCGCCGAAGTCACGACAGCCAGTGCGCGGTTCAGCGGCACCCTGTAGTCGCGGCTCCACTTCACGGCAATCGACAGCAGCAGCTCCACGCCGGTCCCACCGGGTTCGGCTTCGGCAAAAGGCAGCACCTTGGCGTCTTCGTCCACCGGGCAGTGATCGGAGACCAGCGCATCGATGGTGCCGTCAGCCAGCGCGGCAGACAGCGCATCGCGGTCGCGCTGCTGACGCAGCACCGGCACCACACGGGCGCTGCTTTCGAAGTAGCCGATGTCGTTCTCGGTCAACAGCAACGAGTTGATGGACACGTCGGCGGTCACGTTCAGACCTTCGGCCTTGGCTCGGCGCACCAGCTCCACGCCGGCGGCGCTGGAGATGCGGCACAGGTGAACCCGGGTCTGCGAGCCACGGATCAGCTCGAAGATGGTGTGCAGCGCAATCGTCTCTGCCGCCACGGACACCCCGGCCAGACCCATGCGGGTGGCCAGCGCACCACTGGCGGCCACGCCCCTGCCCAGATCCTTGTCCTGCGGGCGCAGCCACACGGCATAGCCAAAGGTGTTGGCGTAGCTCAGCGCACGGCTCAGTGTGGTGATGCTGGACAGCGGCACATCTGCCTGACCGAAGGCCACGCAGCCGGACTCGGTCAGCTCGGCCATCTCGGTCAGCGTCTCACCCTTGAGACCTATGGTCAGCGCGCCCATGGGGAACAGACGCGACTTGTGCTGCTTCTCGGCACGGAACTTGAGCATTTCCACCAGGCCCTGCTCATCAAGCACGGGCTCGGTATCGGGCAGGCAGACCAGGCTGGTCACGCCGCCGGCCACGGCAGCAGCCATCTCGGACTGCAGCATGCCTTCATGCTCGTGACCGGGCTCGCGCAGACGCACGGCCAGGTCCACCAGACCGGGCAGCACCCACTGGCCCGAGGCGTCGATTTCACGCTCGGCCACAAAACCATCGGGCACCGTGCCGATGGCGACGATCACGCTGCCATCGATGGCGATATCGGCCTGCTGGTCGAAACCTCGTGCCGGGTCCATCACCCGGCCATTGCGAATCAGAATCTTCATGGTTTGGCACCAAATTGGCTTCCAGCCCTTGCCACACAAGCGCTAGCAGCTACAAAAATATTACTTATCTGAAAACCGGCGCGCTCCAAGCCAGGGACGCCGAGCAAGAGCCGCCTCGCAGCGAAGGCGTCGTCCCCCTCCCGCATCGCGAGAGAGGGGGAAGCCGCGCAGCGGCTCAGGGGGTGTTCAAGCCTCATTCCCCGCGACGATCGACATGACAGCCATGCGCACGGCGATACCGAAGGTCACCTGCGACAGGATCACGGCCTGCGGGCCGTCCACCACGGCGGAGTCGATCTCCACGCCGCGGTTGATGGGGCCGGGGTGCATGACGATGGCATCGGGCTTGGCCAGTTCCAGGCGCTTTTCGGTCAGGCCGAAGCTCTTGAAGTATTCCTGGCTCGAAGGCAGCAGCGCGCCGCTCATGCGCTCGTTCTGCAAGCGCAGCATGATGATGACGTCGCAGTCCTTGATGCCCTCCTCCAGATTGTGGAAGACGCGCACGCCCATGCTGGCCATGTCCGAGGGCACCAGGGTGCGCGGTCCGACCACGCGCACCTCGGCAGCGCCGAGCGTGGTCAGGGCGTGGATGTCCGAGCGCGCCACGCGCGAGTGCAGCACGTCGCCCACGATGGCCACGCGCAGATTGGAGAAGTCCTGCTTGTAGTGGCGGATGGTGTACATGTCCAGCAGGCCCTGGGTGGGGTGGGCATGGCGGCCGTCGCCGGCATTGACCACATGCACATGGGGCGCCACATGCTTGGCGATCAGATAGGGGGCGCCCGACTCGCTGTGGCGCACGACAAAGATGTCGGCCGCCATGGCCGAGAGGTTGTCGATGGTGTCCAGCAGGGTTTCGCCCTTGCTGGCAGAGCTGCGCGCGATGTCCAGGTTGAACACGTCGGCCGACAGGCGCTTGGCCGCAATTTCGAAGGTGGTGCGGGTACGCGTGCTGTTCTCGAAGAACAGATTGAACACGCTCTTGCCACGCAGCAGCGGCACCTTCTTGACTTCACGGTCGTTGACGCTGACGAAGTTGCTGGCCGTGTCGAGAATCTGGGTCAGGATGTCCTTGGACAGGCCTTCGGTGGAGAGCAGGTGGATCAGCTCGCCGTTCTTGTTGAGTTGGGGGTTGCGCTTGTACAGCACGATCAGGCCTCTTGAATACGGAAGTGGAAAACACCGCCCTCGTCGCGCGCCAGCGCCAGGGAACGGTCGGCCGGCAGCGCCACGCGCGCTGCGGCAAAGTCGGCCTGGATGGGCAGCTCGCGCCCTCCCCGGTCCACCAGGACGGCCAGTCGCACGCTGGCGGGACGGCCGTAGTCATAGAGTTCGTTGAGCACGGCACGCACGGTGCGGCCGGTGTAGAGCACATCGTCGAGCACCAGCACATCGGCGCCGTTCACATCGAAGGCGATCTGGGTCTGGGCGCTGGAAGCCATGCCGCGCTGGGCAAAATCGTCGCGGTGCAGCGAGGAAGACAGCACGCTGGGCTTGCCCTTGAGGTTCAGATCCTTGTGCAGGCGCTCGACCAGCCAGGCACCGCCCGAGGTGATGCCCGCCAGCCGGGTGTTCGGCCCCATGATGCGCTGCACGCCGCGCAGCAGCTCGCTATACAGGGCTTCGGCGTCCAGGATCAGGCTGCCCTGACCCGCAATGGTTTCACTCATGGGAGACTCCTCAAAAACTGTTCAAGAATGATGCAGGCCGAAGCCGCGTCGGCGTCGCGTGCGCCACCCGCCAGGGCTTCAGTCGTGCTGTAGCGTTCGTCCACCTCGTACACCGGCAGCTTGAAGCGGCTTCTGAGCTGGCGGCCGAATTTCAGGGCCCGGGCCGTGTTCTCGTGGGCCGCGCCATCGGGGTGGTAGGGCACGCCGATCACCAGGGCATTGGGTTGCCACTCGCGGATCAGCTTTTCCACTGCGCCCAGGCGTGCATCCGCCCCTTCGGCCTTGATGGTGGGCAGCGGGTTGGCGCCGCCCAGCACGCGGTTGCCCGAGGCGCAGCCTGTGCGCTTGATGCCGAAGTCAAAGCCCAGGAACTGCTGGAAATGGGCCGGCACCTCGGGCTTTTGCGGTGCGGGCGCCGCCTCAGGCCTGGCAGCCGCATTTTCGGCCGAGGAAAAAGTCGAGGAAAAGGCCGCATCGGCGGCCTTGTTGGAAGAGGAAATATCGTTCATGCGCGACCCGACTCTGGGGACAACATCCAGCGCTGCAGTCCCAGCAGGCCCAGAGCGCGGTCATAGCGCTCCTCCACCGGGGTGCTGAAGATCACATCGGGGTCGGCTTCCACGGTCAGCCAGGCGTTTTCACCGATTTCGGATTCGAGCTGGCCCTCATCCCAGGAGGAGTAACCCAGCGTGACCAGCACGCGCTTGGGGCCGGCACCATCCGACAGGGCTTCGAGCACGTCCTTGGAAGTGGTCATCTCCAGGCCACCTGGAATGGTCATGGTCGAGGCATAGGCCGATTCGTTCTCGGGTGCGCCTTCGATGACCATGGGCTCATGCAGCACAAAGCCGCGATCGGTCTGCACCGGGCCACCGGTAAAGACCTGCTGGTCGCGCAAGTCATCGCGCTTGAGACCCAAATCCACTTTTTGCAGCAGGCCTTGCAGGCTGAGCTTGGAGGGCTTGTTGATAATCAGACCGAGCGCGCCACGCTCGCTATGCTCGCACAGGTAGACAACGCTGCGCGAAAACGACTCATCTTCCAGGCCGGGCATGGCAATCAGGAAGTGGTGCGTCAAGTTGATAGGCGCAGATTCTGCAGACATACAGCGATTTTACTGGCGATCCATGACTCCTTCTTACCCTGTGGGCTTGATCTGGCTGCGGCGCGACCTGCGTCTGGCCGATAACGCGGCCCTCTACCATGCATTGCAGCAATGCGAAAAGCTGTATTGCGTCTTTGTCTTCGACGACAGCATTCTTGCCGCCCTGCCCCACGCCGACCGCCGTGTGGAGTTCATCTGCCAGAGTCTGGCCGAGCTGGATGCAACCCTGCGCGAGACCTCGGGACGCCCGCAGACAGGGCTGATCACCCGGCGCGGCCTGCCCCAGGACATCATCCCGGCCCTGGCCCGGCAACTGGGCGCAGGTGCCGTCTTCTGCAACGACGACGACGAACCGGCGGCATTGGCCCGCGACGCCCTGGTGGCGCGCAGCCTCAAGAGCCAGGGGCAGTTGCTGCTGCGCTTCAAGGACCACCGCATCTTTGCGCGCGACGAGGTGCTGACCCAGAGCCTGACGCCGTTTTCGGTCTTCACGCCCTACAAGAACGCCTGGCTCAGGAAGGTCACGCCCTTTTACCTCTCGGCCTACCCCAGCGAGCGCGATCTCGCGGCCAGGCTGGCCGATCTGCCGGACACCGAGCGCCGCCCGACTCCCTCGGCTGCGGATCTGGGCTTTGCCCCGGACGCGCTGGCCGGCCTGCGCCTGCCCACCGGCGTCAGCGGCGCCCGCCAGTTGCTGGCCGACTTTCTTCCGCGCCTGCCGCAGTACAAGACGGCGCGCGACTTTCCGGCCCTCAAGGGGCCCAGCTACCTCAGTGTGCATCTGCGCTTTGGCACCGTCTCGATACGCGAGCTGGCCCGCCTCGCCCACGAGGCGGCTCACAACGAGGACTGGTCTGCCGCGGCGCGCGAAGGCGCGGCCACCTGGCTCAGCGAGCTGATCTGGCGCGACTTCTACTTCCAGATCCTGGCCCACCAGCCCTATGTCGTGGAGCGCAGCTTCAAGCCTGCGTATGACGCTATCGAGTGGGAGACGGGAGCCGAGGCCGAGGCCCTCTTCGCCGCCTGGTGCGAGGGCCGCACCGGCTACCCGCTGGTCGATGCCGCCATGCGCCAGCTCAATACCAGCGGCTATATGCACAACCGGCTGCGCATGGTCACGGCCAGCTTTCTGGTCAAGGACCTGGGCCTGGACTGGCGCCGGGGCGAGGCCTATTTCGCCGAAAAGCTCAATGATTTCGACCTGGCGGCCAATAACGGCGGCTGGCAATGGGCGGCCTCCACGGGCTGCGATGCCCAGCCCTGGTTCCGCATCTTCAACCCGGTGACCCAGAGCGAGAAGTTCGATCCGGACGGCAAGTTCATCGCGCGTTATGTGCCTGAAGTGGCTCAGTTGCCGAGCAAACTGCGGCATGCCCCCTGGCTGGCCAAGCCGCTGGAGCTGGCGGCCGCTGGTGTCGTGCTTGGAAGCAGCTACCCGTTGCCTGTGGTGGATCATGCTGTCGCCAGAGAGAGGACGCTGGCGCGGTATGGGGTTTTGAAGAAGGAGTCTTGAGGTTTTTTTCTGCTTGGCTGGCGACAGAGGCCGGAAATTCGCTGCGGCGGGCGACCTACCATCTTCAGCAAGAAAGCAGGCAAAGAGCCAGCCCCTGCTGCCCAAGTGATAACGATGCAGTTTCACTCTGCGGTGCAACTGCACGCCGCAAGAGGCCGCCGTCGCAAGCGTGGGCACAAAGGGGCCATACCGTAAACGGAATAGCTCAGAAATAGATTTGATAGCTGCCACCGCAATTCAGGCAAGCGCTTGAGCCCGATTTCGCCACAAGTCTTGCAGGCTCTCCGCTCCCACCCGTCTGGCTGCGCCTGCGGCACGCGGTTCAGGCGGCAGGCAACGCTGCCGAAGGACAGCGTTGCTTTGCGATCTGGCTTGCGGCAACGTGTTTGAACGCAGCGCCAAGGGCGCGCAGCGAGTTTTGCCGCACCTCAGCCTGAATTGCGTGACGCAGGTTTGCCCGGAGCGAAGCGCAGGGACGCAGGCAATCGGGGCGTGTTCTTTTGCCTTCTTTGCTTGCACGAGCAAGAAAAGAAGGTCGCCTGGGGGGTGAGTCCCGGCCTCTGCATCAAAAACAAACCACGACACCCAAAGAAGCACACACCAAAAACAGAAGCGGCTTGCGCAAGTCCCTCATGCATTTCAGATTGATATCAATCTGAAATTCAATAATGACCAGCGCAAGCCGCTCCCTTATCAGTAGCAAACCTTATTCGACTACAGCTCCCACCCCATCCACCACGGGCCCGCCAAGCGGGCTGCGCTCGGGTGCAGGGCCGCTGCGCTGCAAGGCGTAGTGCTGGATCAGACCCAGCAGCTCCTCATCGGAGTAAGGCTTGCCCAGGTAGTGATTGGCGCCCAGGTCACGGGCCATTTCACGGTGCTTTTGGGCAATGCGTGAAGTGATCATGACCACCGGCAGGCCTTCGAGCTTCTGATCGGCGCGAATATTGCGCAACAGATCGAAGCCGTCCATGCGTGGCATTTCGATGTCGGACAGCACCAGGGTCGGGCGCTCGTCCTGCAGACGCTCCATGGCTTGCAGGCCGTCGGCAGCCAGCGTGACACGGTAGCCTTCACGCTGCAGCAGACGCTGGGTGACGCGGCGCACGGTGATGGAGTCATCCACCACCAGCACCAGTGGCACCGTGGTCTGCGCAGCTTCGGCACCCAGCAGATCGGCACCGCCTGAACGCGCCTGCAGTTCGCCATCGGCTGCGGCCTGCTCGGCCTTGGCCAGCATGGCACGCACATGCTCGCCGTGGACGTTGGCCAGCGCCACCGGGTTGTAGATCTGCACCACGGCCCCCGAAGGCAGCACGGACATGCCGGTCAGGCCCGGCAGGCGCGACAACTGCGGGCCCAGGTTCTTGATCACCACTTCCTGGTTGCCCAGCACTTCGTCCACATGCAGCGCCACGCGCTGCGAGGCACTGCGCACGATCACCACGGGGCGCGTGCGGCCAAGGTTCTCCTCGCTGCGCAGCGAGGTCTGCCACAGCGCGCCGGCCCAGTAAAAAGGCATGACTTCGCTGCCGTCCTGGAACTCCTGCTTGCGGTAGCTTTCCTCCAGCACATCGACGGGCACGCGGCGCACGATTTCCACCAGGTTGGCGGGAACGCCCATGGATACGGCGCCCATGCGCAGCATCACCACCTGGGTCACGGCCGTGGTCAGCGGCAGCACCAGACGGAAGGCGCTGCCCCTGCCGGGTTCGGTATGGGTCTCGATACGACCGCCCAGCGCGTTGACTTCGGAGCGCACCACATCCATGCCGATGCCGCGACCGGCAACGCCCGTCACCTCGGCGGCGGTGGTAAAGCCCGGCTCGAAGATCAGACGCGCCGCCTCTTCCAGCGTCATGGGGCGCTCGTCGGTCCACAGCTTGAGGCTGATGGCCTTGCTGCGAATCCGCTCCAGATCCAGACCGGCGCCGTCGTCTTCCACGGACAGCGCCACGTCGTTGCGCTCCTGACCCAGCACGATCTCGATGGTGCCGACAGCCGGCTTGCCCAGCTCCTGGCGCCGCTCGGGAGATTCGATGCCGTGAGCCACGCAGTTGCGCAGCAGATGCTCGAAGGCCGGCATCATGCGCTCCAGCATGCCGCGGTCCATTTCGATGGTGCCGCCCAGGATGTTCAGGCGCACCTGCTTGCCCATTTCCTTGGACGTCTGGCGCACCACGGCGTACAGACGCTCGGCAAAGGAGTCGAACTCCACCATGCGCGTGCGCAGCAGATCGCGCTGCAGATCACGCGCCTGCCGGCCCTGGGCCACCAGATCGTCTTCGGCAGCGGCCAGGTCGCGCTGCAGATTGCGCTGCACGGTGGCCACGTCGTTGACCGACTCGGCCATCATGCGCGTGAGCTCCTGCACGCGGGTGAAGCGGTCGAACTCCAGCGGATCGAAACCGGCTGCCGTGTCCTTGGACAGGGCCAGACGCGACTGCATCTGACTTTCGGCCTGCACCTCGATGTCGCGCAGCTGCGTGCGCAGGCGCTCCAGGTTGCCCGTCAAGTCATTGAGCGCCGAACGCGCCTGCGACAGCCGCGCATCGACACGCGAGCGGGCAATCAGCACTTCACCGGTCTGGGAAATCAGGCGGTCCAGCAGCTGCGCACGCACACGCACGGTCTGCTGCGATGCGGCGCGTGGCACCACCGGCGCAGGCAGCTGAATCGCCTGCGCGGTCTCTGTGGTGCTCTTCTCACCGGCTTCAGCAGCCGTCGCGGTCGGCGTCGCCTCGGGCTCAGCCGTACCCAGATGCAGTGCAGGCTGTGCCAGGTGGTCGTCCAGTTGCGCCAGCGGCTGCTCGGGCTCCTGCTCACCCGCCATGCGCAGCACATCGAAGCTGGCTTGCAAAGCGTCAAAGCGGCTCAGCAGCGGCTCTATCGCGTCGGCTACGGGACGCTCCTGGTCGATACGCTCCACCGCCGATTCCAGGCGGTGGGCCATCTCACCCATGCGCATGGCACCCGCCAGGCGGGCACTGCCCTTGATGGTGTGCAGCGCGCGCAGGGCTTCGTTGCGAGCCTCATCCAGCTTCGGGCGCCCATGCCAGCGGCGCAGTGCAGCACCGAGCTTGGGCAGCAGGTCGATGGCCTCTTCCTCGAAAATGGGAAACAGGTCGGCATCGACCTGATCGAGCACATCGATATCGTCTTCGTCATCTCCGGCATGTACCGCCAGAGCAATGGCTTCATCGATGCGGCGCTGCAGCTCGGCCTCATGCGCCATGCTGCCTGCGGCAGGCACCATGGAATACGGTGCCTGATCTGCGGCTGGCACCACGGCACCCAGCAACGGGTCGGCTGTTGATGCTCCCGCGTCTTCCTCGGCCACCGCCTCGAGCCCATCACCCGCACGCTCGGGCAAGCTCGGCTCCTGCGACAGCTCGGCAGCAAAGTCCAGTGGCAAGTCCTTGGGATCTGCAGGCGGCTGCAGCACCTGCACCTCGGGCCACTGTGCCTCATCCAGCTCGGCCAGATCGGTCAGAGCGGACAGCTCAAGATCGGCAGTGTCAGTTGCTGCACCGGCATCGATCGGAGTATTCAGGATTTCACGCAGCGCGTCTTCGACAGCGGGCAAGGCGTCCTTGAGGAAGCCTGCTGCAAACTGATGCAGCAAACGGCGCACTTCATCGGATGCGGTCACGCATTGCTGAATCTGCAGCGCACTGGCATAGCCCTGAGGCTGCAGATGCAGCAGTGCATGCTCGAGCAAACGCGCCAGCTCCGACAAGGCCTTGAAGCCCACGGTGCCGGAGCTGCCTGCCAGCGAATGCGCCAGCGCGATCGCATCATCGGGAATGGCTTCGGCCGGCTCTTGCAGCCACTGCTGCAACGCCTCGCCCAGTCGCTCGGACCAGTCATCCGCTTCGTTGAGATAGACGTTGTACAGCGCTGCGCTGATGCGCAGGCCGTCAATATTGCGATAGCCGTCGTCCGGCTCCTCGGCTGTCTGCCCGGACACCGGCTCCATCGCCGGGACTTCGGGCTCGGCCTGAACGGGCTCTGCGGCCTGAACGGGTTCTTCGGCCATGACCGGCTCGGGCACGCCATCCAGCAAGGCTTCAATGGCCTCCAGCTCGCGCACAGCCTCTGCGGATGGCAACTCGGCCACCGTTTCAACAGAGGCCGTTTCAACAGAGGCCGTCTCCTCGGGGCCAGTCTCCATGCCGGTCTGCACGGCGATGGCAGCCTCTTCGCTTTCGCGCATGGCCGCTTCGAAGGCGGCGAAGTCCAGCTCCTGCACCTCGTCCACACCGCTGCTTTGCTCTGGCGAGGGCTGAGCCTCGATCACCGCATCGGCAGCAGCGTATTCGGTCTGCTCCGGCTCGCGCTCGCCTTCCAACTCCAGCGTGGGCAGCGCGGATGCTTCGAGCAGCTCCGGTGCTGCCAGCTGCTGCAGCAGATCGTCGGGAATATCCAGCTGCGGCAAGGCAAAGTCGGCCGTTGCCGATTCCGGCTCAGGCACAAGCTCAGGCTCCTGCACAGGCACGGAGGGCAGCTCCTCCAGGGAGAAGTCCAGTTCCGGCATGGCAAATGCGGGCTCGCTCTGGGCTGGCTGGGCATCGGCGCCGAGCTCTGCAGCCACGGCCCCGGACTGCGGCGGCCACTCCAGCTCCTCGGCCAGCTCCTCGGCCAGAGCGGGCGGCAGCTCCTGCACCGGCTCGTGCACTGGTTCCTGCGCTGCGGAGGCTGACGCCTCGGCCACGTCCCACAGCGGCTCCGTGCGCTGCACGCGCTCGGAGCGACGCGGAACCAGGGCCACATCGGCACGCTCGCCCTGCAGGCGCATGGCGTCGGCGGCAGCGCGGAAGGCCGTGGCCGACCAGTTCTGCGCCTGCTGGTTCTCGATATCCTGCGCCCAGACAGCAAAGGCTTTCAGGGCGTCCTGAGCCAGCTGCTGCATGGCCTGCGGCATGGGCCGCTGCTCTGCCAGCCAGGCATTGAGCATCTGCTCCATGGCCCAGCCAGCTTCGCCAAATTCATCCAGCCCCACCATGCGCGAGCTGCCTTTGAGCGTGTGAAACGCCCGGCGAAGCGTGGTCTGCTCGCTCAGGTTGCCGGGCTCATCGGCCAGAGCCTGCAAGGCTTGCAGGCCGTTATCCACGACTTCACGGGCTTCCTCCAGGAAGATGGACAGCAGCTCGTCGTCGCCATCGAGCTCTTCGGCACTCAGCTCGGCGGACGCAGACGGGGGCTCTGTCGCAGCCGCTGCTGCGCCGCTCGGGCCGGTCAGATCCTGGCCTGAATGGGAGGCGGCGACGGCGTCATCCGCTGCCGCTCTGCCCGATTGCATGTCCGCAAACACCTGGGCCATGGCATCGGCCAGAGCATCGGAGCCTGCCACTGCCGGCTCGGCCACAACGGGTGCGGCCATGGCCTCGAAATCGGGCAAGGCACCGGGCTCGGTCGCAGCCCAGGGCGGGCTGTCCTCGTCGTCAGTGAGTCGGGCGTGCAAGGGCTGCGGCTGGGCCACCGGCCGCACTTGGGTGGGCGGCGGCGGTGCAGCGACCGAAGGCTCGACGGCCGCGGCAGCTGCTGGGGTGGCCGCTGTTGGTGTGGCAACTGTGGCGGATGCAGAGACCGCAGGCTGCGCAGACGGCACGCCGTCCATGGGAATATCCACGGTCGGACGGAAGGCTTCGGGGCCGCGACTGCGGCTGTGACCCATGACGATGCGCAGCTCGTCCTTTTCCTCGTCATAGACGAACAGCTTGCGCGCCATATTGCGCTGGTAGCTGAGCATGTCGATGAGAAAACCCATGGCGCCCAGACTGCTGCCCAGCTTCTCGAAGATACGCGGCTGATTCTCGACCGTCACCTCGCCGAGCATCAGATGCTCGACGGTGTCACGCATGCGCTGCATGGCGGTCGCGGCCTGCTCGAAGCCCAGCACCGACAGCACGCCACGCATTTGCCCCATCTGGCCCGGCACCGAGGCCAGCACCGAGGTGTCAAAGGGGTTGCGAAAGAACAGATCCAGATGCTTCTCTGCCTCGCCCAAGGTGATGCGCAGCTCGCCCACCACCGATCCCATGGTCTGCTGGTCGCTGGCCTGGCGGTAGAGCTCCTCCATCCAGATTTCCAGCGGCTCGGACTGAGCACCATGCAGCGCCGCATCCAGACGCTGCACCAGCACCCTGGACTGGGCGGCCTGTATTTCGTCGTCATGCCCGGCCGTCATGAAGCTGGCCTGCAGATACAGCACTGCGGTCGCCACCTCCATAGCCAACTCGGCCGGAGGTGGTTCGCCGATGCGCTCCACCGTCTCGGCGACACGAATCAGCGCGCGCGCCAGACCGTGGCTGACAGGCTGCAACTTGACCAGCGACTCGGACACCAGCCCGAACTGCTCGGCCATGGATCTGATCTTGCTGCGATCACCACCGGCGACCGCTGACCAGGTTTCGGCGGCGGCCGCAATGCGCTTGCGCGCCTGCACCAGCACCGAGGGATCGAAACGGCCATAGCGCGCCACGTGGTAGTCCACCACCGGCATGTGCTCCATGGCATAGGCCTCGTGCACGGCCTTCAGGCTGTCGCCGGCCTGCTCGCGGGGCCTGGCCTGCGCGCAGAAGAACATCAGGTCCTGCAGCAGACGGGCGGGCGGCAGGCTGTCGCCCTTGGCCATGCTGGCGTACTGCATGAGCACGCGCGAAGCCATGCGCTTGACGTAGATGTCTGCCGTGATGAGCCCGCGCGCCTGAGCATCAAAGAAGGCCGCGGCAATCTTCCAGAAGCTGCGCGCCGCCACATCTTCGGGCTGAGCGGCTGCAAAGCGCCGGCAAAGCTCGCACATCTGCGCTGCCGCCTCCCGGTCGTCGCTCTTGACCATGCGCAGCACCACGCCGTCCAGCATGGCACGTGCATGCGGGCCATAGGCCAGAGGCTCGGGCATGGTTCCGGTCCAGCGGGGCTCGCGCGCACGGCGCTCCGCCGGCCACAGGTCTGCCGGGTGTGCCTTGTCGTTGCCGGCCAGCATCTGGGTCTCACGATACTGGGGGAACAAGGCTACGGCGGAGACCTGCTGGCCGGCCAGCACGGCCTCCAGGAATTCCATCAGCGCAAAGTGCGTGCGCTCCAGCGTGGTCGCCGCTTCCTGCGTGCAGTATTCGGGACGCTGTACAAAGCGGTTGACCGCAGCTTCCATGCTGCGCATCACCTGCGCCGGAGCGTTGACGCCCACCATCTCCAGCGCGCCACAGGCCTGGTGCAGTTGCTGGCGAGCAATGCGCAGTGCCGATGTATCCAACTCCTCAAGATCAGACAAACGGGCTGCATCCGCATCGCGCATGAAACGGTTCACCGCCTTGGACGCGGCCTCCAGCGACTTGCGCACTTCATCGAGCACCCAGGCCAGCGGCCCCAGATCCTGCTCTGCAGTTGCAGACATGGCTGCACGTATTGGCGAGTCGTCAACCACTGACATGCTCTAGTTCCTTAACCCTCAAGGGTCGTGCATTTTTATGAGAGAAAGAGCCAGTCAAATCAGGCAATCTTGAATCGGGAAACGGACTGACGCAGCTCTTCAGCCATATGGGAGAGCTCGCGCACCTGCTGTGCCGTGGTGCGGGTGCCCTCGCCGGTTTGCTCGGTCACGGCAAAAATGTGCTGAATGTTTTCCGCCACGCCGTTGGCCATATTGGCTTCACGCGAAGTGGAGCTGGAGATCTGCTCGATCAGCTCGGCCAGTCGGCGCGACACGCTGTCGATTTCAGACAGTGCGGTACCCGCAGAGTCGGACAGACGGGCCCCTTCGACCACACCCTGGGTAGAACGCTCCATGGCGGCCACGGCATCCTGGGTATCGGTCTGAATCGCCTTCACCAGCGCGGCAATCTGTCGCGTGGCGTCTGCCGAGCGTTCCGCCAGACGCTGCACTTCTTCGGCCACCACCGAGAAGCCGCGACCGGCTTCACCGGCGGATGCGGCCTGAATGGCGGCGTTCAGCGCCAGCACGTTGGTCTGCTCGGTAATGTCCGAAATCAGTTCGGTAATTTCACCAATCTCCTGGGACGATTCGCCAAGGCGCTTGATTCGCTTGGAAGTGTCCTGGATCTGATCGCGGATGGAGTTCATACCGCCGATGGCGTTCTGCACGGCCTTGAGACCCGAGTCCGCAGCCTGCAGCGACTGGCGGGCCACCTGGGCCGACTCCTGCGCCTGGGCCGAGACGTTGTTGATACGGCCGGCCATGTCCAGAATCGACTTGCCGGTTTCGCGAATTTCATGCAGCTGCTCGTTCGATGCAGCCAGCAGCTCGGTCGATGTGACGTCCACCTGCTCGGTGGTCTGGGCCACGCGGGTCACGGTGTTCTGCACCGAGCCTACCAGCGCGCGCAACTCTTCCACCGTGTAGTTCACCGAGTCGGCAATCGCGCCGGTGATGTCCTCGGTCACGGTGGCTTCCTGCGTCAGATCGCCTTCGGCCACCGATTGCAGCTCGTTCATCAAACGCAAAATGGCGGCCTGGTTGGCATCGTTGATGCGCTTGGCTTCCTGTTCCTGCAAACGGGCATCGACCTGGTGGCGCTCGGCTTCCTGCTGGCGCGCCCGGCTGTCCAGCAGTTGCACGCGCGAGATGCCGACACCGCTCAGAACCACGGTCAAGATGGCGATGGTCAGCAGAGCCAGCTGCAGCATGCTGACCCCACCCTGTCCCTGCAGAGCCGTCTGCAGCTGCTCCAGCTGCTGGCGCAGCAGTTCGCTGTCGTTGTTGATGCTGGCCTGCGCTTCACGGGCCGACACCAGACCTTGCAGATTGCCCAGAATGGCGCTGGCCTGCGTGCGCGTATCGTCGTACTGCTTGATCAGCGTCTCGAGCTGTTCACGCACCTGGGGGTCGCGTGCCGCCGACAGCCGCATCTCGGCGTTGCCGTTGAGCAGACCTTCGGAGATTTCCTTGAAGGAGTTCAAGTCCTTGCCCAGCAGGAAAACGGCCTCGGGGCTCACACCCTCCAGGGTCTGGAATTCGTTGGCCGACTTGGCAATACGCTGGGTCAGCATCACGAGCTGGCCGGCTGCAGAGATCTCGGCCGCGCCGGCGCCTTGCTGCAGCTTCAGCGATGAAATGGTTTCTGCGGTTTCCAGCAGATCGGAGGACTGGCGGTTAATGGTGCGCAGCGCGTCGCCCACCTGGGTCAGCGTCTTTTGCTGCCCGAGGATCAGCCCCGCACTCTTTTCAGCGCGCTCCATCAGGGTGCTGATGGAGCTGAGCTCGTCCTGCAAACCACCGCCCAGTGCATTCACGCCGAGATCGGAATCGCCGGCAGCCAGCGCTCGCACGTTGCGCGCCAGAACACCGGAGCTGTCCTTGACGTCGGCAAACGCGGGAGCTGCCCCTGTCATGGCGATGGAGACCGACTTGGCCAGACGCTGCGACTGCATCAGCGCCTGACCGGTTGCCGCCAGCTGCTGGTTGGAGTTGCCGGCTTCGCGCAGCATCCAGGCCGACAGCACCACCAGTACCAGCACCGAGCCACCGAGCAGGGTGAACAGGGTGCGCTGGTGCTTGGCCGTCGTGGCCGTGCCGAGAATGGGCAGGCTCACCAGCTCATCCGCACGGGCCGATTCCTCGACACCGAAGACGGAAGGTGCTCCCTGCACGCTGTTGAGCGAGCCGTCATACAGATCCTGTACGACCGTGTCTCCCATCATGCTGCTATCACCACTGGCGGCTGCCGCATTGGGCTTGCGTCGGAACAACTGATTTATTTTCTGTGCAAAGGACATAGCGCTGTATCCAGGAACCTCAAGCACGAATGCTCAAAAATTTGGCGGTTTGAGACAGGGGCTGCAATTTCAGCTCCTGCCAGCGGCGGCCGCTCGCATCGATATGGACGGCTCCGAAGAAACTCGGGGAGTGCTCAGGCGCGGGCTCGGACCTGGAAAACGCGTCGGCGCCACGCAGGCCAAGCAGACGATCGGCCAGCAGGGCCGCGTTGACCTCCAAGGCAGGGTTGAAGGCCAGCAGGCTGCAGTCCATCAGTTCCTGCTCATTGCGGACATTTCCATGGCCCAGCAATTGAGCCAGGTCCACAACCCCCATCAAAGCACCGCGCAGATTGGCGATGCCCAGAAACCAGGCCTGTGTGTATGGGACGGGCTGAACGCCAGTCCAGGGAAAGATTTCTCCCGCCTGATTCAGCGGCAGCAAATAATCCCGTCCGCCAGCCTGCACTGCCAGCCAGGCAGCCACGCTGACGCCTTCGCTGCGTGCTGCCTGCAGACGCCCGGCCAGACGGGATTGAAGATCTCGGAGGGCTTCACGGTTCGCCATAAGCAGCGCAGCTCGTTACAGAGCGGCGATCTTGGCTTGCAGCTCGGCTGCATCCACGGGCTTGGTGATATAGCCACGTGCGCCCTGACGCATGCCCCAGACCCGGTCGGTTTCCTGATTCTTGCTGGTGCACATGATGATGGGCACATCGGCATACAGAGGATCGCGCGAGATGGCGCGCGTCAGCTGAAAGCCGTTCTGTCCGGGCATGACCACGTCCATCAGGATCAGGTCGGGCTTGTCTTCGGCCAGGCGCTTCATCGCTTCCTCGCCATTTTCCGCAGTACGCACCTGCATGCCCTGCTTTTGCAAAATATCGCTCAGAGCCATCAGCTCCGTCTTGGAATCGTCAACGACCAGAACTTTTTGAATTGTCATGATGCAGCTCCCACATCTGCAGCTTGCAGCGCGAATTGTTGTACGGCTTGCAGCAATTGATCTTTGGTAAATGGTTTGGTCAGATAGTCTTGACAGCCCACCATGCGACCGCGAGCCTTGTCGAATACACCGTCCTTGGATGACAGCATCACGACGGGCGTACTGGCAAAGCGAGCATTGCGCTTGATGATGGCGCAGGTCTGATAGCCATCGAGCTTGGGCATCAGAATGTCGCAGAAGATGAGCTGGGGCTGGTAGTCGTTGACCTTGGACAGTGCATCGAAGCCATCATCGGCAAGAAGAACTTCGTGACCACCTTGCTTGAGGAAAATTTCAGCGCTGCGGCGGATGGTGTTGCTGTCATCCACAACCAGAACGCGCAAAGGCGCAGCAGATGCTGTCACGGTGAATCCCTCCCAATTCGGTCATCCATGGAATCGAGTGTCTGTGGCACTCAGATTTCCACCATTTCAAAGTCTTCTTTGCGTGCACCGCATTCCGGGCATGTCCAGTTCATGGGCACATCTTCCCAGCGGGTGTTCGGAGCAATTCCATGTTCGGGGCAGCCTTGGGCTTCGTCATAAAGCCAGCCACAGGTCAAACACATCCAGGTTTTAGGGTCAGTCACAGCTTAAAGGGGCTTCACATAGAATGCAACGATTGTATCTAGTCACAACCCCGGCTCCCACCCTTGCATTCCCGGGTGCAAACTGGGGTGCGCCATGGCATTGAATCCCATCTCCTCTCCCCCCCCTCGCCGCACCCGCCAGGAAGAAGCGACAGAGTCCGCTCCCGTCTGCGTGCTGTCCTTCAACAGCAGTGACCCCTGCGGAGCCAGCGGACTCTCGGCCGACATCGCCACCATCTCCTCCATCGGCGGTCATGCGCTGCCGGTGGCCTGCGGTGCCTACGCCAGAGACACGGCCCGCATCTACGAGCACTTTGCACTCGACGACGAGGCGGTGACCGAGCAGGCGCGCATGGTGCTGGAGGACATTGCCGTCACCGCCATCAAGGTCGGCTTCGTGGGCAGTCCCGCCAATCTGGCCGCCATTGCCACGATCTCCTCGGACTACCCCGACATTCCCATCATCAGCTACATGCCGGACCTGTCCTGGTGGGAGGACGACAAGCAGGATCAGTACCTGGATGCGTTCAAGGAGCTTGTCCTGCCTCAAACCTCGGTGTTGGTTGGAAACCACAACACGCTGTGGCGCTGGCTGCTGCCGGACTGGGAAAACAGCCGCGCGCCCACGGCGCGCGATATCGCCATGGCCGCCGAGGCGCTGGAAGTGCCTTATGTGCTGGTGACCGGCATCCCCCTGCCCGACCAGTTCGTGGACAACGTGCTGACCACGGCCCAGTCCGTATTGGGCAACAGCAAGTACGAGCTGTTTGACGCCACGTTCACAGGTGCCGGTGATACGCTGTCCGCAGCGATCACGGCCCTGCTGGCCACCGGCAACGATCTGGGCGCCGCAACCCTGGAGGCGCTGGAATACCTGGACCACAGCCTGGATGCAGGCTTTCGCCCCGGCATGGGCCACTATCTGCCGGATCGTCTGTTCTGGGCCCAGCCCACCGAGGACGAGGAGTCCGAAGACGAGCAGGCCGAAGACGCCACTGATGACGAACCCGACTCCAAGCCGATTGAAGGCTTTGTGATCCCCTCTCATGACACAAAACACTGATCTGAATATCGCTTTGTTCGAACGCGCCAAGGGCGTGATCCCCGGCGGCGTGAACTCGCCCGTGCGCGCTTTTGCCGCCGTGGGCGGTACCCCCCGCTTTGTGAAGCGCGCGCAAGGCGCCTATTTCTGGGACCAGAACGATCAGCAGTTCACCGACTACATCGGCAGCTGGGGTCCCATGATCCTGGGCCACGGCCACCCCGAAGTGATCGAGGCCGTTCAGGCCGCAGTGCTCGAAGGCTTCAGCTTCGGCGCCCCCACCGAACGTGAAGTCGTGCTGGCCGAGAAGATTCGCGCCCTCATGCCCAGCATGGACATGGTGCGCCTGGTCAGCTCCGGCACCGAAGCCGGCATGAGCGCGCTGCGCCTGGCGCGCGGCTACACCGGCCGCAACAAGATCATCAAGTTCAACGGCTGCTACCACGGCCATGCGGATGCGCTGCTGGTCAAGGCCGGCTCGGGCCTGGCCACTTTTGGCGCCTCTTCCTCGGCGGGTGTGCCTGCCGATGTGGCCAAGGACACCATCGTGCTGGAGTACAACGACGTGGCCCAGCTCGAGGAGGCCTTTGCCAAGATGGGCAGTGACATTGCCTGCGTCATCATGGAGCCGATTGCCGGCAATATGAACTTTGTGCGCGCCTCGGTGGACTTCACCCGTCGCATCAGCGAGCTGACCCGCGAGCATGGCGCGCTGCTGGTCTATGACGAAGTCATGACGGGCTTTCGCGTCGCCCTGGGCAGCGCCCAGAGCCTGTACGCCAAGGAAATCGAAGGCTTTGCGCCCGACATCACCGTGATGGGCAAGGTCATCGGCGGCGGCATGCCCATGGCGGCGTTCGGTGCCCGCCGCGAGATCATGGAAAAGCTCTCGCCGCTGGGACCCGTCTATCAGGCCGGCACGCTGTCGGGCAACCCCATTGCCACGGCCTGCGGCCTGAAGACGCTGGAGCTGATCAGCCGTCCCGGCTTCCACGCCGAGCTGCACCTCAAGACCGGCCACCTGATGCAGGGCCTGAAGGCCGAAGCCAATGCCGCCGGCATTCCCTTCAGCGTGGACTGGCAAGGCGGGCTGTTCGGCTTCTATTTCCTGCCCGAGCTGCCCACGCACTACGCCCAGGTCATGAAGACCGACGGCAAGGTCTTCAACAAGTTCTACCACGGCATGCTGGAGCGCGGCCACTACTTTGCTCCGGCGCTGTACGAGGCAGGCTTTGTCAGCGCGGCGCACAGCGACGAAGATATCGACCGCACCATCGAAGCGGCACGCGAAGTGTTCAAGACGCTGTAAATCCCCGCCCGCCCACCAGGCCCTGCAGTCTATGCCTGCAGGGCTTTTTGTTGTTGCGGCCGACAGTGAGCGCAGCTGGGCAGCTCGCCGAGCTTTTCTCAGGGTCGCTGAAAGGCGGCTCTGGCGCGCTCCACTTCAGCTCTGGTGATGCAGCCCGGCGCATGGTCGTTGACCATGCCCATGGCCTGCATCAGCGCATACATGGTGGTCGGCCCGACAAACTTCCAGCCGCGCTTCTTGAGCTCCTTGGACAGGGTTTGCGACTCCGGTGTCTGGGCCTGAATGGTCCCTCCCGTCGAGGGCACAGCCGGCTGATGGCGCCAGAAGAACGCGGCCAGCGAGCCTTCGGCCTGGACCATTTCGATGGCCCGCTGGGCGTTGTTGATCACGGCCTCGATCTTGCCGCGATGGCGCACGATGCCGGCGTCCTGCAGCAGGCGCTGCACATCGGCCTCGCCGAACTGCGCCACGCGATGGAAATCGAAACCCGCAAAGGCGGCACGGAAGTTCTCGCGCTTGTTGAGAATGGTCAGCCAGCTCAGGCCGGACTGAAAGCCTTCCAGACAGAGTTTCTCGAACAGGCGCTGATCGCTGTCCACCGGGAACCCCCATTCGCGGTCGTGATAGAGCACATAGCCCGGCGTGGCCAGACACCAGCGGCAGCGCTGCTGGCCGTCTTCGGCGGACTGGGTGGGGGAGCGGGTCGGCGTGGTCTCGGTGGGTTCGGTACTCATGCCCAGCACTCTAACCAATGCAAAAGCCCTGCAGGGCATTCCCTGCAGGTCTTTTATTTTGATAGCTACTTTCGCTTGTTACCAAACGATTTCAGATAGAAAACATACTGAAATCCTTTTCTATCATGCGCTAGCAGCTCACTTTTTATCTGCCTGAGCCAGTCGCGAATGGCGCATGCCATAGGCCATGTAGATCAGCGCTCCCAGCGCCATCCAGCCCACAAAGCGCAGCCAGGTCAGCGTGGTCAGATTCAGCATCAGATAAAAGCACAGCAGGGCCGAGAGCACAGGCAGCACAGGCACAAAAGGCACTCGGTAGCCGGCTCCGGCGTCGGGACGCTTTTTGCGCAGCACCAGCACGCCGATGCTGACCAGCACAAAGGCCGACAGCGTGCCGATGTTGATCATCTCCTCCAGCAGCTCCACCTTGGTAAAGCCTGCCAGCAATGCGACGACGGCACCCACCATCAGCTGCAGGCGTACCGGCGTCTTGCGCCTGGCCGAGGTCACGCTCCAGCTGCGCGGCAGCAGGCCGTCGCGCGATAGCGCCATCAGGATCCGGGCCGAGCCCATGAGCAGCACCATGACCACCGTGGTCAGACCCAGCAGCACGCCCACGGCGATCACCTGGGCAGCCCAGTTGGCGCCCACGCTGATGAAGGCTGTGGCCAGCGAGGGATTCTCGGCCTTGGCCAGCTCGGTATAAGGCACCATGCCGGTCAGCGCCAGCGTGACCAGGATGTAGAGCACCGTCACCAGCGCCAGGCCGCCGAAGATGCCGCGCGGCAGCGTTTTCTGTGGCTCCCTGACTTCTTCGGCCGAGGTGGCGACCACGTCGAAGCCGATGAAGGCAAAGAACACCAGTGATGCGCCCGAGATCACGCCCAGCCAGCCGTACTGGCTGGGGCGGGCACCGAACAGCCAGGCCAGCATGGGCTGGCCCCAGACATCGGCGGTCACGCCATGGCCTGCCACGGGCGGCTGGGCCGGCGGCACAAAGGGCGTGAAGTTCTTCAGGTCCATATAGGTGAAGCCCACCACGATCACGAACAGGGTGATGGCGATCTTGATCAGGGTGAACACATTGTTAACTCGGGCCGACTCCTGCGTGCCCAGGATCAGCAGCCCGGTGAACACCGTCACGATGAAGAACGGCCCCCACTCCAGGCTGATGGCTCCCAGATGCAGGGTGCTGGGAATATCCACACCTGCCGTGGCAAACACCGTGGACAGGTAGATGCCCCAGTACTTGGCGATCACCGCGCCGGCGGCAATCATCTCCAGCAGCAGATTCCAGCCGATGATCCAGGCCACGCCCTCGCCCAGCGTCAGATAGGTATAGGTATAGGCGCTGCCCGTGACCGGCACGCTGGAGGCAAACTCCGCATAGCACATGGTGGCCAGCGCGCAGGTGGCAGCCGCCAGGATGAAGGAGAAGATCACGGCCGGTCCCGCAAAGCTGCCCGCCGCGCGCGCACCCACCGAGAAAATGCCGGCTCCGACGGCCACGGCCACGCCGAGAATCATCAGGTCGAACGCGCCCAGGCTGCGTTGAAGTTGACGGCCCGGCTCGTCCGAATCGGCCAGCGCCTGTTCAATGGTTTTGGTTTTCAGCCACTGCATGCATATCTCCGGGCTCTTGGAGGAGATCGTAAACACGTCTTAGCCGCGCTTTTTGCGCGGCGCCTTCGGCCCGGTCCTTTTGTTCAAAACGGCATCCTAGGGATTTCACCAATAACGCGCAGATTCCCTGCAGCATCACCAGTCCATTTGCATGTTTTGTGCAGGCCCGGCTGCACACCCGTCTCAAAACAGACTAGTCAGGCCCACGCTTCACAAAGCCTGCACCGCGCTCAAAAATCGCGCTGCAGTCCTGCATGCAAGCGAGCACTGACGCAGGATTCGCAATGGGCCGGGCCAGCCCCGAAAAGTCAGATGCGCGGAGGCTGCGGCGGCACATCGGCCGGACGAATCAGCAAGCACAGCACTGGCACCAGCAGCAGCGCAGTGACCACATCCAGCACATGGTGCTGATGCACCAGCATGGTTGAGGCGCAGATGGCCGCGCTCCACAGCGCAATCAGCAGACACAGCCCCCAGCGACCACGCTGCCATTGCGCCTGGCAGATGGCCAGACAGGTCAGCGCCGTGTAGACGATGTGCAGCGAGGGCAGCAGATTGTGCGGCTTGTCCACCAGGAACATGGTCGCAAAAATGCTGCGATAGGGCTCGAATTCGGGAGTCGCGCGCTCGAAGGCCAAATTTGCCGGGAACAGCACGAAGATCAGACCGCAGATCAGCGTACCCAACACCTGGCGCTTGCCCAGCGCCGCCGTACCGGGCTGTCCCACCAGCCAGAACGGCAGGGCCAGAAACGGGAAAAACGAGAAATAGACAAAGATGAATTCCGGCACCAGCGGAATCATGGCATCCCAGCGCGTGATGAAGTCATAGCGCTGCTCGCGCAGGCTGGCCAGCCAGTTGGCCGTGGGATAGATCGCGTAGGTGGCGATGTTCACCCATATGGCCCAGAAGACAAAGCCACGCTGACGGGCCAGGGCGTGCACAGGCCTGTGCGGGGCTTGATCGGCTTGACTCGGCACAGGAGCGGGCGCGGGTTTTCTCATGTGCGGATTATGAAAGCAAGGCCGGCCCCCCTGCGTAGGCTGCAAAGCAAAAAAAGCTGCCAGCGCCAAGCGCCAGCAGCCTTTGAATTCACGCAGGATCTCCGCAACCGGGCTTATTGCGCCGCAGCCGATAGCGCCTGAGCCGACAGCACCCAACGGGCCATCTGCTGAGAATCGGCCTCGCTGATTTGCGGGTGGCGCGGCATGATCACATTGCCCCAGACACCTACGCTGCCGCTGCGAATCTTGTCTGCCAGATAGCTCTGGGCATCGGCTTGCGAGCCGTACTTCTGTGCGATCTCCGTAAAGCCCGGGCCCACAAATTTGCGGTCCAGACCATGGCAGCGCATGCAATCTGCGCTCTCCACCAGCTTTCGGGCTGCCGCCAGCTCGGGCTTGGCTGCAACCAGCGTATCAGCGGCCTTCTCGGCCGTGCTGACCCGCATGATGCGCCAGCCAATATTGGCCACACCTAAGGCGCTAGCCACCATGACCAGCCCGATCAGCCAGCCAATCCAGCGTGGACGCGGCGGGTAGTTTTCTTCGTCGTCGATGGGATCAGTCATGCCTAGCACCAGATTCACAAAAAAGTATGGCCGGCAGACGCCAGCCATTGAGCACATTACCCGAACAAGCATGTCCCATCAAAGGGACAGCGAGCAAGAGCCGCCTCGCAGCGAGGCTGTCGTCCCCCTCCCGATGCCAAGCATCGAGAGAGGGGGAAGGCGCGATAGCGCCTCAGGGGGAGCAATCAGTGCCTGAAGTGACGCACGCCGGTGAACACCATGGCCACGCCACGCTCATTGGCCGCATCGATCACTTCCTGATCGCGCATGGAGCCGCCGGGCTGGGCCACGCAGGTCGCGCCTGCATCGACCACCACGTCCAGGCCGTCGCGGAAGGGGAAGAAGGCGTCCGACGCCACGACCGTGTTCTGCAGCGACAGCTTGGCAGCTTCGGCCTTGATGGAGGCGATGCGTGCCGAATCCAGGCGCGACATCTGACCTGCGCCCACGCCCATGGTCATGCCGTTCTTGCAGAAGACGATGGCGTTGGACTTGACGAACTTGGCCACATTCCAGGCAAACAGCAGGTCCTGAAGCTCTTCAGGCGTGGGCTGCTTGACGGTCACGACCTTCAGGTCGGCCAGCTTGAGCTCGTGGTTGTCGGAAGTCTGCAGCAGCAGGCCGGAGCCGATGCGCTTGGATTCGATGGCGTTGCGGCCGTTGTCCCAGTCGGTTGCGCCGCCAGCGGGCAGAGCGATCTTCATCAGGCGCACATTGACCTTGGCCTTGAAGATTTCCAGGGCTTCGGCGCTGAACTCGGGGGCCATCAGCACTTCGACGAACTGCTTGGACACAGCTTCGGCTGCGGCCTTGTCCACAGGGCGGTTGAAGGCGATGATGCCGCCAAACGCGCTGGTGGGGTCGGTCTGGAAGGCCTTGGAATAGGCTTCGAAGGCGTTCGCGCCCACGGCCACGCCGCAGGGGTTGGCGTGCTTGACGATAACGCAGGCAGGGGTGTCAAAGCTCTTGACGCATTCCCAGGCCGCATCGGCGTCGGCGATATTGTTGTAGCTCAGCTCCTTGCCCTGCAATTGCACGCCGGTCGCCAGCGAGCCGGGAGCGGGGTACAGATCGCGGTACCAGGCGGCTTGCTGGTGGCTGTTTTCACCGTAGCGCAGATCCTGCACCTTGATGAAATGGCCGTTGGACTGGCCGCCGAACAGGGCGCGCTCGGGCACATATTCTTCGCTGAGCTTTTCGTCTTCGAACTTGACGCTAGACAGGTAGTCGCTGATCGCTCCGTCGTACTGGGCAATGCGGTTGAAGGCTGCCACGGACAGCGCAAAACGCAGCTTGTCGGACAGCTTGCCGTTCGCCTTGAGTTCGGCCAGCACGGCTTCGTACTGGTCGGCGGCGGTCAGAACGCCCACGTCTTTCCAGTTCTTGGCGGCGGAGCGCACCATGGCGGGGCCGCCGATGTCGATGTTCTCGATAGCGTCAGCCAGGGTGCAGCCGGCCTTGGCCACGGTGGCTTCGAAGGGATACAGATTGACCACCAGCAGGTCGATGGTCTCGATGCCATGCTCCTTCAAAGCAGCCATGTGCTCGGGCAGGTCGCGGCGAGCCAGCAGACCGCCGTGCACCATGGGGTGCAGGGTCTTGACGCGGCCGTCCAGCATCTCGGGAAATTGGGTGACTTCGGCCACTTCGGTCACAGGCAGGCCCACACCTGCCAGCAGCTTGGCCGTGCCACCGGTGGACAGCAGCTGCACGCCAAGAGCGTGCAGGGCTTGCGCAAATTCGACGATACCGGTCTTGTCAGAGACGGAGATCAGAGCTTTCATGGGCGTCAATTCAAAGTTTGGATAAAAACAAGCTGCAAGTGCAGATATATCAAGCACTTGCAGCTATGGATTCGGTAGCTTTATCGATTCAGAGCAGCTGGTGATCGACCAGCTTTTTGCGCAGGGTGTTGCGATTCAGGCCCAGCCATTCGGCGGCGCGCGACTGGTTGTTGTCGGCCTGGCCCATCACCACTTCCAGCAGCGGTTTTTCGACAAGACGAATCACCATGTCATAGACATTGGCCGGTGTTTCGCCCTCGAGATCGCGGAAATAGCCCTCCAGGCTATCGCGAACGACTTGTTCTAAATTCTGATTGCTCATGCAGCCATTTCTGCCGGTTCGTCCAGCTCGCTGCCTGGTTCAGCAGCGGCCGTGGCCGCCGGGATCCGCTCCATCTGCTGCCCTAGGGCATCCAGATAGTCGGCCACGGCCTGCCATTGCACCGCACAGTCCTCAATAGTGTTGATGTGTTTTCTGAACTCTTCCCCGCCCGGCAGAGCTCGCAGATACCACGCAATATGCTTGCGGGCGCTGCGCACGCCGACTCCCTCGCCATACAGGCTGTAGTGATCTTGCAAATGCTCGAGCAGCAGACGACGCAGCTCGGCCACCAGGGGGGGAGCCAGATGCTCGCCGGTGGCCAGAAAATGCGCGATCTCGCGGAAGATCCACGGTCTGCCCTGGGCTGCACGGCCGACCATGATGGCGTCCGCCCCCGTATAGGCCAGCACATCGCGGGCTTTTTCAGGACTGCTGATATCGCCATTGGCCACCACGGGCACCTTGACGGCCTGCTTGACGGCCGCAACCGTGTCGTACTCGGCAAAGCCCTTGTAGCCTTGCTCGCGCGTGCGGCCGTGCACGGTCAGCATCTGGATGCCGACATCTTCAAACTGGCGCGCCAGCACCACTGCGTTCTTGTGCGTATCGCACCAGCCGGTGCGCATCTTCAGGGTGACGGGCACGTTGTAGGGACGTGCGGCCTCCACCACGGCCTGGGCAATTTCCACGGCCAGCGGCTCGTTCTGCATCAGGGCGGAGCCCGCCCATTTGTTGCAGACCTTCTTGGCCGGGCAGCCCATGTTGATGTCGATGATCTGCGCGCCGCGCTCGATGTTGTAGATGGCAGCCTCGGCCATCATGGACGCTTCGGTGCCGGCAATCTGGACCGAGATCGGCCCAGGCTCGCCTTCATGGTTGGCTCGGCGACTGGTCTTGAGACTGTTCCACAAGTCCTTGCGGCTGGTCACCATCTCGCTGACCGCGTAGCCGGCCCCCAATGCCTTGCACAGCTGACGAAACGGCCGGTCCGTCACACCCGCCATGGGAGCGACAAACAGACGATTTGCCAATGGAATATGACCAATGTGCAGGGCGGGCATGGAGAGAATTGGGTTTCTGCGGCAGGCAATGTCTGACACAGACCGGGCGCTGGAAAAGAGGGCTGGATTATACCTGCTTAAATTTTCAGCAAAACCAAACTCCATGCATCACCCTGCGAGGCGAGTCACTATCGAGCCATGGCACCACCGGCGTCTCAGTTTTTACGCACCGGCATCTCAAAGTACTGCTCTGGATAGGGCTCGCTGACCAGCGTGTAATGCCACCACTCCTCGGGCAGATTCTTCCAGCCATTGCGCTGCATCAGGCTGCGCAGCCAGCGGCGGTTGTGCTGCACATCGGGCGACTGCTGGGCATTGTCGGTATGCGACTGCTCGTCAAAGAGATCGAAGGGCGTGCCCATGTCCACTTCGATACCGTCAGCCAACGGCCCACGCACCAGCTTTCCGGCACGCTTGGCATCCACCACCACCAGCGTCATGTCCACAGTGCTGGCGCGGCTGTGGCCCGATTTCTCGGCGATGTAGCCACGCTTGAAGAGCTCGCTCTTGGGCACGCGCGGGTAATACATATCCTTGTTTTTCTGATCGGCCATATCGCGACCCCAGCGCACAAAATCGTCGACGGCCGCCTGGGGGCGGTAACAGTCATAGACCTTGAGGGCCAGTCCCTGCCCTGCCAGCTCCTTTTGAACCGCTGCCAGGGATTCGGCGGCCACGCGGCTGAGCCAGCAAACCCCGGCCTCATAGCCAGCCACGGGGCGGCCCATGAAGTTGTGCTTGGAGACATAGCGCATGTCCTGCTTGATGCCGGGCGCCAGCGTCGCCAGCGGCACCAGATCGGCAGCCACCGTGGCAGCTGGTTTGGCATCAGACGGCGCGATGGTCTTTATGTTCGGTGCGCAACCAGCTATCAAAAGCAAAGCGACCGCCAAGCCTGCTGCCTGACTCGATCGCATCATTTTTTTTAGAGGGCTGAAAGCCATTCCTACTCCCATTGATCTGGCGTTACCGGATAACACCCGTGCACGCATTTGGATACGAAACCATATATCAACCGCCTGCAACCGGGCTGATGACTGAGAAATGACAGGATGCAAAGTTCAGGGAATTGAGCGCCCCGCCTAAACTAGCCGCCCTATGGAAGCGTGGATACATCAGTTGCTGCAATGGCTGGCCCTGCCCGAGCTGGGCCTTAGCACCGTGTTTGTCGTGGCCCTGGTCTCGGCCACCCTGCTGCCGCTGGGCTCAGAGCCCGTGGTGGCCGCACTGGTCTCAGCCAACCCCGACCTGTTCTGGCCCGCCATTGTGGTCGCCACGGCGGGCAACACGCTGGGTGGGGCCATCAGCTGGTGGATGGGACTGGCCGCCAACCAGGCCTGGAACAAGGCCAAAAAGCTGCGCCGACATGGAGAGCCGCCGCCTCAGAACATGCACCACAAGTCACGCTGGAACCGCATCGCCCGTTACTGGCTGCGCAAATACGGCGCCAAGGCCTGCCTGCTGAGCTGGCTGCCCGTCGTCGGCGACCCGCTATGCGCGGTCGCCGGCTGGGTGCGCCTGCCTTTCTGGCCTTGCGTCGCCTACATGGCAGTTGGCAAATTCCTGCGCTATACCTTGATGACGGCAGGCCTGCACCAGATCATCCTGCGGTTTTTCTAGATCAGAACTCGGTGTGCAAACGCACAGCCAGTGCGTTGACGGGCCCACGGTCCGCGTTGTATGCAGGGTTGCGGATATGCTGCCAGTCAAAGCTGATGCTGGATTGTTTGCTGATCGCCACGCTGTAGAACATCTCGAGAATATTCTCGGGCTTGTAGTTCAGACGCCCGTCACCAATGAACGGCCCCATCCCGCCCTCTGCCAGATACTGGCGGTGTGTGGACGAGAGGAAATTGCGCGCCACGCCTATGCCCAGCGTATCGTTCGCCCTTCCCCATTTGCGCCCCTGAATCAGCAGGCCTGCAGAAAGCGAGCGGTCGATTTCCGTGAAGGCATAGATTTCCGTCTTGCCATCCGCCCAGCTGCCACGAGCAAACAGACCCACGTCATCACTCAGCGCCTGCTCCAGGTTGATGCCGAAGCCCTGCTTGCTTCTGGCACCGTAGCGCGCAGCATTCAGATCCGGCACCGCCCCGGTCTGCGCCGCCAGGCTCAGTGCATCGTCATAGCGCGTCATCACGGCGTGGTTGCGAAAGACCAAAGCCCGCAGCTTCCCCGGCTGGCCGGCCAGCGTGTGTGCGTGGGCTACTTCCAGCTGATCGCCGTAGTGTTTGAAAATTCGATAGTCCAGCGGCTGTCCGTTGGGCTCCTTGGGCTGGATGAAGCGACCGAAGCGCACCTCCCAGTCGTCGTGAAACCACTCCAGCACCGCTCCCCAGCTATAACCTCGGGCATCTGCGGCATAGTCAAACGCGCCTTGAGCCATCAGCGACCAGTTCATGAACTGCGTGCGCGGATCATGGCTGTAGCGGTTGTTGTCAAAGAGATCGATGACCGCCAGATTGCCCACCGTGAGCACAGTACGGCGCTTGTCCGCCATGCCCGCCAACTGCCTTGCCTCCGACTCCACCGCCTCTTGCTCACCCCCCTGATTCCAGGTCTGGCGCAAGAATGCACGGGCGCGATAGAGCTTCAATTTTGCTCCAGAGGTTTTGGCCAATTCCCCATTGGTAAAGCCACCCAGGCCTGCCAGTCCCGACAGAGGAATGCCCTGCGCGCCTTCCAGATCAAGATAGACCTCCCCCCCGGCCCATGGACGGTATCCGAGCGATGCAGTGGTCGTGAAGGAGTAGCTGCGCTCGCGCCCTGGCAGCAAGCTTTTCTCTCCGGTGTAGGGTGCAGAAAAGGACGGCTTGCGCTGCCAGACATAGGTGGCCTGGAACTTGGCATTCCACTTCTCGGGCTCTGCGCCTGCCCCACCCGCATCAGTGGCTGACGCTGCTGCAGAGGCTTCTTCACTGCCTGCAGGGACTGGCTCTGCACTGTGCTGCGCATGAGCCGTCAGCCCCCACATCAAGCACAAGGACATCAAGGTGCCCGTGCAAATCTTTCCGAAACCCATTTTGTTATTGAATGTTCTTTGCTGACGCATTGACCGCTCCTGGCGAACCCGCCATTGTGAACTGGCAAACCCGTACACACTCCAAAAAATGCATGCGCAAAGTGCACAAGGAAACCGACACGAACAATTTTTACGTTCACCGTACAGGCACCCGCGACACCTGCTGCGCCCGCGAAGTGACGCCCGGCAGGCCAACCATGCGGCCAGCATCAGCGGATGCTCAGCTTCTCCAGCATGCGCACCAGCTCGGCAACCGAGCCAGCGTCCATCTTGCGCATAGCTTGAGATCGCCTGACTTTGATGGTGATCTCGCTGACATCCAGCTCTGCCGCGATCTGCTTGTTGAGCAGGCCTCGCACCACGCCAGTCAACACCGACTGCTCCCCACTGGACAGCGAATTCCAACGCGAGCGCAACTCCAGCAACTGCCCATCCTGCGCACGGCGCTGGCGATCAAGGGCAATACCTTGCTGTATGGCATCCAGCAGATCCTGATCGCGAAACGGCTTGGTCAGAAACTCTATGGCCCCGGTCTTCATGGCCTCCACGCTCATGGGAATATCTCCATGCCCGGTGATGAAGATGGTGGGAAAGCGCAGGCCCTGCTCCAGCATCTGGCGCCTGAACTCCATGCCGCTCTGGCCCGGCATGCGGATGTCCAGCACCAGGCAGGCCGGCCCCTCGGGCGGACTCAGCTCCAGATGGGCAAGAAAGTCGCGCGTCGCGCCGAAGGCGGACACGGCCAGGCCCACGGAGAGAAGCAAATCCTCGATGGCCGCGCGCACCGAGGCGTCGTCATCGATCACATACACGGTTTCGAGTTCAGCCAAGCTGGTGTCCTCCTGCTGCGGGCTCCCCCGGGGCGACGAAAGCCGCGATGCTCACATGGAACACTGCGCCGCAGCGCCCATCCTCGCGGTCCGTGGCCCAGATGCGGCCGCCGTTGGCCTCGGCCATGTGGCGGCTGATGTTCAGCCCCAGACCCATGCCCTCGCGCTTGGTAGTCCAGAAGGCGTCGAACAGATGGCTTTTGGCCTGCAGCGACAGCCCCTCTCCCGCATCGGTGACGGTCAGCACCAGCTGCTGGCCCAGCGCCTGGGTGGCCACGGAAATGCGCCGCTGCACGGCCGCAGTGTCCTGCATGGCGTCCATGGCGTTGAGCAGCAGATTGCCCAGCACCTGCAAAAACTGCACTCGGTCGCACCAGGCGGGCGCCAGGCCCGGCGCCAGTTGCAGGTCCATGGCGATGGCGCGCTGGTTCAGGTCCGCGCCCGACAGATTCACCATCTCGCGCACCGCCTCGTTGAGATCGAACTTCTGCTTGCTCGGCCCCTCGCCGCGCGCCATGGAGCGGATACGCGCAATGACCTCGCTGGCGCGCCGCGCATCGCCCAGGATGCGCTCCAGCGCCTGGCCGGCTTTTTCGAGATTCGGCGGCTGCTGGGCCAGCCAGCGCTGGCAGGCATTGCCGCTAGTGACGATGGCGGCCAACGGCTGGTTGACCTCATGGGCGATCGAGGCCGTCACCTGTCCCAGGCTGATGGCCTGAGTGATGCGCAGCAGCTGGGTCTGTGCCGCGTGGGCCGCATTCTGGGCGGCCACCATCTTCAGACCCAGATAGGCCGTGATGACGATGGCCAGGATGCTGATGCCCGTGTTGATGAGTCCGGTGCGGTAGGCGCCGGCCGGCGTCAGCGCAAAGCTGGCCAGGGTAAGCGCTATGCACAGCGCCGTGACGCCTATCACCAGGCGCGGGCTGAACCAGCGCACCGCCACGAGGATGACGGCCGTGTGGAACACGGCTGCGGCCACCGCATACTCGGTCAGCGTATCCAGCGCGAAGATGGCGGCCATGGTCGCGGCCAGGCCGGCCAGGATCAGGGTCCGGCGCAGATGCACAAAGCGTTGCGGTTCGGCGGTCATGGCATGCAGGGCAGAGCTCAGGGGGTGAAAGACCCGCTGATTGTGGCGCAAGATGCGCGCGCGCCAGCCCTGTCCACCGACTGCGCTCATCACAGCGCGGGCCGCTGGCCTATGCTCAGTTGCAGGTCCACAGTGGCCTTGGCCAGATCGGCATCGGCCTGCAGATAGCCGAGATAGGCATCATCGGCCGAGCGCTGGGCCGACAGCAGCTCCAGCAGCGAAGCCTGGCCGTGGCGGTAGGACAGGCGAATGCTCTCGAGCACGCGCTGCGCATCGGCCAGCACATTGCTGCGATAGCGCTCCACGTTCTCCTGCGCCGCCGCGAAGCGGAAGTAGGCGGAACGCACACCGGCCTCGGCCTTGTGCTGCGACTGCTGCAGCCCCAGCATGGCCTGGGTCACGACGGCCTCGGTCTGCAGCACCTCGCCGCGGTTCAGGCGCGAGAACGGGATGGGCATGCTCACCGAGACCGACAGCATGCGCGAGCGGTTGCCCGCGTCGAAGGCATTGCCCTGGGCATCCACACCCGCGGAGGTGGCCGAAATGGCGGTCATGCCCACGGCCAGCGTGGGATTGACCCAGCGGTTGGCCTGGGCCACACCGGCGTTGTCGCGCGCATTCTCCAGCGTGGCCTGGGCCACACGCACATCGCTGCGCACCTGCAGGGCCTGGACCACCAGGGCTTCGATGTTCTTGTCGTTCGCAAAGGGCTGGAAATCGCATTGCAGTTCCTCGGAGCCGAAGACCTCCGAGAGCTTGCGCCCCAGCGGCACGCTCAGGGCCAGACGCGAGGTCTGGGCATCGGCGCGCGCCTGGGTCACATCGGCCTGGAACTGGTCGCGCTCCACGCGCGACTGCCGCCACTCCACTGTGCCGATGTCGCCGGCCTTGCGCCGCACCTCGTTGGCCTTGACCACATCGGACAGGGCCTTGAGCGTCTGCTCCTTGCGCTCCAGAGCCTGGCGGTCGCGGCAGGCCTGGGTGAAGTCCTGGGCCGCATCGGAAAACAGCTGAGTGCGCAAGCCCTCGACGCCGGCCTCGGCCAGCTTCACCTGGCTGCGTGCGGCACGGATGCGGGCCGAGCGCTTGCCGCCGGTCTCCAGCTCCATGCTGAGCTCGTAGGTCCGGTTCAGCGGGCGCGGCAGGCCGCTGCTGACCTGTTCGCGCGCGGCCCCCAGCGAGAGCTGGGGATCGGGGCGTATGCCCGCGATGCCGACACCGGCCTGGGCCGACACCACGTTCTGTTGCTCGGATTGCAAGTCCAGGCTGTGCTGCTCGACAGCGTTCAGATAGTCGCTAAAGCGCAGCCCGGCGGCCGCAGGCTGCGCTGCTGCCTGGGCCAATGCCGCGCCGCCCAGGCCCAGCGCCGCCAGCAGCAGAGCCAGGCGCTTGAGGGAGAGGAAGGGAGATTGCATGGTGCTTCCAAGTTGGTAGGTATCGCGCGGGCCCGGACTCAGGGGGCCATGCGCTCTGCGGCGGCCGATGTCGTCACGGCAGCGGCATCCTCGTCGTCGAGTTCGCCGCGCTCGGCCGCACGCCGGCGCTTGCGCTCTGCCGCGCGCTGGGCACGCAGCTCGATCACGTAGTAGAGACTGGGCAGCAGCAGCAGCGTCAGCAAGGTGGCGCTGACCAGGCCGCAGACCACCACGGTGGCCAGGGGCCGCTGCACATCGCTGCCCAAGCCCGTGGCCAGCATGGCCGGCATGAGGCCGAAGGCCGCCACGGTGGCCGTCATCAGCACCGGGCGCATGCGGCTGGAGGCCCCCTCGAGCACGGCCTCGCGCAGCTGCAGCCCATCCTCGCAGCGCAGCCGGTTGATCTGCGAGACCATGAGCACGCCCGACAGCACGGCCACGCCAAACAGCGCGATAAAGCCCACGGCACTCGATACATTGAGCGTCATGCCGCGCAGGTGCAGTCCGGCAAAGCCGCCGATCATGGCCAGCGGCACCACGCCCAGCACCAAGAGCGGCTGGCGCAGATTGCCGAACTCGCCGAACAGCAGCACCAGCATGATGCCCAGCGTCAGCGGCAGGATGACCAGCAGCCGCGCCTCGGCACGCTGCAGGTTCTCGAACTGGCCGCCCCACTCGATATGGGTCTTCTGGTGGTCGTACTGGAGCTGGGTATCGAGGGCATCGTGTGCATCCTTGAGGAAGCCCGCGAGATCGCGGCCGCGCACATTGAGCTTGACCAGAATGTGGCGCTCGCCGCCCTCGCGCACGATCACGCTCTGGCCCACCGTGGTGCTGATGCGCGCCACGTCGGCCAGCGGCACCTGGGCGCCGTTGGTCGCGGCCAGGCGCAACGCGCCTATGGCCTCGGGGTTGCTGCGCGTGCCGGGCGCGAAGCGCACCGTCATGTCGTAGCTGCGTTCACCCACGTAGAGCTGGCCTATGGAGGCCCCGCCCACGCCCGTGGAAATCAGCTGCGCCACATCGGCGGCATTGATGCCGTAGCGTGCGGCGGCCGCACGGTCCAGGTCTATGCGCAGATTGGGCAGCGGCGGCTCGATGTCCACGGCCACATCGGCCGCACCGGGCACCTTGGACAGAATGCCCACCATCTCGTCGGCCACGCGCCGGTCCTCGCTCAGGTCCTGGCCGTAGACCTTCACGGTCAGATCGCTGTGCGCGCCCGAGAGCTTGTCCTGCACGCCGTCGATCATGGGCTGCATGAAGCCCACTGTATAGCCGGGCAGCTTCTCGAAGCGCTCGGCCATCTTGGCAATCAGCTGCTGCTTGTTCAGGCCCGACTTCCATTGGTCGTAGGGATGCAGGCCCACGCTGGCCTCGATGTGCGAGGGCGTCCAGTAGTCGGTGCCGTCGTCGTTGCGTCCGGTCTGGGTCACGATATAGGACACCTCGGGGAACTCCCGCGTGGCCCGGCGCAGTTCGTCGGCCATGTCACGCGCCTTGTCCAGCGTGATGCCCGGCGGCATCTGCACCTGCAGCCAGATCGAGCCTTCGTCCAGATAGGGCAGAAAGTCGCGGCCTATGGAGCCGGCCAGCAGCACCAGCGCCACCAGTGCTGCCGCTACAGCCCCGACCAGCCAGCGCATCTGCCCCACGGCCGCGCCGAGGAAGCGGTCATAGCGCTCGCCCAGGAAGTGGAGCACGGGGTTGTGGAAGATCTTGCGCGGACGGCGAAAGGCCAGCCAGGCCAGGCCCGGCGTGAGCAGCAGCGCCACGGCCAGCGCCCCCACCAGGGCCGCCCCCACGGCACTGGCCATGGGCGAGAACAGCTTGTACTCGATGCGCTCGAAGCCGAACAGCGGCAGATAGGCGGCCGCGATCACACACATGCCGAAGAAGATGGGACGCGCCACCTGCAGCGTGGCCGAGATGGCATCGCGCGGCGTCAAGGGCTTGTCCCGCTGGGCCTCGCGGCGGCGCAGAATGTTCTCGACCACGACCACGGAGCCGTCGACCAGAATGCCGAAGTCGATGGCTCCCAGCGACAGCAGATTGGCCGGGATCTTGGCGTGATGCATGAACACAAAGGCCAGCAGCAGCGCCATGGGAATGGTCAGCGCCACAATCAGCGCCGCGCGCGGGCTGCCCAGGAACAGCAGCAGCACCAGGGTCACGACGATCATGCCTTCGGCCAGTGTCTTGCCCACGGTATGCGTGGTGCGCTCGATCAGCGTGGCGCGGTCCAGATAGGGCACGACCTTGACGTCGGGCGGCAGCAGCTTCTCGTTGAGCTCCTTCACCGCAGCATGAATGCCCTCCAGCGCCTTGGAGGGATTGGCGTCCTTGAGCAGCAACACGATGCCTTCCAGCGTGTCGGTGTTGTCGTCCTTGCCCAGAATGCCGCGGCGCTCCACATTGCCATAGGTCAGCTGCCCCAGGTCCTTGACCAGAATCGGCGTGCCGTTGTCCGAGGTCTTGACCACCACATTACCCATGTCGTCGAGCGATCTCAGCAAGCCCACGCCGCGCACCACATAGGAGACATCGCCCCGGTCTATGACGCTGCCGCCGCCGCTGGCGTTGTTGGCATTGATGGCATCGATCACCTGGGACAGGGTCAGCCCGTACTGCAGCAGGCGCGCGGGGTCGAGCTCGAGCATGAACTGCGTGGTCAGGCCACCGAAGTTCGTCACGTCCACCACGGACTGGGCTTTCTTGAGCCGCGGGATCACCACCCACTGCTGCAGCTCGGACAGCTCGCGCAGGCTGTGCGTGGGACTCTCCAAGGTATAGCGGTAGACCTCACCCGTGGGCGAGCTGTAGGGGTCGAGCGCGGCGCGCGCGCCATAGGGCAGATCGACCTCGTCCATGCGCTCCTTGAGGCGCTGGCGCGCCCAGTAGCCGTCGACCCCGTCCTCGAACACCACGGTGATCAGCGACAGGCCGAACAGGCTGCGCGAACGCAGCACATGCATGGCCGGCGTGGCCAGCAGCGCACGCTCCAGCGGAATCGTGATCTGCTGCTCGATTTCCTCGGCCGCCAGGCCCGGCACCTGGGTGACGATCTGCGAGGTCACATCGGCGATGTCGGGATAGGCTTCCAGCGGCAGCTGCTTCCAGCTGAACCCGCCATACAGGGCCGCGAAGATGAAGATCAGCCACACCACGCCCCGGCGCGCGAAGCTGAGATTGACGATGCGCTCGATCATTGCAGCAGCACTCCACCGTTGATGACGATGCGCTCGCCGGCCGCGAGACCAGAGCGGATCTCCACCTTGCCGTCCTGCTGCACGCCGACCTGCACGTCGCGCGGCTCAAAGCGCGCACCCTTGTCCGTTCGGCCCTTGTCCACGAACACCCGCGCGCTCACATTGCCCTGGAGCAGCGCCGTGGTCGGCACCATGAGGGCGTCGCGGCCCGGGCCGTCGAAGCTCACGCGCGCAAACATGCCGGGGCGCAGCCGCCCTTCGCGGTTGTCCACCGCCACGCGCACCTTCACGCTGCGCGTGGCGGTGTCGACGATCTCGCCCACGTATTGCACACGGCCTTCGAGCTTGAGATCGGGATAGGCGGTCAGCGCGATATGCGCCTCCTGGCCCACATCCACATGAGCGAGGTCGCGCTCGGGCACGCTGGCGCTGAGCCAGACCTTGCTGAGGTCGGCCACGGTCATCACCGAGGCATTCACATCATTCCAGTAGCCGCCCTGCGAGCCCGCCATCTCCACCACGCGCCCGCTGATCGGCGACTTGATCACATAGCTGCCGCGCGAGCTGGCCTGCACATCGGCGCCCAGCTGGGCCAGGCGATCGGTCGCCGCGCGCGCATCGGCGCTGGCTGCGGCCAGGGATTGCTGCGCGGTCTCATAGTCCTTGCGCGCCGCGATCTCGGCATCGAACAGCAGCTTCTGGCGGTCGAACTCCTGGCGCGCCAGCAGCAGCGCGGACTGGGCCTTGGCATTGTCGGCCCGGGCGCCCGAGATATCGGAGGAGTCCATGGTGATCAAGGCCTCGCCGGCCTTGACCGGGTCGCCCAGCTGCCGGTGCAGACGCACCAGCCGGCCCGCGACCGGAGGCGTGATCTTGACCATCTTTTCAGGCTCGGCCTCGATATTGGCCGGCGCCGAGATCAGGGTCTGGACCTGCTCCTGGGTGACCTGGGCGAGCTTCAGCTGCGCCAGCACCGGAGATTGCGGCGGCACCACGACCAGATTGCCTTCGCGGTACAGCGCAGTCCGGCTATCGGCAGCGGCGGCCGGCGTCTGTTTGTCGCCGTTGCAGGCAGCGAGCGCCAGACACAACAGCAGGCAGGCAGGCCCCACGGGACTGCAGGAGTTCAGGACTGGTTTCATAAGCAGCAAACAGTGGCATCGATAGGGCCAGGGCAGGTCCCGGCCCGGGATTGATCCTGTCTCGCTCTCGCAACTTCTTGAATGCAGAAGCCGCTTTGCAGCAAGACAGAGAAGCGGGAGAGCATGGGGAAGCCGCGCGCCATGACGCCGTCAAGGAATGGTCATCCAAGGGGAACTCCTCCATGCGATGGGCGGCAAAGCATGCCGCCGTGGCGCCAGGGTCTGCTGCCCTGATCACTGCCTTTGATTATCAAACCCGCCAGTCGGCAAAGCGAGCCTGCCTTGGGAAGAGAGGCTTGGCTTTTGGTTGATCCCAGCTATACCTTCGTATAGCGAACTCGTCATATGCCTGAAACAGAACAGGCCACCTTTGCAGGTGGCCCGTCACGAGCATGGCATCTGGCGTCGGCCGCCGGCCTGCACTCAATCGACCGTGAGCCCGAGCTGCGCGGTCACGGCCGCATAGCGCGCTATATCGGCTGCGATGAGCTTGCCGAACTGGGCGGCAGACTCCCCAGCCGGCGTATAGCCCTGCTCGTGCAGCGCCCGCTGCATCTCGGGCTCGGCCAGGATCTGCGTCAGCACCTGGTGCAGACGGGCGATCACGGGCTGCGGCGTGGCGGCCGGCGCCAGCAGGCCATGCCACTGCTCGACGGCAAAACCGGCCAGACCCTGCTCGGCCACCGTGGGGATATCGGGCAGGGATGCGACGCGGGCCGGTGCCGTGACGGCGATGGCGCGCACGCGGCCTGCAGCTATCAGGGGCGCAGCGCTGCTGGCCGTGACCACAGCCATAGGTAGCTGTGCTGCAGCTACCGCAGTGATGGCCGGGCCGCAACCCTTGTAGGGCACATGCTGGAGGCTTGCATGGGCGGCCTGGGCCAGCATCTCACCCGCCATATGCTGGGGCGTTCCGTTGCCGCAGGAGGCAAAAGGCAAGGACTGGCCGGCGGTCGCGCCGGCCAGCGCATCGTGCAGATTGCGCACGCTGCTTTGGCTGGGCACGACCAGCACCGAGGCGATGCTGCCGGCATTGAACACGGCCTTGAAGTCCCGGCGCGGATCGAAGTCCAGATGTCGGTAGACACCGGGGTTGATGGCAAACGAGCTGTTGACCATCAGCAGCGTGGCGCCGTCGGGGGCGGCCTCGGCCACGGCGCGCGCGCCGATATTGCCGCTGGCGCCGGGCCGGTTCTCCACCACTACGGACTGGCCCAGGCGCTGCTGCATGGCCGCACCCAGGCGACGCGCCAACAGGTCGGTGCCGCCGCCTGGCGGAAAGGTCACAACGATGGTGATGGGCTTTTCAAAACGGACTGCGGCCGTGCCAGCGCGGGCATGCCAGATCCCCGCCGCCGTCACCGCCAGCGCTGCAGCAACCAGTACCGCCCAGCTGCGGCGCTCCTTAAACACGGCCTTCATCAATGCCCCCTAAAACAAGGGAGCGCAAGCAAGCGCCACTGCGAAGCGAAGCTTGCCTCCTGCCATGGAGGCAAGCGCCAAAGCCGCTTGGGGGGCAGGCCATCAAGCGTCCAGACCTATATCGAGAACGCGCGCGCTGTGCGTGAGCCAGCCCACGGCGATCTGGTCCACGCCCGTGGCAGCCACGGCAGGTGCGGTTTCGGGGGTAATACGCCCCGAGGCTTCGGTGATGGCCCGGCCCTTGCACATGCCGACCGCAGTGCGCAGATCATCCAGACCCATATTGTCCAGCAGCACCACATCCACGCCCAGTTGCAGTGCCACATCCAACTGGGCCAGCGTATCCACTTCCAGCTCGATCTTGACCATATGACCCACGCCGGCACGAGCACGCCCCACAGCCGTGGCGACATCGCCGGCCAGTGCAATGTGGTTGTCCTTGATGAGTACGGCGTCGTCCAGGCCAAAACGGTGGTTGCTGCCACCACCGACACGCACGGCGTACTTCTGCAAGGCTCGCAGGCCCGGCATGGTCTTGCGCGTGCAGGTCACTCGGGTGCCAAAGGGCTTGATGGCCTCGGCAATCGAATGCGTGGCGCTGGCCACGCCGCTGAGATGACAGAGGTAGTTGAGCGCCGTACGCTCGGCCGTGAGAATGGCTCGGCTTTTGCCACGAATGCGTGCGATCTCCATGCCTGGCTGCAGCAGCGTGCCGTCTGCGCAGCGGACGTCAAACTCCATGCGAGCATCCATCAGCACAAAGGCCAGACGTGCCAGATCAAGTCCGGCCAAGATGCCATCCTGCCTGGCCACCAGGCGCAACTCGCCTACCGCATCGGCAGGAACAATGGTGTCGGTGGTCAAGTCTGCGGCGCGTCCCAGATCTTCCAGCAAGGCCATGCGTACCAGCGGCTCCAGCATTACATCGGGCAGGGCGGGAACGGGCAAGGCTGCAGTTTTATTAATGCTCATTTTGAGTATTTTTAGTTCAATAAAAAACGCAAAGACTTCCAGATCGCTTTCAGGCCTTACGCAAACCGACTTATGCTAAGTCTGAGCATTATCTAAGTCAAGCCACTCCCGCAGTGAAAACAGTCCTCCATCCGAAGACTGGCTCAGGGGCTAATGACTTCTTGCCAGCGGCAGCTTGTTGCCAGCAATGGCGCGCTCAAGCATGACATTGCGTCGGAAGCGGAACAGCTTGGCCGGGCGGCCCGCACCTACGGCCGTCATCTGGCCGGTTTCCTCAACCAGGGCCTGCTGCTCTATCAGGCGCCGGAAGTTCTGCTTGTGCAAGCCGCGCCCCGCCAATGCCTCCACCGTCTGTTGCAACTGCAGCAGCGAGAATTCCTCGGGCATCAGTTCAAACACCACGGGCCGATATTTGATCTTGGCGCGCAAACGGGCCATACCGGTCGCAAGAATGCGGCGGTGATCATTACTCATGGCGGCACCGGGCAGCAATTGGGCAGCGCGTGCTTCATCGCCCTCACCCCAGGCTTCAGGCACCACACCTGCCTCGAACAGCAGCTCGTAGCGCTGCAGAACCAACTCCTCGTTCCATTCGTGCTCATCCAGGCCAAAAGTCATTGAGGCTCTTTGCCAACGTGCGCTTCTAGCGACACTATCTGAAGCAGCTTCGCTCCAGGCATGCAGCGCCGGCGCAATGCGCTCGGCGATCACGCCGGGCATACCGTCGCGCCAGTCCTCCCAGGGAAAGTAGCGATACCAGTCCTGCCAGCCCGGCTGTGCGGCGCCGACCTCGTCCAGCTCCTGCGTCAGCGCCAGATAGCTGATGGAGATGACATGCATGCCCAGTTGCTGCGAGCGCTCCCGGTCTGCAAAGGTGTAGAGCTGCTCCACAAAGCCCAGAGGATGGTGGGTCTGTTTCTCCACCCAGGCACGCAGGCTGGCCTGCAGCGAGCGGTGGTTGCTGGTAAAAGGCCCGGCAGGCAAGGCACGCCCGGACCCGGTGGTCAGGATACGGGGCTGGCCACCCGTGACGGCAACCAGCACTGCCACCAGATCGGCCTGCACGGAATGCAGTTCGGAATTGTTCAAACCACTCAAAAGCTATGAAGACGAGGACAGGGAGGAAGAGCAAATTCTAAGGTGAGGCAGCCCCTGTCCACGGCTTATCCGGACTCTTCCCCGAAAAGGTCAAGGAATCGCCCTGCGCCAGCAGCTCGGGGGCTTGCACCAAAGGCATGTTCATCGACCCCGTGGCGATGGCCACCTGATTGCGCCCCCGATGCTTGGCCCTGTAGAGCGCCGCATCTGCGCGCTTGAGCAGATCGTCCTCGGTTTCACCCGGCTCCCAGAGCCCAACCCCCAAAGAGATGGTAAAGCGCCCCACCTCAGGATCCGCGCATTCCTCCACGGCACAGCGAATGCGCTCTGCCAAGCCTGCGGCCACACCGAGGCTGGCATCCGAGAGGACGATCAGGAACTCCTCTCCGCCCCAGCGCACGGCATGGTCATAGCGACGAACCTTGCCGGAAAGCACATGTGCCACCATCTTGAGCACGCGATCTCCGGCAACATGACCAAAGCGGTCGTTGACCTGCTTGAAAAGATCGATATCGCCCAATATCACGCCATAAGGTCGCAGCTGATTCTGAGCCTGGAGCTGGTTGCGCTTGAGCTCAATCTCGCCTGCATGGCGGTTGAGCAAGCCCGTCAGCTTGTCGCGGTTTGCACGCTCACGCAACTCCATCTCTCGTTGCACCATGCGACTGATGTCTTTTGATGCCCCTACATAGTGGCTGATCTGCCCTGACTCGTCGCGCAGAGCTGCAATGCTTTGCTCGGCGTAATACACGCCGCCGCTTTTGTGACGGTTGATGAAGGTGGCGCGAAAATTGTGGCCAAGACTCAATGCTTCCTGCAACTGGGCATAGAACTCGGGCTCATGCAGGCCCGAGCGCAGCATCTCGGTGGGCTGGCCCAGCAGTTCCGCCGCGCTATAGCCCGTGAGAGCTTCAAAAGCCTGGTTGACAAAGACGATGGTGGAGTCGCGATCCGTGATCAAAATGCCGTCATTGGCCGCATTCAATGCCCTGGCGAGCAGCGCGCGCTCCTGCTCGGCCTGCACACGCTCCGAAATATCGCGCTGCACCGCCACAAAATGCCGAATGACGCCCTTGTCATCACGCACGGGGGAGATATTCCACTCCACGTGGTAGGTGCTGCCGTCCTTGCGGTAGTTCACCACACTGCCCTGAAGTGGCAGGCCTTGCTCCAGGGACTCATGCAAACGCTGCAATACCAGTTGATCCGTCAGCGGCCCCTGCAACATGCGCGGCGAGTGGCCCAGAAGCTCTGCTTCGGTGTACCCGGTCATCTCGCACATGGCCGCATTGCAGTACTCGATGACAGGCCCCTCTCCATCCAACCTGGCATCGGTAATCATTACCGCGCAAAAGGACTGAGCCATGGCGATCTCCAGCAGCGGGCCGGTGATCGTTCGCTTTGTGATGGCATTGGCACGAATCATGTTTGGAACCTCGAGCGCGCTTGCAGTCGTGGAGGCTCATTATTCGTTACTTTGCGTCACTTGCGTATACCAAAAACACAGCATCTCAGCTTGTCCACGCCGAGCGGCCCCCGGCTGTCCAGCCACCAAGCCATAAACCGGAAACTTCCGGGCTTTTCCCGCTGGCTGAGCTGCCCGCGCCCGCTCCCCGTGCGCATCCACCCATGCGCAGGGATATCGACAGCTCAAACCGTGCATACCCGATACCTGCATGACACGAATACTGAACACCGCCTCCGGATGCCATCAGATGGCAGCTGCCAGCCTCAGTCCGAGCGCAATGAGAGCACGGGGCCGCCCCTTACCAGCCGGTTTTGCATTGCCGAAGCCGCCGAGCGGCAAATCCGGAAAAGGCAGCCACCCCAGTGGCGTGCCGCAGCCATGTCCATGATTCCTGGAAGTAAACACCCATCAAAAGAAAGCACGGTGGCTGGCCTCAAGGACAAGACCGTTCTGGCGTCCGGCAGTGGCTGCGGCATGGGCCGGGGCACGCATCGTGATTGCCGAAATCAAGCCTGGCAGGCCATTGCCGCAGGCCAGTCCATGCAAAGTGCCGAAATCGAGGCTCTGGCTACCCAGGGCGATTGAGCCGCGAGGCCCATGGGCACGCTCGCGCCACCTGACCTGCGCGGGGTGCTCCTCCAGGCACAAGCACCTCGCGCACCGGACTGAAAAAGGCGCAACGTCCCGGCCTCTGACAGGAAAGGGGCGCCACTGGACTCTCTGTCAGGCTGCTTTCCAGAAAATATAGTCGGCCTGATACTGCACGATCTGCTTGCTGCCCAGATTCGCGGCTGCGCAGGCCATGCTCGGCGCGACGCCCCCCTTGGTTGCCACACGCTGGATATAGGTCACTCCCTGCATGGCTCCCATGCCGGTGGCAGGATTGGCCTTGACCAGTTGCACAGGGATATTGCCCGCTCCGGCAGGAGCCACGGCAAGCTGCGTGGCAGTGACCTTGGAGCCGTCGTTATTCTCCCAAGTCGCTGGCGGCCCCCAGTATTTGCCGATGACCGTACCGCTTCGCGTTTGCAGCTTGGCATCGGGGCCTACAAACACCCATTCGTGCTCGGCTGCCATGTCCTTTTTGGCCCGGCACTCATAGGTGATCTGGCCAACACCCACGGTCTCCATGGCCACTTTGTGTCCTGCAGGCACTTGCACGGAAACCGGAAGTTCGGCTTGTGAGTACATGGAGTGAGAGCCCATGGATGAGCAAGCGCTCAGGCCAAGCGCGGACAGGCACAGAGCGGTCAGCGAAAGTGTGTATCGGTGCGTCATGAGTATTCCCTCAAACAAGATAAAAAAATGCACCGGGCGAGACTGCCCGGTACCCGGGGCTTCGCTAGGTCAGCCACCAAATGACAAGGCATTGCTTGGCAAGGGGCGGCCGAGGGCCGAGATCAGGGCCGTGTAGTGCATGGTTTCATCGGCGGCCAGACGTCCTGCGACCTTGGCCAGGTCACGGTTTTCGAAAGCAGGAATGACGCCCAGGTAGGCATTGGTCGCACCAAGCTCCAGTCTTGCGGCGAGAGCCAGTACATCAGCCTGGCTTTTCAGGGTTGCTGCCTTCAGCGATTCGGCATAGGTCTGCATCGAGGCCTCGGCCACCGGTTTTCCGCCCATCTTCTGGATGGTGGCAATCAGAGCGTCACGGTGGGCCTTGTGATGGCTTTGGAACAGCAGGGCCACATCCAGCACGGGCTTTTGCAGCAGGCCGCTACCAGCACCCAGCTGGTAGGCGTTGATGGCCTCATGCTCCAGCCCCAGGGCCACATTGAGAATGGATACATCCTTGGCTGGATCATTGCCCATGCCTTGGGCCAGAGCCTCGTTGCCTGCCAACATGGCGACCGCCACCGCTGACAAAGTGCCGGTAGTACCCAGAAATCCGCGACGCGAGGCCATGGGTGAGGAATGGCCTTCAAACAGATGGATGCTCATGATGACTCCTAATTGGATGTGGGGATCTGTCGGCTATTGCGGTGTCCGACATTTGGAATACGCATCCTTTGGCGCGGTGGATTCAAGTTTTCTGAAAATTTTTTTCAGCCATTTCGCGCGTTGTCCAAATCCAGTGGCTGAGTTGCTGCGTATAGGTGATTACCAGGAACTGCAACATGCCTTGGCAGTTATCCAACAGCACAGCATGAAGCAGGTCCGACTGATCAAAATGGCTGCATGAGCGCCAAAACACCGGACAACCAACTGATGGACTTGATCGACCGCGTAGCAACCCGGGACGAGGTTGCTCTCAAGCTGCTGTACGACCAGACCGCCTCACGGCTGTATGGCCTGGCTCTGCGCATACTTGGTAACAAAGAGTGGGCAGAGGATGTGCTGCAGGAGAGCTTTCTGGGTATCTGGCGCAGTGCGCAGACCTACCGGGACTCGCTCAGCCCACCCCTGGCCTGGATGGGCATGCTGGTGCGCAGCCGGGCCCTGGACTTTTTGCGTCGGCGCAGAGCCGAGCGCCTGCATCTCAATTTACCGATTGAGGACTTTGAGGAGTTGCCCCAGGACAAGGACGCGCAAGGACCAATGCAATTGGTGGAGGCCAGTGAACAAGCTGTGGTCTTGCACCAGTGTCTGCAAAAGCTGGAGCAGCCACAGCGCCAGGTGGTGAGCCTGGCCTATCTGAATGAATTAAGTCATAGCGAACTGGCCAGCAGCCTGAAGCTGCCGCTGGGCACCGTCAAGACTTGGATGCGCCGCAGCTTGGAGCAACTGCGCAAATGCATGGCGCGCCACGTCTGAGTGCCAGGAGTCGACATCATGAATCTGACCCAAAACCCTGAATTACTTGACCGACTGGCTGCCTCCTATTCACTGGGAACTTTGCACGGAGGGGCACGCCGTCGCTTTGAGCAACTGGCACGCGAATATCCACAGGTACGGGCGGCAGCATTGCTGTGGCAAGGTCGCTGGTCGGCCTTCTCCGAGGTTCAGACTCCCATACAGCCCGATGAAGCGGTCTGGACACGCATAGTCAATGTGCTGCAAGCCGAAAATGCCAACATCAGACTGGCTCGCCAACGTGAGGCTGCTGCATCGAAGTCGCCAGTGCGGTCACTCTCTTGGTGGCGTGGACTGGCCATGGCAGGCGGATTGGCCACTGTGGCGGCTGTCTCGGTGGGGCTTTGGTCTCATCAGGGGCTCAAAGACGCCTCACAGCAACAACTGTCTGCGCTGCAAGCTCAGCTCCAGATGACACAGGCTGCACTGCAGTCTACGCCCCAGATTCAGTATGTGGCGGTGCTGGCCGACGGCAAGGCCGATGCATCTATGCTGGTGACGTTCGATCCTCGACATAGGCAATTGGTGTTGCAGCGTGTGAGCGGCTTTAAGGAAGCGGATAACCAGTCTTTGCAACTGTGGGCCTTGCCCCAACAAGGCGCACCGCGCTCCTTGGGCGTCATGGGTGATGGAAAGCATGAGCAACTCACTGCGCAGGAGAGCGATGTGAACGCAATCCCGGCCCTGGCCATCAGCCTGGAGCCGAAAGGCGGCGTCCCCAGCTCAACGGGGCCGACTGGCCCGGTGCTTTTCAAGGGCGCACTCATTCGCCGAGATCTCTGATTGGCGTCTACATGGACACTGCAGCGCACTGTGCCCGATTTGTCCTGAACCATTGAGGCGCAAACAGCTGCGATCAATGGCGAGTCCTGTCGCTGCTTTGTGCTGCAAAAACGGTGTAGCAGCTTGCTCTGCCGAATGAGCGCTTTTGATTGCCTGGCAAAGGCGCGGCCATCTTTCAGGCCTCTCGGAGCCGCAATATAAGTTGCGGCATCGCTGTATGACCACAGTGGCGCTGTTGCATAAAACCGTTTCGTGCCAGGCTACCCCTGCCCCCAGACGTGGCTATGCCACCGCCACCGTTTGCGGGCAGCCCAGTTCTGTGAACCGATTCAGAATGGCGGCTCGGATATGCCGCTCATTGATCTGTCGCTCGAATGTGCGTGACATCACCCGCTCACCCAGTTGCTTGACGCAATGCATCTTGGTCTCCCCCAGGCTGCGCCAGTGATAGCCACTCCAACTTTTCCATAGCTTGCGCCCAAAGCGCCTGCATGCGGCGATTGCCGCATTGCAGCGTGCAAAGACATCGCCTTTTCGCATCCGGGCATTCTCTCTCGGGGGGTGTGATGGGTGTGGCGCAGCGACATGCTGGGGGCTGTGCGTCATGAGCTCCACAAGCCGTGACGGTCAACCGCGACTCATCGCCGTGGGTTGCGCCTGCAATTGCGGCAGTACCGCCGCCCCGGAAATTGGAGTCCGGTGGACTCAGCAAGCAGAAGCAGCCCGCCCTCGCTGGATTGATGCGCTGCCTGCCGATACCGGCTATCGCCACCTCCGGTACAAAGCCGGCGGCGGGTCAGAATGCATGGAGCATACCCAGGCTCACCTGATTTTGCTTGCTGTCGCTGGACAGGACGGAGTACATGCTGGCCTGGCCGCCGTTGCTCACCGACTGGCGCGAATACATGGCATAGAGCTGCGTGCGCACGCTCACAAGGTAGTTGACCGCCAGGTTGTACTGGCGCACATCCTGGTTGGCTGCGGTTTTGTCGTTCAGGTACTGAAAGCCGGCCACGGCGACCCACTGGGTGTTCAGCGGATAGCGCGCCATCAGCGAGAGCGTGTCCGCATCCCTGTCCTTCACGTTGAGGGCGTTGTGCTGGCGCGTATAGGTGATGTCGTAGCGTGCCCCATTGCGCTTGTAGGCAGCGCCTGCGCCCAGGATCTTGTGCTTGGCCTTGCCATTGAGCATGCAGCTGCTGGCCGCAGTCTCGGACTTGGCGCAGCTTTGCTCGTGATACACCAGTCCCGCGTCGAAGTGCCGGCCACTGTAGCTGCCGCCAAGGGACCCTATGCGGCCGGAAGGAGAGCTTGCCTGGACCGCCTTTTCGTCCAGCGCCGCCATGGCATGGATTCTGAAACCGGACAGGCTGGGGCTTTGGTACTTGATGGCATTGTTGACGCGCGTGCCACCCAGCATATTATTGAAGCGGGCGAGAGAGGAGCCGGCTGCCGTGGCCGCTCCGTCCACCGCCGCAGTGGGATTGCCCAGGTATAAAGCCTGCAGAGACATGAGGAACACATCGGTCAAGATGGGCAGCATGCGGCCCAGCTTGATTTCACCGAGGCTGTTCGAGCGCAGCCCCACCCACGCATGGCGGTTGAAGAAGGGTGTGTAGGTGACGCCCGTATCGGTACCGATACCAGCCTCCAGGTCGAAAAGAGCGTTCAGCCCGCCACCCAAATCTTCAACGCCGCGCACACCTAAGCGCGATGAAAATTTGTTGCCGCCGCGCAGTTCGGTGGACCTGCTGCCGTCCTTGTTGTTGATGTAGACAACACCGGTATCGACGATGCCATACAGGGTGACACTGCTTTGCGCCTGGGCTGACGCGAAGGTACAAGCCGTCAGGCTGGCCGCTGCCAGGGCGATGGTTTTTTTCCTCATGAGTGAAGCCTCCTCTTTGGGTGATGAACCGGTGTGCGACCGGACCGTCGTGAAGCATTGGGTGTTCTGCGCTAGGACTTGCGAATGAGGGGCGGCGGATCAAAGCAGGCCACCGCAGGGGCAACACCGGCATAGCGTTCGATCTGGACCAGGCAGGAGTTGGCCGAACTGCCCTGCGCGATTTCCGAGGTGCCCACGTCGCGGGTCAGCACATTGGGGTTGCCGTGCTTGTCCAGTGGAATACAGCCCTCCTCCTCCTCCAGTGCCAGGTCCAGCCATGCGCCGGTCGCCATCTGCACCACCCCCGCAAGAACGGCGTCGGACACCACGGCGCCCGCAAGGCAACTGCCCCGTGCATTGAATACGCGCACGATGGTGCCTGTCGTTATGTTCCTGCTGGCCGCATCGCTGGGATGGATGCGGATGGGCTCTCTGCCCTCGATCTTCAGCATGCGGCTGTGAGGCGCATGGTCGTACTGGCTGTGCAGCTTGGAAGACGGCTGGTTCGACAGCAGATGCAAAGGGTACATCCGCGCCTGCGCGGCGCCCAGCCATTCCTGCGGCTCTATCCAGACCGGGTGCCCCGGCTGGCCCGCAATGGCGAAGTCGCGGATGGTCTGCGAGAAGATTTCAATGCGACCCGAGGGCGTGCGCAGCGGATGCCTAGCCGGATCCTGGATGAATTTGCAGAAGACAGGGGCGGACTCCCGCGTCGGCAACTCGACCATGCCCCGGGCCCAGAATTCGTCGAAGCCGGGCAATTTCAGGTCTTGCGCATCGCCCTGCTCTTTGATCTGGGCATAGAACGAACGCAGCCAATCCTCTTCGGAACGGCCTTGCGTGAACTGCTCCAGAACACCGAAGCGGGCGGCCAGTTCGCGGAACACATCATGGTCGTTGCGCGCCAGCGCGTAAGGCTTGGTATGCGCGGCGGAGGCAACAAGAAAGGGCTCGTAGCTGCCGCCTGCGATGTCATTGCGCTCGTAGGCAACAGTGGTGGGAAAAACGATGTCCGCATGCTTGGCAGTCGCCGTCCACCAGGGTTCGTTGACAATGACGGTCTGCGGCACGGCCCAGGCCCTGCGCATGCGGTTCAGGTCCTGGTGGTGATGGAAGGGGTTGCCGCCGGCCCAGTAGATGAGCCGGATATCGGGGTAAGTGAGCGTCTCGCCGTTGTAGCGCAGGGTTTGCCCCTTGCCCAGCAGCATGTCCGAAATGCGGGCCACAGGAATGTAGGTGGACACGGGGTTTTCGCCCTGCGGCAGGGCAGGGATTTTTACCGTGATCGCGTCATGCCCGATGCCATTGGTGGCGGCATAGCCGAAGCCAAAGCCACTCCCCTCCTGACCGATCTGCCCCAACATGGCGGCCAGGGTCACCAGCATCCAGTAGGGCTGCTCACCGTTTTCCGCGCGCTGCAGCGACCAGGACATGACGAGCATGGTGCGCTGCCTCGTCATGTCACGTGCAAGCTGAATGATCTCCTGCGCAGGCACCTGGCAGATGGATGCAGCCCACTGCGGTGTCTTGGCAACGCCATCGGACACGCCAAGCAGATAGTCACGAAAGAGCGCATAGCCTGTCGTGTAGGTCGCCAGGAAAGTCCGGTCAGCCAGGTTCTCGGATTCGATCACGTAGGCCAGAGCCAGCATCAGCGCCACATCGGTCTGCGGGCGTACAGGGAGCCATTCGCAGGGCACGCTGGTGTCATCCCGGATCGGGCTCACCGAGACCAGCCGCACCCCCGCCCGCGCGAGCTGCCCAAGCGTGTCGTGGTATGAATGCCGGGTCACACCGCCCGCGCCCACCTGCGCATTCTTCTGCGGCAGTCCGCCAAAGGTGACCAGTAACCGGGTACTCCTGGCGATGGATTTCCATGAGGTTTGATTGCCGCCCAGGCTGTCCATGGAGCCGAGCACGTGCGGAATGATGACCTCGCCGGCACCATAGCTGTAGGAGTTGACCGAGCACGTATAGCCGCCCAACAGATTCAGAAAGCGGTGAATCTGGCTGAGCGCATGGTTGAAGCGCCCGGCACTCGCCCAGCCGTAGGAGCCGCCAAAAATCGCCGAGTTGCCATAGGTGGAGCGCACTCGCTCCAATTGCTCGGCGGCCATGTCCAATGCCGTCTTCCAGTCCACTTCGACGAAAGGCTCGCGCCCGCGCCCCGCACCGTCCGCTCGGTGCTGCTTGTCGAAGAAGGACTGGCGGATGGCGGGCGCAGCCACCCGCATGCTGGTATGCGAGCCGTCCAAGCCGTCCCAGATCGGCGCTGGCGCCGGGTCGCCCGACCAGGAGCGGATGCCGGACACCCGCCCCTGATCAACCGTCACGTTATAGGTGCCCCAGTGCGTGGACACCACCCGATTTTCTTGAACAGGCAACATGGAAAACTCCTGACTGCCAAAGCAGATGGAAGGGATTTCAGGCCGTTGCCCGCGTGGACAAATTGGAGGCGTCGCTCCCCTCCTGGCCGAGTTCGTCAGCCACGGCTTCCAGCGAGCGGTTGGTGGTACGCGGGCCAAAGACCAGCACAGGAATGGCGAAGACGACATAGATCACAGCGGCCGTCCAGGCCACGTACCTCAGGCCGCCTGCTGTGACCAGCGCCGCCCCCATCACGCCGGACAACGCGCCGCCGACACGGGCGCTGGACATCACGATGCCGTTGCCCAGTGCGCGCAGTTGCGTGGGCATGGTTTCAGGGATGTAGGTGTAGTAGGTGTTGATGACGAAGCCGCTGAAGATGCTGAGGACACCGCCGACCAGAGCCACGGCCCAGTAGCCGCTGGACAGGCCCAGCCCCCCAAGAGCCAACGCGCAGCACACCGACATGCAAAGGATGGTGTTCTTGCGCTCCCAGCGGTCCAGGAACTTCATGGCAAGAAAGGGCATGACACCGTAGACCAAGACCCAGATGAACATGATGGAGTAAGCGTCCTTTTGTGCGTACTTGAGGTCGTATACCAGCGCGTAAATGCTCCAATTGCTCCACGTGTAGTACGCCCAGTACACCCCGAAATACGACACGAACAGTACGATCAGATTGCGCAGCACCGCCTTGTTCTTGAGCAGGTCGCGCACGGTAGCCTGGGTTGCAAGGGCCGGCATCGCCAGCGGCTTGGGTTCGTCCAACGCCCCCTGTTTCAGCGCGAGCTCCTCCAGTCGGCTGACGATTCGTGCGGCATGTTCGATCTTGCCGCGCGAGATGTACCAGCGCACCGACTCCGGCAGACAAAAATGCACGGCGGGCGCAACCAGCAAGCCAATGCCGCCGGCCAGAAACAGATAGCGCCAGGTGTTCGGGCCGCCGGTAGGCAGGTAGAACATGGCCAGCGACGCAGCGATCAGCGCCGAGACCGTGAAGCCCATCGTCACGACGGACAGAAAGCGTCCGCGCGCATGGCTTGGGAACATCTCGGAGATATAGACCAGCAGCACCGAGGTGGCTGCCTGCACCCCCAGACCCGTGATGAAGCGGGAGGTCAGCATCAGCTCAAACCCCGGAAAAGACGCCGTTGCTATCACACCGAGCGAATACATGACGGTGCCCCACACCAGCACCGGGCGACGCCCCACCCGGTCTGACAGCCAGCCGCCGACCAGAGCGCCTATCACCATCCCCACGTAAAAGGTGCTGCTGATGAACCCAATCTGCTCAGTACTCATGCCTGTGTGCTGCTTGATGGTCGGCGCGGAGTAGGAAAAGATCGCGTTGTCGTAGTACTCCAGCATCAGGTTGAGCGCGAGCAAAGCGGCCCAGACGTAATGCGAGGTCATGATCGGCAGACGGTCGAACCGCGCCAACAAATAAGAGGGGGTTGTACTGGTCGAGGAAGGCCCCGTGGCGTCGATGCGATTCATGGCGTTGTCTCCGAGGGTAGTGCCGCCTTGATCAGGCGCTCTTGCGTTTTTTCCGGCCAGGTTTTCCACTAGCCGCACATGCAAGGCATGCGCGCACGGCCCCGCCCAGCCAACGAGCCTTCGCTTGTCTCAGTGCTGTTTTATGTCGTACCCAGGCCGTGGGTATGGCCACGGCCTGCAGACCAGGGGCGCTAATCTGCTCCGCAGCCCGCTACCGCGATGGCGCGGACTTCGACCAGAAAGGCCGGATTCGCCAGTTGCGCCACGCCGACCGCGGTCCAGGAGGGATAGCGGTCGGGCAGGAACTCGTCCTTGACCTGCACGAATGCGTGGATATCAGGGCTGCGCAGATCGGTATGGAAAGTCATGATCTCGACGATGTCGGCCATCGTGGCGCCCGCTTCGGCCAGTACGTTTTTCAGATTCTGGAAGGCCAGCCTGGCCTGCTCCGCCATGCCCTCGCCCGGCTCGCCCCTTGCAGCGTCGAATCCCACTTGGCCAGACACCCAGATCATGTCGCCGACACGGGTAGCCGACGAAAAATGCATCTGATCGTACTGCCGCGCCTTCACCGATGCAGGGGTAATCATTTGTCGCTTCATGCTGTGGATACTCCTGCTGTGCTCAAACGCCCGCAATCTGGCGGAACATGGGCCGACGAAACGGCTCGCCCTGTTTGAGGGAGGCCATCTCCTCACGGAACAACATGCCGTTGCGGGCGTAGTCCGTCCGGCAAGTAGGCAACTCGCGAAAGGTCGCGTCATCACCGAAGAAGCGCATCACCAGCGTGTGGCGGGTGGGGCAATCGGCATCCACTGGCGCCCCCCCGTGCAGCGAGCGCGGGTGTAGAAAAAGCACGTCCCCGGGGTTGATTTCGAAGGAGAGCACGTCCCAGGATTGGGAGTCCTGCGCCAGCTCCTTGTCGATGTGCGGCAAGCGCGGGTAGGTGCCGTCGCCGTAGAGCGGGTCGGTCGGGTCGTCCGCGCTCTGGAAGCTGGCGCCGTCGTACTGAATGCCCAGGTGCGAACCGCGTACGATCTGCAGCGCATTCTTTTCGGGCAAATGCTGAAAGCTGATCCAGGCATTGCCCCAATGGCGGCCGGCCCAGGGCAAGTTGGCCGTGTCCTGGTGCCAGGGGCCGCGCCCGCTCTTGCCGCCTTCCTTGGCGAAGATTTCCTCGGCGAAATACCAGACGTTCTCCGAGCCCCACAACTCCTGGAAGATCTGACCGAAGGGCAACGAGGCCGCTAAGTCGTCCAGCTTGGCCTTGGCCTGGGGGTTGGCGTTGTCGATATGGGTTTCCAGCCCGGTGCCGATGAGACGCCCCTTGTAGACGTTGGGGCCGGGGTGGGCCATGTCCCACTTGAAGGCGTCGTAGCACTGCGCCAGTCGGACTTCGTTGAGACAGTTCCTAAAGAGAGTAGCGCCGTCGTTGCGAAACTGGTCGCGCATCTCGGGGTTGGTCAACATGGGCAGGCTCCTGAGTGTGAATCTATGCGGCAGGCGATTGCCGGCCTCGACAAAACCACTTTAGCGAGCTCCACGATTTAACACAACGATCGTTATGTTAATGAAATCCCATATTTACATAACAGTCGTTATGCAATATTGAAAGCCTCAACCCAGGGCTGCTGCCGGCTAGCTGCAGGCAGGCAAAATTTGTTCAAAGAAGGCCATCAGGGGGCCGTATGTGTGGCGGGGGCAGGCGTGATCAGGATGTCCACTGCGTCGATCAGCGTCCGGATCCGTTGGGGCGTGAATCGTTCTGGCTCTACGGGGTACATCAGCATCCAGCCATCCCCCATTGCCACAAGCTGGTCTGTAAGCACTTCGGCCGCAATGTCACCGCGGACCGTGCCACGCTCCTGCGCTGCTTTGAGAATCTCAGTGTGGGTTTTGCGATAGTGCGCATATCGCCGCGCGATGACCTTCGCGAACGCAGGCTCATAGCGCCCTTGCGCAAGCAGTTCGGATACGGCATGCAACTGCGTGCTGCGTTTGCTCAGGGCCAGCCAATACCTGAAGAGCGCCCGGATGTTGCCGCTCTCCCGTACCGACTCCAGCATGGCATCGAAGCGGTCGAATGCGCTCTCAAGCAGGGCAATGATGAGCTCCTCCTTATTTGCAAAGTAGTACGTCACGGCACCCGTCGATTGGCCAGCGTATTGCGCAACTGTGCGCAATGACGCTTTGGCGTAGCCCTCCTGGGCAATCACCGCAGCGGCGGCCCGTAGCAACTCCTTGCGTTTCGCATCATGGTCGCCGGCCGGGCGCCCCCGGGCCGGGGCAGGCTGAGTCGCATCGTCGGCGCGTATTGGTCTGGTTTTTTTCTGGTTCATCGAGAAATACTGGGGAATGCGGCTCGGATCTGAGGGAAAGCACTCCTCACCACGGTAGCCGCCTCTGCACCGTCAAGCGCGGTTCATGCTACCAAGACAGCATGGGGTATCGTGAGACAAACAATCAACAAAAAACCCCGCAAACAATGGATTTGCGGGGTTTCTCAAAACCTCACGCAACATGTGAGGCAACAGTCCGAAGTCAGACGTTGAACAGGAAGTTCATCACGTCCCCATCCTTGACCACGTACTCCTTGCCTTCGGCGCGCATCTTGCCTGCGTCCTTGGCACCCTGTTCGCCCTTGAAAGCGACGAAGTCTTCAAAGGCAATGGTCTGGGCACGAATGAAGCCACGCTCGAAGTCACCGTGAATCACGCCTGCAGCCTGAGGAGCCGTAGCGCCGACACGCACAGTCCAGGCACGCACTTCCTTGACGCCGGCAGTGAAATAGGTCTGCAGGCCCAGCAGTTTGAAGCCTGCACGGATCAGGCGGTTCAGGCCAGGCTCTTCCAGGCCCAGCTCCTGCAGGAACATATCGCGGTCTTCGTCTTCCATCTCGGCCATCTCGGCCTCAATCTTGGCGCAGATGGCCACCACGGGTGCGCCCTGAGCTTCTGCATATTCCTTGAGACGATCCAGAAAAGGATTGTTTTCAAAGCCGTCTTCGGACACGTTGCCCACAAACATGGCGGGCTTGGCAGTGATCAGGCAGAAAGGCTTGAGCAGGGGCGCATCTTCCTTGGACACCGGCACCACACGGGCGGGCTTGCCTTCATTCAGGGCTGCTTGAATGGGCGTCAGCAGCGCCACCAGCTTGGCAGCTTCCTTGTCGTTACCGGACTTGGCAGCCTTGCTGTAGCGGTTCACCGCCTTTTCCACCGTGGCCAGGTCGGCCAGGCACAACTCGGTCTGGATGACTTCGATGTCGGAAATCGGGTCCACCTTGCCCGCCACGTGGATCACGTTGGGATCTTCAAAGCAGCGCACCACGTTGACGATGGCATCGGTTTCGCGGATGTGGGCCAGGAACTGGTTGCCCAGTCCTTCGCCCTTGGAAGCACCAGCCACCAGGCCGGCGATGTCCACGAACTCCACGATCGCGGGAACAATACGCTCGGGCTTGACGATCTCGGAGAGCTGATCCAGACGTGGATCGGGCACTTCCACCACGCCGGTGTTGGGCTCGATCGTGCAGAAGGGATAGTTTTCGGCGGCGATGCCGGCCTTGGTCAGGGCGTTGAAAAGAGTGGACTTGCCCACGTTGGGCAGGCCCACGATGCCGCATTTGAGGCTCATGGAAATTCCTTATGTATCAATGCACTATCGAGCACCACACCCATGTGGCGGAAGTGCCCGATCCGCATCGTCGCGAATCCGGTTCTTTTGAAGCGTGACCCATACGCACTCTGTTCACCCAGAGTTTCGTCCTGGTTTGGCCACGGAAAGCCCTCGATTGTAATGACCCGGCAATCTCTGCTCATCTGCGGTAGATTGCGCCGCTGCTCCGGCCAGAAAGCAAAAAAGCCTGCGCAAAGACAGGCTTGGGAGAAAAAGTCCGAGAAATGCCGAGTCAATCAGCAGCCAACGCAGACGAACTCTGCCGCATCGGGCCAAACAATTGCTCCAGCCCGGCAGTCTCCTGCAGCAGCCGGAACTGGGATTGCGGACTGCACAGATATTTGGTCATGCAGGGAGTGCGACAGCCGCGCATCAAGGCCGGCACCTTCTGGGCAAACTCCAGCACCCAGTCTCCGGCCTCACAGCCAATATGACCATGACCGTCGGGCAGACAGAAATCGCTGTCGGGGGCACGAAAAGTCAGGCGAGCGATCTTTCCGGCAAACGCACTGCTGCCGGTGAGAACCACGAAATCGCCAGTTTTGAATTCAGCCATGCCGCCCTCCCCTCGTTGCCGCTGCCAATGGCCTTATTGGACACTGGTTCCGCTGCATCACTATTACAGGGATGCCCCAAGTCTTTGAGGGTCAAAGGCCTACTCCCTCAATCAAAGCGCAGATTACCCACCAGTTGCTGGCCCACAGCCAGCTCTGCGGCAGCATCCGCAGCGTCAGGCAGACCTAGCACTAGGGCATTCATACCAAAAGTAATAGCACCATCCACCCGCGAATCTTGGCGATAGCTGGAAATGGAGTCTCCCACTGCCGTGCCGGGTTCGGCGGTGTCGGGATCGACATCGGGAATCGGGCAGCGCGTACAGGGCTTGCAGGGCAGCAGGCTCAGACCGGGCAACTGGGGCAGCTCCAGCTGTTCCACACGATCTTCATCATGGGCCTCGATATCGGCAATCACGATATTCGGACGAAAGCGCCGCGCATCGACAGCAGCCTCGCCGGCCTGCGTCAGTCGCTGATTGAGCTCGTCCACGGCCGACTGGCTGAGCAGCAGCAAAGGGTAGCCGTCGGCAAAATGCACCGGAGCATCGCTATCGCCCACCCAGCGCTCGCTGGCCCGGCGCGGTTGCGAACTATCAAAGCGCACCAGCTGGCAGTTATCCGCCAGAGCACGACTCAGCCAGCTGCGTGCAGGCGCGGCCCATTCACCGAGGTCCCAGGCATCGACCGTATCCTTCCAGACCCGCGCGCGGCATTTGCTGCCCTGTACCAGCAAAGGAATCTGCAAGCTGTCCATGCCCGGAAAATGCAGCAGCAAGTACTCATCCGTAATCTCGGGCCGGATCAGCGCCATGCGCGGATGACTGCGCTGCGTCAAGAAATCGCCATTGGCATCGACCACCATCCAGTGCCTGTCCCATTGCAGGCCATGGCGCGAGAGCCGGGCCTTCGGCACGGCAATACCGGCGCAGGATTTGACGGGGTAGATCCACAGTTCGGCAATCCGGCCCTGCACGTCATAGGCGTTGTCGGTCATCACATCTCCTTCGAATACGGATTCATCTCTCATTTTGCCCTCTAGTCCCTGCTTGACCTGCACAGCCCGCTATCAACAGCATAGCTGGCTGCAGCCAGCGACCGCATGGCACGAGGTTTCCTCTATGAGCGCAGGCCCTGTCCGCGCCTCCTACAATGCCGGACATGGCGCAAACCTTTGATGTATGTATTCGTGGAGCCGGCATTGTGGGCCGGACCTTGGCTCTTTTGCTGGCGCGTGAGCGTCTGCGTGTGGCGCTGGTGGCGCCACCTCAGCCTCGATCCCCGCAGCAAAAGGATGTGCGAGCCTATGCGCTCAATGCCAGTTCCAGGGCCGTGCTGCAGTCGTTGCGCTGCTGGCCTGACGACGAAGATGCCACACCCGTGGTCGGCATGCAGGTGTTTGGCGATCTGGACGGCCAGATCCAGTTCGACGCAGCTTCTCAGGAAGTGCCGGCACTGGCCTGGATCGTCGATGTCCCCGCGCTGGAGCAGCGCCTGGCCGAGGCCGTGCGCTATCAACCCCAGGTGGAAATCGTCAAGGAACCGGTGGAGGCCGCACTCACCGCCGTCTGCGAAGGCCGCTCCAGCAGCACGCGCACCGAATTCGGCGTGGAGTTCTCCGTCACGCCCTATTCCCAGCACGCCATTGCCACCCGGTTGAGCTGTGAGCTGGCGCATGGCGGCATTGCACGCCAGTGGTTCACGCCGGAAGGGATTCTGGCCTTTCTGCCCATGGGCGGACCCGACGGTCACGAAGTGGCCGTTGTCTGGTCGCTGGAACAATCGCTGGTGCCTGACTGGCTGGAAAGCGACGAAGAGAGCTTTACCACCCGCCTGCAGTCCATCAGCCAGGATGCGCTGGGCCAGCTGGAGCTGGTGGCCGAGCGCGCCACCTGGCCTCTGCAGCAGGCCGTGGCCGACCGCTGGTGCGGACCGCTGGACAGGAACAGCCAACAAAGCTGGGTGCTGGCAGGTGACGCCGCCCACAACGTCCACCCGCTGGCCGGCCAGGGTCTGAACCTGGGCCTGGGCGATGTGCAGACTCTGGCACGCATCCTTCAGGAGCGCGACTACTGGCGCAGCCCCGCCGATCTGAAGCTGCTGCGCCAGTACGAGCGTGAGCGCAAGGCATCTCTGGCCCCCATGGGCCTGGCCATGGACGGGCTGCAGCAGCTGTTTGCCCGTCCCGAAGTGCCTGTGCAGATGCTGCGCAACTGGGGCATGAAGGGTTTTGAGCGCAGCGGCCTGCTCAAGTCCTGGATGGCCAAGCAGGCCATGGGTCTGCTCTGAGAAGACGGCTCAGGGAACCCTTGACTCAGTCCGTAGTCCAAGCAACAGCCCTGCCGTTCATGCATAGTGGATGGCAGCCGACCTCATCCTTTCCACGCTGCAGCGCGCTGCAGCCCCATACATCTTCCATGAAACTTGTTGCCTGCCTGCTGGCCACCGCCAGCATGACCTTCGGCCTGAGCGTGCATGCCCAGGATGCCAACCTCAAGAAGACGCTGACCGAGCGCATTCCCCAGCTAGAGAAAATCGACGAGATCCGCTCCACCCCGATGAGCGGCCTGTACGAAGTACGCGTGGGCACGGACATCTTCTACACCGATGCCAAGGGCAACTATCTGATTCAGGGCGAGCTGATCGACACCAAGGCGCGCCGCAACCTGACCGAAGACCGCATGACCCAGCTCACGGCCGTGGACTTCAAGCAGTTGCCCATCAAGGACGCCATCACCATCGTGCATGGCAAGGGCGAGCGCAAGATGGCCGTGTTTGAAGACCCGAACTGCGGCTACTGCAAGCGCTTTGAGAAAGACCTGCAGAGCGTGGACAACGTCACCATCCACCTCTTTCTCTACCCCATCCTGAGCCCGGACTCGGCCGAGAAGTCGCGCAATATCTGGTGCGCCAAGGACCAGGCCAAGGCCTGGCAGGAGCAGATGCTGAACAGCAAGAACGCGCCAGCCGCCCAGTGCGACCCTGCCGCCATCCAGCGCAATCTGGCTTTCGGCCGCAAGTACAAGATCACCGGCACGCCCACCGTGATTTTTTCCAACAATGTGCGTGTGCCCGGCGCCATCTCGGCTGCCGAGGTCGAAAAGCACCTGGCCGCCGCCAAGTAATCCCTGTCTCATTGCCGGAGCAGCGTGCACCTGATGAAGTTTCAGGCACGCTGCGATAGGTTCGCATGCTCCGGCCCGCATTTCTGGAGCTGCCATGACCTCTGATCCCAATGCCTGCGGCATTCACTCCGACATCCGCTTCGCCGTGCAGGCCAGCGCGGTGGACGCCCATCTTTTTGATGTGGAGCTGCATATCGCCCAGCCTGCGGCGCAGCAGCTGCTGTCGCTGCCGGTGTGGATTCCGGGCAGCTATCTGGTGCGCGAGTTTTCCAAGAATCTGCAGGGCTTGAAGGCCACGCAGAACGGTGAGCCCGTGACCGTGCAACAGCTCAGCAAGAATCAATGGAAAATCGACTGCAACGCTGATTCAGCGTGCGTTATCAGCTATCAGGTTTGCGCCTATGACACCTCGGTGCGCACGGCCTGGCTGGATCGCCGGCGTGGCTTCTTCAACGGCACCAGCCTGTGCCTGCGCGCGCATGGCAAGGAAGATCACCCCCATGCCCTGGAGCTGCTCGGCAGCCCCGCCACCGAGGGCTGGCAGGTAGCCACCGGCCTGAAGCCGGCGCAGGTCGACGCCAACGGCTTCGGCCTCTACACGGCAGCCCATTACGACGAGCTGGTGGACTGCCCCGTCGAAATGGGGCGCTTCTGGCGCGGCAGCTTTACGGTCGGCGGCGTGCCCCATGAGTTTGTGGTCGCCGGTGCCGCGCCCAGCTTTGATGGCGAGCGCCTGCTCGCCGATACACAAAAGATCTGCGAGGCCGAGATCGCCTTCTGGCATGCCGACGGCAGCCAGCCGCCCATGGATCGCTATGTCTTCATGCTCAATGTGGTCGATGACAACTATGGCGGCCTCGAGCACCGCAACAGCACGGCACTGATCTGCGGCCGCCGCGATCTGCCGCGCAAGGCAGAAGCCAGGGCCGGCGAGGGCTACAACACCCTGCTGGGTCTGATCAGCCACGAGTACTTCCACACCTGGAACGTCAAGCGCCTGCGCCCGGCAGAACTGGCCCGCTACGACTACGAGCAGGAGAACTACACCGAGCTGCTGTGGTTCTTTGAAGGCTTCACCAGCTACTACGACGATCTGTTCCTGCGCCGCGCCGGACTGCTGGACAACAGCCAGTACCTCAAGCTCGTCACGCGCACCATCAACCAGGTGCTGCAGACGCCGGGCCGCCTGGTGCAGTCCGTGGCCGAGTCCAGCTTCGACGCCTGGGTCAAGTACTACCGCCAGGACGAGAACACTGCCAATCACACGGTCAGCTACTACACCAAGGGCTCGCTGGTTGCTCTGTGCCTCGATCTGGCCCTGCGCGCCAACGGTACGGGCAGCCTGGACGATGTGATGCGCGGCCTGTGGCGCTGCAGTGAAGGCGGCCCCATCAGCGAAGCCGATGTGCTGGCCGTGGTCAGCGAAGTGGGCAACCCCGAGATTGCCGGGCAGCTGCAAGCCTGGGTGCATTCCACCGAGGACCTGCCGCTGCGCGAGCTGCTGGCCACGCATGGAATCAAAAGCAAGGCCGAGCCTGCACAGCTGGCACAGAAACTGGGCCTGCGTGTCCAGGAAAACCATAGCGTGCAGATCAAGACCGTGCTGCGCGGCGGAGCTGCCGAGCAGGCCGGCATGATGGCTGGGGACGAATGGCTGGCCGTCGAGGCCGATGGTCAGCGCTGGCGCATCAGCAAACTGGACGATGTGCAGCTGTACGCAGCCGGCTCCAATCAGCTCACGGCCTGGGTAGCACGTGACCAGCAGATTCTGCAGCTGACGCTGAACCTGAGCGGCCTGCTCGCCAAAGCCGCCAGCGAGGATGCAGATAGCGCCAGCCCCATCAGCAATCTGGGGCTTGAAATCAGCGACAAGGCCGCTGCAGAGCGCTGGCTGACGGGCATTGCGGCCTGAGCCCGCCCCCAAAGTGACGCAGCTGTGCGACAGCCGGCAGCCAGGCTCAGCGGTTATTCTTGGCAACAGCGATTCATTCTTTAGCAGGAGACAAACTTGGCCTACGAAACCATCGAAGTCCGCGTGGAAGCGGAAAAAGTCGGCATCATCACGCTGAACCGCCCCAAGCAGCTCAATGCCCTGAACGACCAGCTCATGGACGAACTGGGCGATGCGCTCAGGAAGTTCGATGCAGACAAAAGCATTGGCTGCATGATCATCACCGGCAGCGAACGCGCCTTTGCCGCCGGTGCCGACATCGGTGCCATGGCCAAGTACAGCTTTGCCGACGCCTATGGCGGCGACTACATCACGCGCAACTGGGAAACCATTCGCAGCATCCGCAAGCCCGTGATTGCCGCCGTCAGCGGCTTTGCCCTGGGTGGCGGCTGCGAGCTCGCGATGATGTGCGACTTCATCATCGCTGCCGATAACGCCAAGTTCGGCCAGCCAGAGATCAAGCTGGGCGTGATTCCCGGTGCCGGCGGCACGCAGCGCCTGCCGCGTGCCGTGGGCAAGGCCAAGGCCATGGACATGGCTCTGACCGCCCGCATGATGGATGCCAGTGAGGCCGAGCGTGCCGGTCTGGTCAGCCGCGTCGTGCCTTTTGACAAGCTCATGGAAGAGACGCTGGGCGCCGCCATCATCATCAGCGGCTTCTCCCAGCTGGCCGTAATGGCTGCCAAGGAGTCCGTGAACCGCGCCTTCGAGAGCGGACTGTCCGACGGCGTGATGTTCGAGCGCCGCCTGTTCCACGCCCTGTTTGCCACCCAGGACCAGAAGGAAGGCATGGACGCCTTCGTGAACAAGCGCCCCGCAAACTTCACCCACCAGTAAGCAGCAGATTTTTCGCAAGAAATTTCAGCAAACCAATTGAAGCAGCTATTTTTTGCATATAATCGCTGTCTTCGGTCGTATAGCTCAGTTGGTTAGAGCGCAGCATTCATAATGCTGATGTCGCAGGTTCGAGTCCCGCTACGACCACCAAACAGGAAACCGCAGTGCTTGCAAAAGCACTGCGGTTTTTTCTTTGTCCCCGAGACCGCTGCAGGCTGCACACAAAAAATCCCAACTTGGCTGCCAAGGCAATTTCTTCCTATACAATTGCGGGCTGTCGGTCGTATAGCTCAGTTGGTTAGAGCGCAGCATTCATAATGCTGATGTCGCAGGTTCGAGTCCCGCTACGACCACCA